>NZ_JAHKRK010000049.1 GCF_019396355.1 Pseudonocardia nigra
CGCGGTGTCCGGTCGGGCAGCAACGGCTCCAGCCGTGCCCACTCCGCGTCGGTCAAGTCGTGGCGATCAAGCACAGAAGAGATCTACCGCAGCCGACCCGCATGATCCACGGGACACGCTCTAGCCGTACTGCCCGGACAGTCGGTCAACCGACCGATGATGGGCGCCGTCCTCAGGTGGGTGCGGTCGGTGCCGGCTGCATCGGCGACGGCTCGACGTCATGGATCTCGGCTGAGGTGGATCTCAAGCGATCTTCGAGCATGCTGCGATCCCGACATGTGGAAGATTCTGAATATGTTCGGACAAAGTCTTGACTGTGTTTTGGGGCCGGAGACACACTGACGTTCCAAGTGGCCAGGCCACCGGAGGAGAGCCCAGCCCGTCCCGCGTCTCGTGCGCGCCGACGCACGTGAGTACCGGGGGAGATGCGGTCGAGCTGCCCTCCATCCGCAGCGTCGGACTCCAGGCGAGGAGAGCACCATGTCCCCAGACAAGAACTCGGCGGCGATGAGCCGTCGACGGTTCCTCCAGCTCGCGGCCGGCGGGGTGTCCATCCCGGCCATCGCAGGTTTGACGGGCTGCGGCGGCGGCGGTGCCGGCGCGCTCGGCGGAGGTGGTGGCGCGGGCGGCGAGGTCACCGAGCTGATCGTCCCGACCAACCAGTCCCCGTGGCTGGACGCCTACCGGACGGTCGCTGCCCAGTACGAGGCGGAGAGCGGCGTACGCATCACGCTGCGCGAGTTCCCCTACGACGGCCTGCGCACGCAGATGACCAACGCGATCCAGAACCAGAACCTCGTCTTCGACCTCTTCCAGCTCGACGAGCCGTGGACCCACCAGTTCTACGACAATGACTGGGTCGCGCCGCTGGACGAGGTGGACGCCCAGTTCTCGCTCGACCCGGCCGTGCTGACCTACGCCGCCCTGCCGTTCTGGGACCCCCAGGCCCGCACCTCGGACCCGAGCGGGCGGGTGATGGGCCTGCCGATCAACGGCAACGTCCACCTGCTGATCTACCGCAGGGACCTCTACGAGCAGCTCGGCCTGCCCGTGCCCCGCACGTGGGAGGACGCGGTGGCGGCCGGTGAGCAGGCGCAGCAGGCGGGGCTCGCGCGCTACGGCTACGCGACCCGGGGGCAGGCCTCGTCGGGTGGCCAGTCCATCACCTACGACTACATGCCCGTGTTCTACAGCTACGGCGCCACCTGGTTCGTCGACGAGGGCAGCGACTGGACGCCCGCGGTCGACACGCCGGAGGCCCTCGCCGGCACCGAGATGTACCGGCGGCTGCTCGCGCTCGGCCCGGCCGAGCCGCAGACGGTGGGCCAGGCGGAGGTCATCGCGGCCCTGCAGAGCGGCGAAGCGCTGCAGGCACACGTCGTGGCGGCGGCCGCGGCTCAGCTGGAGGATCCGTCGGCGTCGAACGTGGTCGGCAAGCTCGGGTACGCGGTGGTGCCCGCCGGCCCGACCGGCGAGCCCGCTCCCACCAGCGGGACCTGGTCGCTGTGCGTCCCGCGGGGCCTGCCGCCCGAGCGGGCACAGGCCAGCTACCGGTTCATCCGGTGGATGCTGGACAAGCAGCAGCAGACGGCGTTCGGCGAGGCGGGCGGCATCGCCACCCGCGAGGACGTGCTCGGCGAGCTCGGCGGTGGCGATGCCGTGTACCTCCAGGCGGTCGCCGACTCCATGCCGGACGTACACAGCGCGGTGCGTTACGTCTTCTCAGCCCCCATGCTGGAGGTGACCGAACGGATCCTCAGCGCGATCGGGGCGGGCGCGACCCCTGCCCCCGACGGCCTCGCGCAGCTGCAGGAGGAGCTGACGCGGGTCGTGCGCGAAGCGGGATTCCTCCAGTGACCACGGCGTCGACGGCGCGGCGACCGCGCGGACGGAGTCCCCTGCACGGGGGCCGGTTCGGCCTGCTCGCCGTCCTGCCCTTCATCGCGTTCATGCTGCTGTTCGCCGTCTACCCGCTCACGCAGGTGGTGCGGATGGCGCTGTCGCACGTCGAGATCCAGAACGGCGCGTTCATCTGGGACTTCGGCACCCTCGCCAACTTCGCCCGCATGTTCGACGACGCGCTCGCGATGTCGTCGGCGGTCACGACCGCGGTGTTCATCGCGGCGACCGTTCCGCTGACGCTCGTGCTGGGCACCCTGCTGGCCGTGCTGGTGGACCGGTCGGCGCTGTTCGGGCCGATCGCCCGGAACATCGCGCTCTGGCCTGCGGTCGTCGCGCCGGTGGTGGTCAGCCTCATCTGGCTGCTGATCCTGAGCCCCACCGTGGGGGTGCTCAACAGGGTGCTCATCGACGTCGGGCTGCCGCCGCAGGGCTGGCTCGGCAGCGAGGCGGGAGCCATGCTGTCGATCATCCTCGTGGACGTCTGGCACTGGACGCCCGTGGTGTTCCTCCTCGTCTACACCGCGCTCAAAGGCATCGACGACCAGCTCCTCGAGGCCGCGCGGGTCGACGGTGCGACCGAACGGCAGATCTTCTGGCGGATCGTGCTTCCGTTGCTGGCTCCCGCGCTCGCGGCAGCGGCGCTGATCCGGCTGGTGATGGGTGTCAAGGCGTTCGACGAGATGTACCTGCTCACCCGCGGGGGCCCCGGCGATGCCACCACGCTGGTGAGTCTGCACATCCGCAACGTCTTCTTCGATCGGTTGGAGCTCGGGTACGGGGCGGCGTTCAGCCTGGCCGTGGTGCTGTTCGTCATCGTCGTGCTGCTGGTCTCGGTGGTCGTGCGCCGGACCGTGCGACAGGGAGGAGCGGCCGCGTGAGTACGTCCATGACCCCCGGCGTGCTGACCGATCGGCCGGCGGCCGCGCCCGGAACGGCGTCGGGACCGGCCGCGCCCCGGCGCCGGCGCAGGTTCCGGCCCGCGATCGACCTGCCTCTGCTCCTCCTGCTGGCGGCGTTCATCCTGCCGATCGCGTGGCTGGTGGTCCTGAGCGTGCAGCCCGGGCGCAACATCGTCAGCCCGGACTGGGAGTTCGGCTTCACCACCGAGAACGTCGCCGAGCTGCTCGGCCCCGGCCGTCCGTTCACGGCGCAGCTGGTCAACAGCCTGCTGATCGTGGCCGGCACGATCGTGTTGTGCCTGGTGATCGGGTCGGCCACCGGTTACGCGCTGTCGCGGCTGCAGATGGCCAGGTGGGTCACGCTTACGCTCCTCGCGGTCAGCGCGCTCCTTCCACTGATCCCGCCGATGGCGTTGGTGCCGGGTCTGTACGTCACCTTGAACAACCTCGGCCTGCTCGGATCGGTCCAAGGGTTGATCCTGCTCAACACCGTCTTCAACCTCCCGTTCGCAGCCCTGCTCATGAAGGTCTACTTCGACGGGGTGCCCGGTGAGCTCCGAGAGGCCGCCGTGGTGGACGGCGCGTCGGAGCTGCGGGTGTTCGTGCAGGTCATGGTGCCGCTCGCCCGGTCGGGTCTCGCCGCCGTGGCGGTGTTCGTGGGAATCATGGCGTGGAACGAGTTCCTCATGGGTCTCGTGATGACCTCAGGCGGGCGTACCTCGCCGCTGACCGTCGGCATCGCCTCGCTCGTGCAGCCCTACGAGGTGGCCTGGGGCCAGATGGCGGCGGCGGGCTCGCTCGCCACCGTGCCGATCATCGTGCTGGCCATTGTGGCGAACCGGCAGATCATCTCCGGGCTCACCGGGGGAGCGGTCAAATGAGGCGCCCGGACGTCGTCGTGATCCTCGCCGACGACATGGGCTTCTCCGACCTGGGCTGCTACGGCGGCGAGATCCGTACGCCGCACGCCGACCGCCTGGGCCGGGACGGGGTCCGGTTGTCCGCCTTCTACAACACTGCGCGCTGCAGCCCGTCGCGCGCCTCGTTGCTGACCGGGCTGCACCCGCACCAGACGGGTATCGGCATCCTCACCAACGACGACGCACCGCGTGGCTACCGCGGCACGCTGAACGACCGGTGCGTCACCGCGGCCGAGGTGCTGCGCGGATCCGGGTACGCCACCTGCCTGGCGGGCAAATGGCACCTGGCGTCGGAGATGACCGAGCCGAACGGCGCCTGGCCGACCCGCCGCGGCTTCGACCGTTTCTTCGGGACGCTCACCGGGTGCGGCAGCTACTACGACCCAGGAACGCTGACGCGCGGCGAGGCCGACGCGAGCGCAGAGGCGCAGGACCCCGGCTTCTTCTACACCGACGCCATCGCCGACGAGGCCGTGGCCTTCGTCGAGCACCAGGCCGCGACCGCGCCCGAGCAGCCGCTCTTCCTCTACATGGCCTTCACCGCGCCGCACTGGCCGTTGCACGCACCCGAGGCGGACATCGCCGCGCTCGACGGCGTCTTCGACGACGGCTGGGACGTGCTACGGGAGCGGCGGATGAAACGACTGATCGACGAAGGAGTACTGCCTGCCGGCACAGCGCTCAGCGATCGGGATCCCACCCAACCGCCGTGGGTGGAGGCGGACGAGCCCGGCTGGCAGGCGCGACGGATGCAGGCCTACGCCGCGCAAGTGGAACGGATGGACGCCGGGATCGGCCGCGTCGTCGACAGCCTGGAGCGCGCCGGCAGGCTCGACGGCGCGGTGGTCGTGGTGCTCTCCGACAACGGTGCCTCGCCGGAGGACCTCCCGAAGGGCGAGGTGGAGAGCTTCCGCCGGCGCACCGACATCGTGCCGACGCGCACGCGGGACGGGCGCGACCTGCGCGTCGGCAACGAGCCGGGGATCGGGCCCGGCCCGGAGGACACGTACGCGAGCTACGGGCGGGCGTGGGCCAACCTGTCGAACACGCCTTTCCGCTTCTACAAGCGGTGGGTGCACGAGGGCGGGATCGCGGCGCCGTTCCTCGTGCACTGGCCGGCCGGTGGCCTCGCGGGCGGCAGCGTCGTGGACCTGCCGGTGCAGCTGGTCGACGTGCTGCCCACTCTGCTCGACTGCGTGGGGGTGGACCACCTGGGCGTGCATCGGGGCCGTCCGGTGCTCCCCTTGGAAGGCCGCAACTTCCTGCCTGCCCTGCGCGGACGGTCGCAGGACCCCCTTCCGCTGTTCTGGGAGCACACCGGCAACGCCGCCGTACGGGTCGGCCGCTGGAAGTTGGTACGCGAGTACCCGGCGCCGTGGGAGCTCTACGACCTCGACCGCGACCGCACCGAGCTGCACGACCTGGCAGCCGAGCACCCCGAGGTCGTCGCCGAGCTCGCCGGTCGGTGGCAGCGGTGGGCGGACCGCGTGGGGGTGATCCCGTGGGACACGACGCTCGCGATCTACGCCGAGCGCGGACTCGGTGACGAGGAGGCGGCCGGATGAGTGTCGACCGCGGTGGACGGAGGTAGGAGTTGGCCAGCCGAGACGTGAACCGGCCCAACGTGCTCGTCGTCCTCACCGACGACCAGGGCCCGTGGGCGATGGGGCACCGCAACCGCGACCTCATCACCCCGACGATCGACGAGTTGGTCGCGGGCGGCACGGAGCTCGACCGATTCTTCTGTGCATCGCCGGTGTGCTCGCCCGCCAGGGCATCGTTGTTGACGGGACGCATGCCGTCGGCGCACGGGGTCCACGACTGGATTCGCGGCGAGGCGTACGGGGTGCGCGACGAGGACAGCTACCTCAGCGGGCTCACGAACACCCCCGAGGTGCTCGCCGCTGCGGGGTGGGAGTGCGGGCACAGCGGCAAATGGCATCTCGGGACGTCCCGGAACCCCGCGCCTGGCTTCGACTTCTGGTACTCCCACCGCACCGGCGACGGCCGCTACTTCGGCGCACCCGTCTGGCGCGACGAGCAGCCCGTGGCCGAACCTCGGTACCTCACCGAGGCGATCACCGAGGAGGCGATCGGGTTCCTGGAGCGCAATGCCGGCTCCGATCGACCCTTCTACCTCCAGGTCAACTACACCGCCCCGCACAGCCCCTGGGTGGATCAGCACCCTGCCCGCTACACCGACCCCTACAACGGCTGCACCTTTGCGTCGTGCCCCCGCGAGGAACCCCATCGGTGGTTCAGCTGGGAGCCCGGTCCCGTGTCCGACGCGATGCGGGACCCGATCCCCAGCCTGCTGGGATACTTCGCGTCGCTCACTGCGGTCGACGCCGGGGTGAGGCAGGTGCTCGACCTCCTCGACCGAACAGGGCTGCGGGAGAGCACGTGCGTCGTGTACACCTCGGACAACGGGTTCAGCTGTGGGCACCACGGTGTCTGGGGCAAGGGCAACGCCACCTGGCCGCTGAACATGTGGGAGAACTCGGTACGGGTCCCGTTCGCCGTGAGCATGCCCGGACGCATCCCGGCGGGCCGCGTCGACTCCGGGCTCACCAGTGCGTGCGACCTCCACCCGACGATCCTCGAGCTCGCCGGCGTCGCCGCGCCGGAGGACCCGCTGGCGGCGGGCCGCTCGATCCTGCCGCGGCTGCTCGGAGAGGAGGCGGGCGGCGAGGAGGCCGTGGTCGTCTTCGACGAGTACGGCGGCACGCGCATGGTGCGCACGGGGGAGTGGAAGTACGTGGTGCGCCACGGCGACGGCCCCGAGGAGCTGTACCACCTGGCCGACGACCCGGACGAGCGGGAGAACCGGGCGACAGAGCCAGGCCGCGCCGGCGTGCGCGACGAGCTGGCCGGAGTCCTGCACGACTGGTTCGCCCGGCACAACGCCGCCGAACGTGACGCCTTTGCACGTCCGGTGTCCGGGCGGGGGCAGGTCAGCCCGCTCTGGCGGGGCCGCTCGGACGCCGAGACCTACGCCTCGGCGGCCGGGGAACGGTGTTCCGGGCCTGAGAACGGCGTGCCTGAGCACGTAGGCGGGACCACCGCGTGAGTCTCTGCGTGAACCCGCAGAGGCACCCAGACAAGCACCACGCGATTGCCCTGGACCACTCTGCCCTGCTCGAAGTCCTGGACGTCCTCGAGGCCGCCGATGTCGGCGACCGTGTCCGCGCCGCGGCCGAGACCGTCTACCAAGCATTGATCGAGGCCGAGCTGACCGAGTTGATCGGTGCTGCCCACACGAGCGTTCCGCGGAACGCAACGCCCTGCGCAACGGCCACCGCGCCCGGATCCTGACCACCACCGCCGGGGACCTGGAGCTGCGGATCCCGGCTCGTACTGGCCGGTGGCAGCCGCCGACCAGGCGCCCCGGCATGAGGACGCCGCCCGGCTCCTCGATCTGCTCATCAACCGTTCGGCGCTCGATGTGCTCGTCGACGGCCGGTATCCCGCCGAGCTGCTCGACTGGCACGCCCGGATCGGCGGAGCCGGGTTCATCCAGGACGGCGACCTCGCCGACGTCGGCGAACCTCTCGACTACTTCGACCCGAACTACTACGCGCCGCTACACGTGCTCGCCGACGACCCGGGCGTCGGGGGCGACATCGTGCCGCCCGGGATCGGCATCCGCCAGGCCGACCCCGTCGATGCACCCAAGACCAGCTTCAACTGGCTCATCGACCCCGAGCCGCTGCTGCCCCTGGGCGTCGACCGGATGGCAGCCGACCGATCCGCGGTATAGGTCGTTCGTTTCCGCATACCTCGAGAAAGAAGGTGGTAAGCGGTCGCTCACTGATGCCTTCGTAAACACCGCGGATGCCAGGCGCGTCCGGTCATTCTCCCGTTGCTGCGGGGCCCCGCCTGCCCGGCACCACGACGACCGGGCACGGGGCGTGGTGGATGACCTGCGTAGCCACCGATCCGGTGAGCAGGTGGCGGAACCCACCCCGGCCGCGGGCGCCGAGCACGAGCAGGTCAGCCGCCTGGCCGAGCTGGATGAGCACCTCGGACGGGTTGCCGGCGCGGGTCTCGACCTGCAGGCCTGGTGGGACGGGCTTGCCGTCCAGCGCCTTCTCGACCTGCTCCCGCAGCTCCTGCTCGGCACGTCGGTGCGCCGCCTCGTCCAGCGCCAGGGCGGCCTCGCCGATGTCCTCGGCAAGGTAGGGCACTTCCCACACCTCGACAGCAGTGAGTCCGCAGCCGCGGTAGCGGGCCTCCTCGATAGCGAAGCGCAACGCGTCGACGGCGTGCGCCGACCGGTCCATGCCGACCACGATCCCGGCCATCCGACGTCTCCCTCCCCGTTCCCCTGGGCATCAGGGTCCTCCACGAGACCAGGCGGTGGAAGGGCGTCCGGTGGGGCTGTGGCGATCACGTCGGTGGGGTGACCACGTGCAGGTGCTGCTCACCGGGGGAGTGCTGGTCAGGCCCGTCGCGCTCGGTGCTCGGGTGGTGGTGATCGGCCTACGCTCGATCAGACGAGCAGACCGCTCAGCTCCTTGCTCGCCCCGGCGAGTGCCTCGGCGATCCGGGTGCGTGCGGTGCTGGTCATCCTGGTGGTGGGCATCGAGATGTTGATGGCGTAGCTGGCCCCGCCCGGGCTGGTCACGGGAACGGCGACGGAGGCGACGCCCTCCTCGCTCTCCTGCATGCTCGCCGCGTAGCCGCGGCGGCGGGTCAGGTCCAGCTCGCGTTCGAGGGCGGTGCGCGTGGAGATGGTCCGGTCCGTGATGGCCTCGAGCTCCTCGTCGGGGTAGAGGCGGTGCAGCTCGTCGGTGCTGAGCAGGCTGAGCATGGCTTTGCCGGTGGAGGTGCAGTGCGCCGGCAGCGATCGGCCGAGCCGGGAGGCGACGCGCACGGCTCGGCTGCTCTCGATCGAGTCGAGGAACGTGACCATCTGGCCGTCGAGCCTGCCGAGGTGGACGGTCTCGTCGAACTCGGCGTTGAGCCGCTCCAGTACTGGGCGGGCGCGGGCTCGGACGTCGACCTGGCGCAGCACCGCTGCGGCGATCGTGGTGAGGGCGCCGCCGGGCTCGTAGGCCCGCGATGCGGCGTCCTGACGGACGAACCCGCGGTACTGCAGCATCGCCAGCAGCCGGTGGGCGGTCGAGGTGGCCACGCCGAGGTAGGTGCTGGCGTCGGTGAGCCGGATGCGCGGCTTCTCGGCGAACAGCAGCAGCAGCCGCAGTGCGTTGTCCACGGACTCGATGGGGTAGGGGGGCGGCCGGCCCTCTACCGCCTTCCGCCGCGCCCCCGTCATGCCTGCGAGTCTATCCGCCGGGACGCGCTCGCCTCGGGCTCCGCGAGGCGAGCGAGCTCGTGCCTCCAGGCGACGGCGACGGTAAACGCGCCCCCGAGGTCGGGCAGCTCGGCCAGGTCGCGCGAGGGAAGATCGGTGAGCCGGCCGCCCGCGGACAGCACCCGCAGCGACAGCGCGGCGATCCGATCGACGCTCACGGCCTGCAGCACGGCCTGCTCGACCGACGCGGCCGCGCTGGTGAGCCCGTGCCCGCGCAGCAGCACGACCGGGCGCTGCCCCATCGCGGCCACCATCTCGGCGGCGAGCTCCCGGGTTCGCACGAGCACGCCCCGCGGGTACACCGGCACGCCGCCCGCCGCGAGGTGCGCGCCGGGGATGTCGAAGGCGCCGACGATCGGCCGGATCGCGACGCCCGCGAGGTCGGCCGCCACCACCTCCGGCGGGTGCGCGTGCACCACCGCCGCGATCTCCGGTCGGGCGCGCAGCACCTCGGTGTGCAGCGGCAGCTCGTTCGGGGGCGCGTGGCCCGTCAGCTCGTCGGGCTGAGCCGGGCCGCCGTCGAGGTCGAGCAGACGGACGTCCGCGGGCTCGGTCCAGGCCAGCCCGCGCTCACGCGGGCCGCGGCACCGCACCAGCACCCGCTCGTCGCCCACCCGCAGGCTGATGTGCCCGAGCACGCCGTCGGCCAGCCCGCGCGCGGCGAGCACCCGGCACGCCAGTGCGACCAGGGCGCGTTCCTCCTGGTGGCCGCCGCTCATGTGCGCACCGCGATCCCGCCGTCGGAGTGCAGGACGTCCCCGGTGATCCCGCGGGCCCGCGGCGAGGCCAGGAACACGTAGCTCCCCGCGTGGTCGGTTCCGGACAGCGCGACGCCCAGCGGGGTGCGTGCCCGCAGCTCCTGCTCGCGGTCCGGGGTGTCGGCCAGGCGCCTGCCCTCCAGCCCGAGGCTTCGCGGCCCGCGCAGGTCGGTGTGCAGGGTGCCGCCCGGTGCGACGCCGTTCACCCGGACGTCGGGGGCCAGCTCGGCCGCGAGTGCGGTGACCAGCCCGCGCACCGCGTACTTCGACGACACGTACAGCACGCCGCCGCGGCCCGGGTGGTACGCCGACGTGGACTCGGTGAGGATCACTGAGGCGCCGGGCGCCAGGTGCGGCAGTGCGGCCCGGACGCCGTGCAGGCAGCTCTTGACGTTCACGGCGAACACCTCGGCGAACACCTCGGCGAACGCGTCGTCGAGCGCGTCGAGGTCGCGCACGCCCCGATAGAAGTCGAACACCCCGACGCAGCTGACCAGCACGTCGAGCCCGCCGAACGCGGCCACGGCCGCGGCCACCGCCTCGTCGTTCGCGGCCCGGGTGGTCGCGTCACCGGCGACGACCGGCACCTGGGGCACCGCCTCGCGCAGCGCGTCGCACTTGGCCGGGTCCCGCTCCAGCACCGCGACCTGCGCGCCCTCGGCGAGATAGGCGTCGACGACCGCGCGCCCGATGCCCGAACCCGCCCCGACCACCAGCGCGCGGCACCCGGCCAGCCAGTCGCTCATACCGCCTCCTCGCCGGCGCTCGTCGGCCGCATTCGTGACGCTGCTGTGTTGGATGGTGAGCTCGCAAGCTCGCTCACGCGTCATCCTCCCCGAACAGCGACCCGAACGGCTGCCCGAGCATCGCGGAGAACGTCTGCGGCGACTGCCAGGTGAGGGCCTCGAGCTCGAGCGGGCAGAGCAGGACCCACTGCCCGCTCTTCGGCGACTGGACGAGCAGCCGCGAGCCGTTGCGCGTGTCGAGCCGCTGGACGCGGATCTCGGCGAACTCGTTGCCCAGCACGATCGGCTCGCCGACCGGCTGCGCGCCGTGGAACGGAGCGTCGTTCACAGGAACACCGCCAGGTTCTGCATCCGCAGCACCGACTCGTCGGCAGTGATCACCCGCCGGGCGAGCAGCCACCGGCCGTCCGTGCGGCGCAGCAGGTCCTCCCGGCCGGCGGACACGAACGCGGCCTCCCGCACGTCGCCGCGGCTGCGGAACAGAAGCACCGCGGACTCCACGACCAGCTCGTCCGCGTCGGCGGTGGCGAAGGTGCGGACGTTGGTGACGTGGTGGCGCATCCGCGAGGGCGGGTCCTCGGTCCAGGCGTGTTCGGTGGCGAACCGCGCGACCCGCCGGGAGAGCGAGTACTTGTCCTCGTCGAAATGGGCCATTCCCGGCGCCGTGTCGAACCCGGCGCCCCGGGCCGTGGTCACGCGTACCGGCATGAGGTAGCGGATGTCGTCGGCGAGCAGGTCGAGCCACGTCGCGTAGTCCTGCGCGTCGAGCAGGTACGCCTCGTCGACGAGCCACCGGTGCGCGGTGAGGTGGCGCTCGTCAGAGAACGGGAGACCGGTCACGGCCGCACCACCTGCGCGGCGACCTCGACCGGACGCGCCGCGCCGACCGGGGTCTCGAGGCAGTCGGCCCACCGCCGCAGCAGCTCCCGCTGGTTGTGCTCCCCGTACCCGACCCGGGCCACCCCGGGCCCGGCGAACTGCGTGCGGGGCAGCGGCGCGACCACCGGGGTGTCGTCGGCGAGCAGCCCCATCCGGCTGTTGAGCCGCAGCCTGCGCGCCATCGACCCGGCCGCGGTGCTGGTCAGCGACACCCAGTTCTCGACGTCGTCCTGTTCGAACATGCCGCTGCTGCCGAAGCACATCAGGTACGCCTTGTACGACAGCCGCTTGAACTCCTCGGGGGCCTCCTTGTCGACGGCGAACCAGGAGAGCACCTCCGTCTCGTCGGCGCTCACCGGCTGCCACTGGCGCAGCGAGATGAACGGCAGCACGTCGTCGGAGTCGGCCACCCGCGGCCAGTTGTGCACGAAGCTGAGGTTGGGGAACACCGAGGCCGCGGAGATCATGAACCCGCTCTCGCCGATCACCGCGAGCTGCTCGGGCGACCAGGCCGCCTTCATCCGCTCGATCATCAAATCCGGGTAGCCGACGTAGCGCAGCCGCTCCTCCAGCGTGCCCGGGGGCAGCTTGTAGGTGGTGCCGCCGCCGCTGCCCGCCCAGTAGATGGCGCCGTCCTTGCGCTTCTCGGCCTTGGGCTCGCGGAACAACCCGATCTCGACGACGCTCGCGTGGGTGTGCGGGGTGTGGTACATGTCCCCGGCGAAGTTCTCGGCGCCGATCTTCCAGTTCGCCTTGATCCGCCAGCGCTGCGGCCCGCGCAGCTCGATCCCGCTGCCGCTCTGGCGCGTGTAGTAGTCGAGGTAGAACGCGAAGTCGCCGAGGTGCTCGCGCAGCGGCGGCGCGTCCGGGTCGAGGCTCACGAAGACCATCCCGTTGTGGATGCCCAGCGCCGGGGCCGGCAGCAGGGTCTGCCCGGCGCGCGGGAAGCCGGCTTCCCCGCCGTAGGCGTCCCGGTGGAACGGCAGCCCGACGAGCCGGCCGTCGTTGCGGTAGGACCAGCCGTGGTACGGGCAGCGGAAGTGCGAGGCGTTGCCCACCTCGGCCCGGCACACCTGCATCCCGCGGTGCAGGCACATGTTGAACAGCGCGCGCACCTCGCCGTGCTCGTCGCGCACCACGATGAACGAGTCGTCGAGCACTCGCCGCACGACGTAGTCGCCCGGGGCCGGGATCTCCGACTCGTGGGCGACGAAGACCCAGGTGCGGCCGAAGACGCGTTCACGTTCCAGCTCGAAGATCTCGGTGTCGTTGTAGATGTGCGCCGGGATCATGCCGCGGCGGACGTCGGCCAGCACCCCGTTCCGGTCGGTCATTCCCCGTCCCCTCCGTGGGCCGTGCCGTCCATGGCGAGCCGGTCGAGCAGGCCGCGGAACACCGCGAGCACGGCCCGACCCTCCAGCGTCTCGGCGTGCCCTGGCCCCGCGAGCACGACCTGGTCGCCGCGGTCGTTGACGATGAGGCCGCCGTCGAACTCGTTGTGCCCGAGATGCAGTTCGTAGGCCACCAGGGCACGCAGGCCGCGGCGGAACAGGTCGCGGGGCGTGCGCAGCTCGCCGCCCGGCCAGCGCACGACGACGTCGGCGTCCTCGATCGCGAAGGCGAATCCGCCGATCCGGCCGCTCGGGTCGGCGGCGACGGGCTGCGTGCCGATACCGGCCCAGTACGGGTTGCGGGGCAGGACCTCCAGCCAGATCCGCCGCTTGCCGTCGCCGGACCACGTGCGGTGCGCGATCGCCTCGGGCAGGCGCAGCAGGTCGCCGGTGCGGCCGACGTAGTGGCCGTAGCGCCGCTCGCCCCCGGTCTCCTTGAACTCCACGCGCACGCAGCCGTGCACCACGTAGAGGTACTGGTCGCCGTCGAGGTTGGTGTTCCAGAACGGCAGCTGGTCGGCCGCCCCGGTCGACTCCCACAGCACCACGGGACCGACGCTGCCGACCTCGGCGGGCACGTGCGTGGGGCGGTCGGCCGCTCCGCCGAACGCGACCAGGTTGACCAGGCCGAACAGCTCCGGCCGGTCGGTGATGTGCGCCTCGCCCGGCTGCACCCGCAGGTCGCCGAAGTCCGGGTGCAGCGCCGCGGTGTCCGTCATGCCCGTACCCCCGTCTCCTCCAGCCAGCCGATGATCGTGTCGGCGACCTGCCCGACCAGCTCCGGCTGGCCCTGCAGGTAGTGCGTGCCACCCTCGACCGCGAACAGCCGCTTCGCGTCGTGCGGGACGGCGTCGAACAGCGACCGGGCGTGCCCGGGGAAGCACACCTGGTCGGCCGTGCCGTAGCCGACCAGCGTGGGCACGGTCGTGCGCGCGAGGTGCCGCGGCCCGTCGCAGTGCGAGTCGTCCACGCTCCACTGGCTCAGCCAGGACCGCAGGCTGGTGTGGTGGCCGAGCGTCGCGGGCAGCAGGTTGGCCTCGACCGGCGGACCCCAGAGGGTGCCCGGCTCCCGGTCCGACGGGTCGATGGTGATGTCGAGAAACCGCGGGTCGGCGGTGGTGCCGTGCACGACGAACGGGAGGTCCTGGGCCTGGTCGGGGCTTTTCTCCAGCTCGGCGAGCCGCTCGCGCACCCACGCGGTGATCCGGCGGTTGCGGGCCAGCTGCGCGTCGCGGTACCGGGTGAGGAACTCCGCGCTGTACGGCGGCCCGTTGCGCGCGTCGAACATGTCGAGGTCCGCGTCGCGGCGGGACGGGTCGTGCTCGTCGACGATCGCCGGGTCCATCCACTCCGAGTAGACGATCGCCCGGCCCGGATGGGCCATCAGCTCGACCAGCGCGTCGACCGGCGGGAGCGCGGCATGCGTGAGGTCCGGCGGATCCCCGGCCGGGGTCCGGCGGACCGTCGGCGACTCGGCCTGGCTCTGGTAGTACGCGGCGAGCCCGCCGCCGCCCGAGTTCCCGACGAGGACCACCCGCTCGTAGCCGCGCTCCCGCAGGAAACCGACGGCCGCGCCGACGTCCAGCACGCAGTTCTCCATGATCAGCGTGCTGTCGTTGCCGAGGTAGCGGGTGTTCAGCCCGACGGCGTCCACGCCGCGCTCGGCGAGCGGGCCGAGCAGGTAGTGGCCGAGGAAGTTCGAGCTGGGGTGCACCACGGCGACCGCCGTCCGCGACCCGCCCGGGGCCCGGTGCATGGCCGCCCACAGCTTGCCGGCGATCCGGGCGACGCCGGAGTAGACGTCGACGCGGCCGGCGTGCGCCATCGGGATGCCGAGGAGCTCGGGCGTACTCATGCGATCAACCGCCCGCCGTCGACCACCATCGTCTGGCCGGTCATGAACCCCGCCTCGGCGCTGGCCAGGAACAGCACCGCGGCGGCGATGTCACCCGGTTCGCCGGCGCGGCCGACGAGGAGCTTCTCGGTGAGGAACCGCATCCGCTCCGGATCGCGGAACACCGGTTCGGTCGCCGGCGTGCGGACCAGGCCGGGCGCCACGGCGTTGCACCGGATGCCCCGCCTCCCGTAGTCGAAGGCCACGGACCGGGTGAGCGCCACGACGCCGCCCTTCGCCGCCGCGTACGCCGCGAACGCCGGGGTCGCGGCCAGCGCCGCCGTGGAGGCGGTGTTGACGATCGCGCCCCCACCGCCGGCGACCATGTGCGGGATCGCGAACTTGCAGCCGAGGAACACCCCGGTCAGCGTCACCGCGATCGTCCGGCTCCACTCCTCCTCGCTGGTGTCGGCGACCGCCCGGTTCAGCGGGGCCCAGTAGGCGTTGTTGTGCAGGACGTCGAGCCTGCCGTAGGCGGCGACGGCGCCCTCGACCATGGCCCGTACCTCGGTCCGCTCGGCGACGTCGGTGACACTCGCGCGCGCCGTGCCACCGTCGCCCGTGATGGCGTCGACGGTGCCGCGGGCGCCCGCCTCGTCCCGGTCGGCGACGGTGACCAGCGCGCCTTCGCGGGCGAACCGCAGCGCGGTCTCCCGCCCGATGCCCGAGGCAGCGCCGGTGATGATGACGGAACTGCCCGCGAACCGGGTCATGACGGGTTCTCCGCGCCTGGCGTCCCCCGCCGGGGGTTCGGTGCATGTATCGGCGGATCCAGGTTTCGGCTGAGTGTGCCGGCGGGCCGACCCTCGTACTTGACGTACTCGGGCGGTTCGCCGGTGCGCTCAGCGGGAGGCTGGGCCGTCGAGAGATGTGGTGGACGCCCGGCGGGGGGCGCCAGGTAGCTGCGCAGCAGCGCGGGGTCGGCCAGCAGGTCGGCCGCGCTGCCGGTGGCGGTGACCCGCCCGGTGGTGAGCACGTAGCCGCGGTCGGCCACCCGCAGCCCCTGGGCGACGTTCTGCTCGGCCAGCAGCACGGTCTGGCCCTCGGCCACCAGCGATTGGATGAGCTCGAACACCTCGGCGACCAGCCGCGGCGACAGGCCCAGCGACGGCTCGTCGAGCAACAGGACCGAGGGCCGCGCCATCAGCGCCCGGCCGATGGCGAGCATCTGCTGCTCGCCCCCGGACAGCGTCCCGGCCTTCTGGTCGCGCCGGTCGGCGAGCGCGCCGAAGCGGGTCAGGACCTCCTCCAGCGCCGCGGCGACGGCCGCGCGGTCCCGCCGGGCGGAGAACGCGCCGAGCCGCAGGTTCTCCTCGACGGTGAGCCGCGGCAGCACCCGCCGCCCCTCGGGCACGTGCACCAGCCCGGCCCGGACCAGCACGTCGCTGCGCGCGCCGGTGACGTCCCGGCCGGCGAGGACGACCCGGCCGGCCCACGGCCGGATCATGCCGGAGATCGCCCGCAGCAGCGTGCTCTTGCCGGCCCCGTTGGGCCCGAGCACGGCCACCAGCTCGCCGGGGCGGACCTGCAGGCCGATGTCCTCGGCCGCGGTGATGCGCCCGTAGCCCGCGCGCAGGTGCTCGACCTCCAGCAGCACGTCCTGGGGTGCGCCCGCGGTGGCGGCGGCCGGCTCGGTCCCGGCCAGCGTCGTGTCACGTCCCAAGGTAGGCCGTCCTCACCGCGTCGCTGGTCAGCACGTGTTCCGGGGCGCCGTCGACGAGCATCCGGCCGAAGTTGAGCACCGTGACGTGGTCACAGACCCGGGAGATCACGTCCATGTCGTGCTCGACGACCACGATGCTGAGCCCCCCGGAGCGCAGCTCGCCGATCCGGGTCACGAGCGCGCTCCGGTCCTCGGCCGTCATCCCGGCCGCGGGCTCGTCCAGCAGCAGCACCCGCGGCCGCGCGGCGAGGGCTCGCGCCAGCTCCAGCTGCTTCTGCAGCCCGTAGGGCAGCTCGCCCGCCCGCCGCTTCCGGTACGGCAGCAGGTCGAACAGCTCCAGCGCCCGCTCGGCCTCGGCCCGCAGCTGCCGCTCCCGCGCCGACCGGACCGGCCAGAGGGAACCCGGCCCGGTGCGCGCCCGGCTGTGCTGGCCGATGAGCACGTTGTCCAGCACGGTCAGTCCGCCGAAGAGCCGGATGTTCTGGAACGTGCGGACCACCCCGAGCGGGACGCGCCGCTGCGGCGTCCGCCGCGTCACGTCCCGGCCGGCCAGCTCGACCCGGCCCACGTCCGGCGCCACGTAGCCGGAGATCACGTTGAGCAGGGTGGTCTTGCCCGCCCCGTTCGGGCCGACCACGCCGTGCACCGAACCCTCGGTGAGCGCCAGGTCGACGTCGGCGAGCGCCTCGACCCCGCGGAACCGCTTGGCGACGCCGGACACCCGCAGCAGTGGCTCAGCCAACGGACTCACGCTCCCGGCCAACGATCGCTCTCGGCCGCCGGCCCGGCCGCATGGTGCCCCGCCCGATCAGCCCCTGCGGGCGCACGATCATCAGGACCACGAACAGCAGCCCGTAGACGATCAGGTACCAGTCGTCGAGCCAGTCGAGGTAGAGCGGCAGCAGGCTGAGCGCGACGGCCCCGATCGCGGCGCCCCAGAAGTACTGCACCCCGCCGAACACGCAGTACAGGATGATCAGCAACGCCTGGTGCGGGCCGAAGAGCGCGGGCGTGATGATCATGAGGTGGTGTGCGGCGAGGGCGCCGGCGACGCCGGTGACCGCGGCGGATGTGGCGAATGCCCCGACGGCGATGAGCGTGATCCGCAGGCCCGACGCCATCGCCGCCTGCTCGTCCTCGCGGATGGCGGCGTGCGCGAGGCCGAGCCGCGAGCGGGTGAGCAGCACGAGGTAGCCGATGACGACGGCGATCGTGCCGAGGAGCAGCGCGACGGTGGTGCCGGTCATCCCGATCATGCCGGTGGCCGCGCCGACGTACTCCCACTGCCCGAGGAGCACCTGCACCAGCTGGGCGAAGACGAACGTGATGATGGCCAGGTACAGCAGCGAGAGGCGCAGCGCGATCCAGCCGATCGCGGCGCCCGCGACGGCGGCGACGGCGCCGCCCGCGACCATGGCGAGCGGCAGCGGCCAGCCGGCGTTCAGTGTGAGGATCGAGGCCGTGTACGCGCCGATCGCCATGAACCCGGCGTGCCCGAAGGAGTACTTGCCGGTCGACACCGCGATCCAGTAGCCGAGCGCGAGCAGCACGTTGACGCCGACCTGCAGCACGACGGCCTCGGTGTACGCGGACATCACACGCGCTCCAGCACACCGGAGTCGCGCCCGAAGAGCCCCTGCGGCCGCACCAGCAGCACGATGCCCACCAGCACGAACACGATGAGGTCCCGCAGGGTCGCGGACAGGTACGCCACCGTCAGCGTCTCGATCACCCCGATGAGCAGCGCCGCGACGAGGCCGCCCGTCACGCTGCCGAGCCCGCCGAGCACGATGATCATCAGCGCGGTGAGCGTGGTCGGGAATCCGTCGAACGGGCTGACCGTGTGGTACGCGAGCCCGGTGAGCATCCCGGCCGCCCCGGCGAGCACGCCCGAGAGCGCGAAGGTGAGCAGGATGACCCGCTGCACCGGCACCCCGAGCAGCGCGGTCACGGTCATGTCGTCGGAGACGCCGCGGATCGCGGTGCCCCAGATCGTGCGCTCGAGGAACACGTAGAGCCCGGCGGTCAGCAGCGTGGCCAGCAGCAGGATCACCAGCTGGCTGCCGGAGACCTGGAACAGGCCCAGGTCGAGCTGCACGCCCGGGAGGACGTCGGGCACCGAGCGCTGGTTGCTGCCCAGGAACTTCGTGACGAGCGCCGTCAGCACGAGACCCATGCCGAGGCTGGAGAGGATCGACGCGGTGCGGAACTCCTTGGAGACGTACTTGAACGACACGAAGTAGACGGCGACCGAGACGAGGCCGCCGAGCCCGACCGCGGCGAGGAACGCGACCGGGAACGGCAGGCCGGCCTCGCCCATGACGATCGCGCCGAGCATCGCGCTGACCATGGCGGTCTCGCCGAGCGCGAAGTTGAGCCGGTCCAGCGCGCCGACCACGAGGTTGAAGCCCAGGGCGACCAGGGCGAAGGTCGCCCCGAGCAGCACCCCGTTGAACAGCTGCTGGGTGAGCATCGGCCGGTCAGCTCACGCTCTGGTCGATGACGAACCGCCCGCCCTGCACGACGGCCCGCAGCTGCGGCCGGATCGCCGTGCCGTCATCGGCGAACGTGGTGGTGTCGGCCATACCGACGTAGTTCTCGAGGTCGTTCAGGGCCCCTCCTGGATCGCCATCCGGGACTGCTGGATGTCCTCCGAGCCTGGGGGCAGGTCCTGCTGCTCGATGATGTCGGCGACCATGTTCACCGCGTCGAACGCGTAGGCGAAGTTGAGCGGGATCTCGGCCATGCCGGTGTCGGCCTGCGCCTGCTCCAGCAGCTTGAGCGCCTCGGGGTTCTGGCTGTGCGGGTCGTACTGGGCCGCGGCGAGCGTGCCCTCCGTGGCCTCCCCGCCCGCGGCGACGTAGGCGGCCCCACCCGACTGGAGGGCGTCGGTGCCGAGGAACAGGGCGTCCATCCCCTGGCTGCGGGCCTCGCGGGCGATGCGGCCGGCGTCGTCCGGGCCGGCGGCGAGCGCGAGCACATCCGGGTTCGCCGCGTTGATCGCCGTGATCTGCGAGGCGAAGCTGGAGTCGCCGGAGGTGAACGTCTGCCGCTCGACGACCTCCACGCCGGTCTGCTCGAAGACCTGGGTGAACAGGTCGGCCTGCGCCTTCGTCGTCGCGTTGGCCTCGTCGGTGATGATCGCGGCGGTCTGCACGCCCTGCTCCTCGATGATGCGCGTGAGCACCGGGATGCTGTTGGCGGCGTCCGGCTGCGCGAGGGTGAACCCGTAGGGGCGGGAGTTGGCAAGGACGCCCGGGCGGGCCGCTCCGGGGCTGATGATCGGCACCTGGAGCTGGTTGGCCGTGGCGCAGGCGATCTCGCAGCCCGCGCTGTCGACCGGGCCGATGATCGCGTAGACCCCGTCCTGCGCCGCGAGCTCGGGGATCAGCGTCGCGAGGTTCGTCGGGTCGTTCTGGCCGTCCACGGTGATCAGCTCGATCGGGCTCCCGTTGATGCCGCCGGCGTCGTTGATCAGCTGTACGGCGTACTCGGCACCGGCCTGCATCGTGTCGGAGTTGTTCGCGAAGGGGCCCGCGGAGCTCGTGACGAGTCCGATCGGGTAGGCGCCGCCGGACTCACCGCCTCCCTCGCCCGCGCTCTCGGCGCCACAGGCGGCGAGGGCCAGCGCGGCGACCGCCAGCCCGGCGATCGCGGGTCCCGTACTCCCGGCTCGAATCATCGTTGATCCTTTGTCGTGCGGGGTACGTTTCTCCTCATTGCAGAAACGGTATCTGGAGGGTAGCAACGGGGGTAGGGGTGGTAAAGGGGCTGGTCAGCCGTGCGCCCACCCGCCGTCGACGTTGAACACCTGCCCGGTCACGAAGTCGGAGTCGGCCGAGCAGAGGAACTCCACGGTCCCCGCGAGGTCCTCCGGCGTCCCGGTGACCGGCAGGCACTGCTCGGCGGCCATCCGCTCGCGCAGGGCGCGCGCCGCCTCGGGGGAGTGCACGGCCTTGGGGGGGTGTCCACCGGCACGTAGCCCGGGGCGATCGCGTTGACCCGGATGCCGTCGCCGCCGAGCTCGCGCGCCAGTGCCCTGGTCAGCCCGACCACGCCGGCCTTGGCGGCGATGTAGGGGGCGAGCCCGACCGGGTTGCCCCGTGACACGGTGGTCGAGCCGACGTTCACGATCTTGCCGTAGCCCGCGGAGCGCATGGCCGGCGCGACGGCGGCCGCGCAGATCCAAGGCGCGGTGAGGTTCAGGTCGAGCACGCGGGTCCAGTCGGCGCGGACGACGGAGTCGAACGGGGCCGCCGGCAGCAGCGCGCCGCCGGCGTTGTTGACCAACGCGTCGATCCGGCCCCACCGATCCAGCACCGCCTCGACGAGCCCGCGGACCTGGTGCTCGTCGGTGACGTCGGCCTCGTGCGGGACGGCCGCGTCGGGTCCGGCCGTCGCGGTGATGGCCGCCGCCACCGCCCCGGCCGCCTGCCCGGCGATGTCGACGACGGCCACCCGCGCGCCGGCGGCCGCCAGCCGCACGGCGTAGGCGCGGCCCAGCCCGTGCGCCGCGCCGGTGACCACGACGACGCGGTCAGCCAGCCGGCCCGGCACCCGAGCCCCGCTGATCTGGCGCCACGCGTCGCGGGAACGGCCGGCGAGCGCGTCCTCAGTGAGCGAGCCGAGCGGGTGTTCGACCACCACGAAGGGGTAGCGCGGCACCCCGGCCGTGGTCGCCGCGATCGTGGCGGTGGTCAGCAGCTCGGAGGTGCAGACCACGTAGGTGGGCGTGCCCCGCCGCTCCAGGGCCACACCGTCCTGCACGGAGCACGGGCAGCACCCAGCGCAGTCCCCGACCCCGGTGACCACGACGTCGCAGCGGGTCGCGAGGTCGTCGAGCAGCTCGGGTGCCGCGAGCCGCCCGATGCTCGGCTTGCGGGCGCGCACGACGTCCCGCACCCCGTCGGCCTGCAGCCGGGCCGCAAGCCGGTCGAGGAACCGGTCGCTGTTCGGCTTGCCGTTGTCGAGGCAGCCGACGACGAGCCCGGCCAGCGACGACGGACGGGGGAGGGCCTCGGTCTCGACGGGCGCGGCGCCGTTGGTGGGGTCGAGCACTTCGAGCTGTGCGCTCATGGTGACGCCTCCGGGGGCAGCGGTTCGGTGACGGGAGTGGACTCGTGCCCGCCGATCCAGTACGGGACGACCGCGGAGTAGCCGTAGAGGTCCCCACCCGCCACCGTGACCAGGATGTCCTCGGGCCTGCGGACCACGGGCTACTCGGTCGTCTCGTCCTCGGGCGTGATCGGCCCCGGCCGCCGGCCCGCCCGTTTCAGGTCGGCGACGCTGCGCCTGGCGAGCCGGTGCAGCTCGGCGCGCACCGCGGCCTTGTGCAGGCCGGCGCGGTGCAGCACGGCCGCGTGCAGCGGGCCGATCACCACCAGCACGCAGCCGCCGGTGTAGTGCGACGGCAGCATCGCGTCGGCGATCGTGGCGAGGATCGGGCCTGGCTTGGCGGCCCAGTCGTTGCGCGCGTTGATCGGCGCCTCGCCGGCCAGCACGGTGACAGCACTGGCGTCCGCCGGCACGCCCCGGTCGGCGTGCCGGGGCGGCCAGGGGTTGGCGGTTCGGCTCTCGCCGATGCAGTAGCTGAACTTGCCGGGATGGCCGAAGGTCGCCTTGTCCAGCACACCGGGGATGCCGCCGCACAGGTTCTGCAGGACGAGGCGCACGGCGCGGCCGATCGTGGCGTTGGCGTGGTGGCCGGGCCCGAACACGCTGTACGAGGTGTTGATCGCGAGCTGGTCGACGACCGGCCCGCTCACCACCAGCAGCGGGGCCGTCGCACCGCTCACCGTCGTGGAATGCAGGTTGAACTCCTCGCGGGTGAGCGCCCGGACGGCCGCGAGGAGCACCGACATGTACTCCTCGCGGCATCCCGCGGCCACGGCGTTCACCGCGACCTTCTCGCAGCTGAGCGTGCGACCCTGCTCGGGCAGGACGCCGACGACGTCGTCCGGCGCGAGCCCGGACGCCGCCACGAACCGCTCGACGCGCTCGGGCGTCGGCGGGACGACCGGCAACCCGTCACCCCACCCGTTGCGCGTGAACAGCTCCCGCGCCGCCTCCTCGTCGGCGACGGGGATCCGGGGCGACGTCAGCGTCACGCGCTCGCCGACGAGTGCTCGCGCAGCCAGTCGTCGACGGCCTGCTCGGCGGCGTCGGCGTCGGCGTCGGTCAACGCCCGGTTCTGGTAGGTGAGCTCGAGTCGCACCCCGTTGGGGTCGAAGAAGTAGATCGACGACCAGATGCCCTCGTGCTCGACGACGCCGCGCACCTCGATGCCCCGATCGGTGAGGCGCCGATGCGCGGCCTCGAGCTCCTCGCGGCTGCCGACCGACAGCGCCAGGTGCGGCGCCCAGCGGGGCAGCGGCGAGTCGTGGTGGTCCTGGTCCAACCCCTCGATCTCGAAGAAGGCGACGCAGCTGCCGTCGCCCATCTCGAAGAACGTGTGCAGGAACGTGGTCGGCTCGCCGGTGCTGCCCACGCTCTCGTCGCGTGCGTAGTTGACCAGGCGCATCCCGAGGACCTCGGTGTAGAAGCGCTTCGTGGCCTCCGTGTCTCGGGTGACGTAGGCGACGTGGTTGAGACCTGCCGGTCGGGTGGTGGTCGTCATGCTGATTCCTCTCGCGTCGGTGCGGATCGGAGCCCGGAGATGAAGTCGATGGTCCGCCCGACGGCCGCGTCCCAGTCGCCGTCGCCGGGCACCGGGAAGAGGATCGGCAGGTCGACCCCGGCCGCCCGGTAGGCCTCGATGCGCGCCCTGACCTGGTGGGCGTCGCCGCGGAGCAGGAAGTCATCGACCATCCCGTCACCGATCACGGCGAGCGCCCCGGGCCGGTCGCCGTCGCGCAGCAGCTGGGCCGCGTTCGCGAGCTCCTCCCCGTAGCCGCTCGCGGCGAACAGCCGGCCGGCCGCGGGGTGCAAGGCGTACCCGACAACGAGCTCCTGCCCGGTCCGCCGGGAGAGCTCCTCGTCGTCGCCCAGGCTGCACGGCAGCACGCACGCCACCACCACCTCGGAGCGGCGCCGTCCCGCGGCGCGCACCCCGTCGAGGACCGTGCGGACCGCGGGCGGCAGCGACCGGGGCGTCGTCAGGTTGAGCAGGACCCCGTCGGCGACCTCGCCGGCGAGGTGGAGCATCCGGGGGAGCAGGCCGGCGAGGAAGAGCGGGACCCGCGGGTTCGCGGCAGGGCGGTCGAGGTGCAGGCCGTGGACCGGTGCGCGATCGGGCCGCCGGCATCCGGTTCACCGGCCAGCGTCCGGCGCAGCACGTCGACGTACTCCCGCATCGAGGCGACCGGTGGTACGGCCGGGAGGTTGAGCGTGGCCTCGTTCAGGGCGGCGTTGGCCGTGCCGAGCCCGAGCAGGAACCGGCCACCGGACAGCTCGTCCAGGGTGCCTGCGGTCATCGCGAGGAGCGCGGGATGCCGGAGCCGGGCGTTCGCGACGGCCGTGCCGACGCCGATCGAGCGGGTCGCGGCCAGCGCGGCCTGCGCGATCGGGAGGGCGTCGGCGACCCGCTCGGCGACGAAGAACGCGTCGGCGCCCGCCGCCTCCGCCTCGGCGGCGCACGCGGCGATACGCGCGGCGGGTAGTCCGCTGCGGGTCGCCACCGACAGGCCGAGCTGCATCGTTTCCGTCTCCCGACGCCCGGAGTTCTTCTCAGCAGAATGCTTCTCCGTTGTGCGAGAGTTAACCCCGACGAACGGAGGCGCCATGCCCATCGAGCTGGAACCCCTCGGCACGTTGACGATCAGCATCGAGCAGCAGACGGTGGTCCGTGGCACGCCCCAGGGCGGCCTGCTGATCGGGGAGGCGGCCGACTGCCGCTGGGAGGGTGACCGGGTGTGGGCCCGGCAGCTCGGTCGCAGCGCCTCCGACTGGGTGCGCTTCCACTCCGACGGATCGATGGGCGTCGACGCACGGATCCTGCTGCGCACCGACGACGGGGCCACGATCGCGATGACCTACCGGGGAAGGGCGGCCCGGCCTCCCGGCGAGGGAGGGATCGTCTACACCGCCCCGACGTTCGAGACCGACGACGAGCGGTACGGATGGCTCAACGCGGTGCAGGCCGTCGGCAAGGGACAGCGGACCGGGAACACGCTCGTGTACGAGCTCTACGCCCTGCGGTGACGTGCAGCAGGTCGCTGAGGTGCTCGCGGCGGCGAGCAGCTGCGAGAGGGTGTTCCTCCCACGACCGGTACACGTTGAGCGCGAGGGTGGAAGAGGTCCTCGACGAGTACGTCGAGCAGCACGCGCATCTCGTGGAAGCCCGGTCCGAGAGACGGAAGGCAGACCCCGAGTTTGCTGAGACGGACGCTCCCTACCAGGTGTCGATGCACGGCCGCTTCTTCTGTGACCGTACGGGGACGGGGGCCGGTGACCGGAGCGCCGACAGGACCCACCGGCGCGAGTCCATCGGGTCGATCACGTCGTCGAGCTCGAAGTGTGATGCGGTGTTCACCGCTTTTCCCTGCTCGTAGCGCTCCGCCACCATCCGGTCGAAGGCCTCCTTGCGCTCGCGGGGGTCCTTGATCGCCGCGAGCTCGTGGCGGTATCCGAGTTTCACCGCCCCTTCGATACCCATGCCGCCGAACTCGCCGGTGGGCCAGCTGACCGCGAAGCGGGGGGCGTGGAAGCTGCCGCCCGCCATCGTCTGGGCGCCGAGGCCGTAGGCCTTGCGCAGCACGATGGTGCAGAAGGGCACGGTGAGACTCGCGCCGACCACGAACATGCGGCTGACGTGGCGTACCTGCGCGGTGCGCTCCGCGTCGGGGCCGACCATGATCCCGGGGGTGTCGCAGAGGAACAGGATGGGCAGGTCGAAGGCGTCGCACAGCTGCAGGAAGCGGGCTGCCTTGTCCGCCCCGTCGGCGTCGACCGCGCCGGCGAGCTGGGTGGGATTGTTGGCCACGATGCCCAGCGGCTTGCCCTCGATCCTGGCCAGCGCAGTCACCATTCCGCGCCCGAAGTCACGGCGCAGCTCGAGCACCGAATCGGTGTCGGCGAGGGTGCGGATGACCTGCTCGACGTCGTAGGTGCGCAGCCGGTTCTCCGGGATGAGGCTGCGCAGCCTGCGCTGGTCGTCGCACTGCCAGCCTTCCTGCGGCCCTTGAAAGTAGGAGAGGTACTGCTTCGCCACCCGGACGGCCTCGGCCTCGTCGGCCACGGGAATGTCGACGACCCCGTTGGGAACCTGCACGCTCATCGGGCCCACCTCCTCGGGCCGGTAGATCCCGAGGCCGCCGCCCTCGATCATGGCGGGCCCGCCCATGCCAATCGTCGAGTCGGCCGTCGCGATGACGACGTCGCAGCAGCCGAGCAGCGCGGCGTTGCCGGCGAAGCAGCGCCCCGAGTTGATCCCCACCAGCGGTACGAGCCCGGACAGCCGAGCGAAATAGTGGAACGCGTGCACGTCGAGGTGGGCGACGCCCGACCCGTCGGTGTCGCCCGGGCGGCCGCCGCCGCCCTCGGTGAAGAACACGACCGGCAGCTGCCACTGCTCGGCGAGGGCGAACATGCGGTCCTTCTTGCGGTGGTTCTGGCCGCCCTGCGTCCCGGCGAAGACGGTGTAGTCGTAAGCCAACACCATCGTCTGCCTGCCGTTGATGTCACCGATTCCCGTGAGCAGCCCGTCGGCAGGCGTCTTCTCGATGAGCTCCTGCAGCGGGCGCCGCCTGCGCTGTCCGGCGATCACCAGGGGTCCGTACTCCAGGAAGGTGCCCGGATCGCACAGGTCGTCCACGTTCTCGCGGGCGGTCCGCTGCCCGGTCCGGCGCCGCCGGGCGACGGCGTCCGGGCGGGCCTCGTCGTGCCCGTACCGGTGCCGGTCAATGACCTCGGCGAGATCCGGGCGGACCTCCTCGGGGTCCCACTCCCGTTCCTCGACGGTGTCGGCGTGCTCGACGTCGGACTCCTCGAGCTGCAGCAGCGCGTCGCCCTGGGCCACCGTGTCCCCGGCCGCGACGGCGAGCCGCCGCACCACGCCGCTGACGTCGGCGGCGACGACGTGCTCCATCTTCATCGCCTCGATGACCAGCACCTGCTGTCCCGCGCGGACACTGTCGCCCGGCGTGACGTCGACGCTCGCAACCGTTCCCCGGATCGGGGCGGCGATCGCGCCGGCACCGAGTTCCGCCGAACTCGCCGCCGGTGCAGCGGTCTTCCCGTGGTGGAGTACCGCGAGCGGGTCGTTGCGGTCGACGCGGACGGCCGGGGCCGGTTGCGGTGCGACGAACAGCGGCTGGTGCTCAGCGACGCCGGAGACCAGCTCGGCCATGTGCTCGGCCAGGAACCCGGTCCAGACGTGACCGGCGGTGAATTCGGGGTGGGACAGCAGGCTCTGCAGGAAAGCGGTGTTGGTGTCGATCCCGTCGATCCGGAACTCCGAGAGGGCCCGGTAGGCCTTACCGGCGACGTCGGCGAACCGGTCCGACGCCGTGCGCACCACGAGTTTGGCGAGCAGGGAGTCGTAGTGCGGGCTGGGCTCATAGCCTGCGTAGCCGAAGGTGTCGACCCGGATGCCGCGCCCGGACGGCGGCTGGAAAATCCGCAGCGTGCCGTCTGCCGGGCGGGCCGTGCCGTCGGGTGCCATCGTCTCCATGTTGACGCGCACCTGCATGGCGAAGCCCTGTGACGCCGGGACGCTCCCCTGGTCCAGCCCGAGCTCGTGCAGGGCCGCGCCTGCGGTCAGCCGCAGCTGGGCCTGCACGAGATCGATACCCAGGAGCTCCTCGGTGACGGTGTGCTCCACCTGCAACCGCGGGTTGGCCTCGATGAAGAAGAACTCGTCGCCGGCCGGGTCGACGAGGAACTCGACCGTGCCGGCGTTGCCGTAGCTCACCTCGGCCGCCATCCGCACCGCCGCGTCGAGCAGCCGGTCACGCATCGGGCTCGGGAGGCCGGGGGCCGGAGTCACTTCCACGAGCTTCTGGTGCTGACGCTGGATGCTGCAGTCACGCTCCCACAGGTGGCTCACCGCACCGGAGCCGTCCCCCACGATCTGCACCTCGACGTGCCGCGCGCGTTCCAGATACCGCTCGACGTAGAGCGCATCATTGCCGAAGGCGGCGCGCGCCATCGCGGCGCACCGGGCGTAGGCATCAGCCAGCTCGTCCGCGGTGCGTACGGCCCGGATGCCCCGGCCGCCGCCGCCCGCCACCGCCTTCACCATCACCGCCGCCCCGTCGGGCAGCGACTCGAGGAACCGCTGCGCGTCCGCAAGCGGCGTCGGCTCCGAGGTTCCCGCCAGCACGGGCACCCCGCACGCCTGCGCCAGGGCTCGGCCGCGGGTCTTGTCGCCGAACAGCTCGAGGACGTCCGGCCGCGGCCCGACGAACGCCAGGCCGGACTTCCCGCACAGCGTGGCGAACCGAGGGTCCTCGCTCAGGAACCCGTAGCCGGGGTGCACGGCCGCGCATCCGCAGTCGCGCGCCACCTGCACGAGCTGTTCCGCGTCGAGGTACGCCGCTGCTCCGGTGCCCCGCAGGGCGCGGTTCTCGTCCGCCAGCCGGGTGTGGAACGAGCCTCCGTCGTCCTCGGCGTGCACCGCGACGGTGTGGACGCCGAGCTCGGCGGCCGCGCGCAGGACCCGGACCGCGATCTCCCCGCGGTTGGCGACGAGCAGGCTGGTCAGGCCGGGCGGACTCACGTGATTTCCCGCGACTCGGTCATCTCGGCCTGTTCGACACCCGAACAGCCGCTGAGGACCTCGAGATGGCTGAGCAGCTGGAGCCAGCCGGTGAAGGCTCTCGCCTGCTGGGAGTCACCCGCGGCAATGACGGTCCCGAGCACCTGCGCCGCGTCGGGATCGCTTCCGGCGGGCAGGCGTTCGAACCGGACGATGACTTCCCGCAGCGGCGCGCCCGTGGTCGATTCCACGTTCGGACGATACGGCCGGCGGCACCGGCGGCGGATGTGGAAGCGTCCCTACGGAGTCGCGGCTCCCTCCCTACTGCCGCGGTCGGGCGGAACCAACCCGGGCACCAACCCACCACGCTCCAGGGCGACCACCAGATCGATGCGGGAGCGGCATCCGGTCTTGCGGTACAGCCTGCTGAGGTAGGCCTCGACGGTCTTGCGGCTGTAGTGCAGGACCTGCGAGATCTCCTGGTTGTTGAGCCCGTCGTGCACCAGCTGGACGAGCTGCCGCTCGGTGTCGGTCAGCTCGCCACCACGGGGCGTCGGGCGGTGGATGCGGTCGAGTGTCAGTCCGGCCGCACGGGCCTGCGCCAGCACCAGCTTCTGCCACACCGGCGTTTGCAGGTCTCCGAACAGCGCCAGCGCGCGGTTCAGGTGCTCCTCCCGGTCCTGATCCAGGGCGGCGAGTACGTAGTGGGCGCGTGCCGCGACGAACCGCAGGCCCGCTGCGGTCGCCTCCGCGAGCACGCTCTGCGCGAGTTCTGGCTGCCGGTGCGTGAGAGACATGGCGAGATCGGCGGTGTGCCGGATCTTCGGCAGACCGGTGGCGTCGGCGACGTCGGCGAACTCCCGGGCCGTCCGGCACGCCTCCCCGACGTCCCCCACCTCCAGGTAGCCCCCGGTCAGCGCATCGAGTGCCTGGTGGGACACCTCACGCCAGCGGTGCTCGTGCCCGACGTCGCGCTGGACGCGCAGCGACGCGAACGCATCGTCGAAGTCCTTGCGTGCCAGGGCGACCCGGGCTCGCAAGCACTCCCACACCGAGGCGTAGCTCGCCCACTCCGACGGGGGCGCGACGGCGGTGAGCAGCTGGGCCGCGTCGCCGTAACGCCCGCGCTCCAACAGGATCTGCACCTCGATGAGACGCAGCCACGCCAGGTTCTTGGCCAGGCCGCTGAACTCCAGCCGGACCGCCTCGGATCGGATGGTCTCGAGTGCCTGCGACCACTCACCCGCGAGGAACTGCGTCATCGCGGTCGCATAGCCGATCTGGCCACCGATGTCCTGGCTGCCCGTCTGCGGGGCGAGTTCGCCTGCCTGGACGAGCATGTCACGGGCTCGGGGCAGCGCACCGGCACGGCTCAGGATGTAGGCGCCGGACTCGAGTGCGGACAGCCGCGCCCCCGATGGCAGGCACCCGTTGTCCGACGAACCCAGTTCGGCCAACCGATCCGCGGCGGCGAGCACGGCCTCGTAGTGGCCGATGGAGTTCTCGGCGTGCCCGAGATAGCTGTAGGTGATGGCCTGGTCCTCGGGGGCGCTGCCGGGAACGGCGACGCGCGCGGCCGCCATCTGGGAAACAGCCTCGTTGGTACGGCCCATATGGGCGAGGAGCAGCGCCCGCTGGGCGAGGAAGGGCGCGGCCTCCTCGACCTCCGACAGCGCCGCGCTCAGCAACTCCAGCGCCTCACCGAGCCGGCCCATCGCGTAGGTCGCGTTGACGACGCTGGCCAGCGTGGTCGCGTGCGCCCGGCCCGGTGGGAGCAGGGCAAGCGCACGCCGACCGGCCTCCACCGCGAACTCCGGCCGGGAGCCCTTCCAGTAGGCGACGGTCTGGCGGGCGAGCAGCAGTGGCGTCTCGGGGGAGTCCGGCGGCAGCAGGTCCAGGGCGCGCTGGTACCACCGCCCGGCGGACAGGGGAGCCGCATGGCGCGTGGCCGCTGCGGCCTGCAGGGCTGCGTCGATGGCGGGGCGATCGCCGGGGCCGGCGCCCTCGGTGACGTGCCCGGCCCACTCGAGCAACCCCATCCGCAGCGCTGACCCGTTCTCGCGGACGTGGTCGGAGATCGCGCGGTGCAGGCGCCTGCGTTCCACCGGACCGAGGTCCTCGTAGAGCGCTTCCGCAATCAAGGGGTGGGCGAACTCGTACCAGCCGACGCGGCCGGGAACGAGGATGCCGGCCTCGCTGAGACTGTCGAAGGCCTGCTGCACGCGCTGCGTGGACAGTGACGTCAGCTCCGACAGCAGCGCGAGGTGGTCGAGGTGCACCCGGCCGAACGCCGACAGCACCCTGGCCAGCTCGCGGCTGTGCTGGTCCTGTTGGAACACGCGGTGCAGCAGCGCGCTCCGTCGGGTGAGAACGCCGGGTGCGGGATCACCGGTCAGGTAATAGGTGCCCTGCTCGGCGCGGATCGCGTTCCCCGCCTGCAACGACAACAGCGTCTCGCGGGCGAACAGCGGATTCCCCCGGCTCCGGGCGTTGATGTAGTCGACGAGCTCGACGTCGGGCCGGCCGTCCAGCATGGCGGACACGAACGCCTCGACGGCGTTCCGGTCCAGCGGCGTGAGCTCACCCGTGAAGCCGAGTCCGCCGTCCACGAGGCGGCCGACGGTTGCCGCAAAGCCCGTGCCCGAGCCCCACTTGTCGCGGCGCGCGGCGAAGAGCTGCAGGATGGGATGGGCCGCGAGGTGTCGTGCCGCCAGCGACAGCGCCGTGAGGCTCTCGTCGTCGGCCAGGTGCGCGTCGTCGACGGCGAGCACCAGCGGCTGCGCATGCGCCAGGGCCCGCAGCAGCCTGGTCGTCAGTACGTAGGGTGACGGCGACCGGGTGGCGCGGGCATCGAGCGGATCGGTCAGCACCGCCTGGTCCGCGGCGTCGAGCAGCGCCGCCAGCTCGCGGTGGACGTCCGGATCGAGCGTCTCGCGTTCGAGCGGCGCGAGAAGGTCCTTGAGGGTGGCGTAGGCGATGCCGTGGTCGTAGCCCTGGGCCGGGGCGTACAGCGTGCGGCAGCCCAGCGACTCGCCGTGATCGAGAAGTTCGCGCAGCAACCGGGTCTTGCCGATGCCGGCTTCCCCAGTGACCAGGCAGGCACCACCCCGCCCGTGCGCGACGGCGGCGACGGCCTCCGTGAAGCGGGCGAGGGTGCTGTCCCGGCTCCCGGCCGCATCCCCGTCGCGCGAGCGGGCGTCGACATCCATGTCGGCCATTCATCGAGGTTAAGCCAGATCCGGGGGGAAGAGGGAGATCCGGAGAGATCCGGGCGCAGCCATCGGGAGCCCAGGCCGCGGCAGGTGGGCATCGCACTGCCAGCCCATCGGAATCGCGATAATGGGGTGATGCCGGGAATCGGAGGGTCGGTAGCGGCGCACGCGGTGCAGGCGGCGCTGGAGAAGTTGCCGGCAGGTCCGGGGAGGGCGATGCGTTCGTCTGCGCCGGGGTCGAGACCGCCAGCCGGTACGGCGCGGGCCTGACCGACGACATCGAGCGCCCTGCCCCGCAGTTCGCCGCGCAAGATCGACCTCAGAGGGTTCATCAGGCCCGCCGGCGGGTTCTCTTCCGAGGGGGGTCACGCCCAGCCCGACCGCGCCCCTCCCGCCATCGTGTACGGGCCTGCCGGCCACCGGAAACAGTCGACCAGGAGCTGGTCGACCTCCTCCGGCGTGGCGATCCCGTCCTGCACCACGCTCTCCGCTTCCCGCCGGACCGCGCGGTACACCCGGTTGGCGACGTATCCCCACGCCTTGTCGGTGTCCTTCACGACGATCGGGTTCTTGCCGAGGTCGCGGGCCAGCCCGGTCATGAGTGCGACGGTTTCGTCCGACGTGGCCGGGGCCCGTACGATCTCGGCCAACCTCATCACCGGCGGGGGCGAGGCCCAGTGCCAGCCCACCACCTTGTCGGGGCGCTCGGTGGCTGCCGCAAGGGCGCAGATCGGGAAGCCGCTGGAGTTGGACGCGAGCACGGTGTCCGGCGGCATGCGGCGATCGAGTTCGCGGAACAGCCCGATCTTGAGGTCGAGCCGCTCGGGCACCGCTTCGATCACGAGCTCCGCGTCAACGGTGTCGGCCAGGTCGGCGGTGAACCGGATCCGCGACTCGGCCTGCTCGGCCTGCTCGGCGGTGGCCTTGCCCCGTTGCACCGCCGAATCGAGGCCGAAGCGCCCGCTCCGGATCGCCTTGCGGGCCCGGTCGAGGGCGGCGGGCTCGAGGTCGTAGCAGACCGTCGGATGCCCGGCCAGCGCGAGGACCTGGGCGATACCGGATCCCATGACACCGGCACCGAGTACGGAGACCTTCATCGGCTGACCTCTCTTCCTGTCGTCATGTCACGTCCTCCCGCACGAACCGATCACTGCCGGCGGGCACGAGCGCACCGCACGCCCGGCGGTCCGAGCTCGTCGACGTATCGGTCACCTCGTCCTGCTCGGCGGCGGAGATCTGCGCGGCAAGGGGGTCGTCGACGGCTGCGACGAGCGTGCGCGTGTAGGGGTGCAAGGGGTTGTCGATCACGTCGACGGTCGGCCCGGACTCGACCACGAGACCGTGCCGCATGACGAAGAGGCGCTCGGTGAGATGGAAGATCGCGGTGAGGTCGTGCGAGACGACGACGTAGGTCAACCCGGCTGAGCGCGCCTTGTCGTTGAGCAGGTTGATGATGTGCCCGCGCACGGAGATGTCCAGCGACGTCACCGGCTCGTCCAGCAGCACGAGTCGGGGGTCGGGGGACAGCGCCCGCGCGATGGCCACCCGCTGTCGCTCCCCGCCGCTGAGCTCGTGCGGGAACTTGTCGATGTAGCTCGCCGGCAGCTCCACCGACGTGAGCAGCTCGGCCGCCAGCTCGCGTCGTCTCCCGCTGCGCGCCCCGGTTCCCGCCCACCACGGCTCCGTGATGACACGCCAGACCCGGTGCCGGGGGTTCATGGAGCCGCCCGGGTCCTGAAAGACGGCCTGGATCTGGGCCCGGTACCGGCGGTAGGCGGCGGCCCGCAGCTGCTGCACGTCCGACCCGTCGAACCGGATCGTGCCCGCGCTGGGCGGCTCGAGGCACAGGAGCAACCGGAGCAGGGTCGACTTCCCGCTGCCGGACTCGCCGGCGATGCCCACCGACTCGCCTGCGGTGACGGCCAGGTGCACGCCGTCGACCGCCCGCACCTCGCGGTGGCGGCCGTAGTGCCGCCGGACGTCGGCCGCCTCGAGCAGCGGTGCCATGGCTGTCACCTTCCGGGGTTCCAGCACCAGTAGGAGTGTTCCGCCCCGTCCCGGTCCTCCGGCGGGAACTCCGCGCAACGGTCGAGCGCGTTGGGGCATCGGGAGCGGAAGGGGCAGCCCGTCCCGGTCCCGCCGTCGGATCCGCCGGTGATCGTCGGCAGCGGCGCGCCCCGCGTGCCCCGGTCGAGGGACGGCAGCGCGTCCAGCAGGGCCCTGGTGTACGGGCTCCGGGGGCGGGTCAGTAGCTGCGCCGCCGGCCCGCGTTCCAGCATCCGGCCGCCGTACATCACGATGATGCTGTCGGCCATCGCGCGCACGACCGCGATGTCGTGGCTGACCAGCAGGAGCCCGCTCCCCACGGCGGACATCTCGGCCAGCAGCAGCTGTAGGAGCCTGCCCTGCAGCGACACGTCCAGCGATGTCGTCGGCTCGTCGGCGATCACCACCTTCGGGTCGGCCGAGAAGGCGATCGCCACGCACACCCGTTGCCGCATCCCGCCGCTGAGCATGTGGGGGTAAGCGCGGAGCACCGCGTCGGGATCGTCGAAGCCCAGTGCCGCCAGCTGCTTGCGGGCCCACTGCATCGCCTGCGACCGGTTCTCGACGCCGTGCAGGATCCGCGCTTCGGCGAGCTGCGCGCCGATCCGGCGCACCGGGTTGAGGGCGGCCAGCGGGTCCTGGAACACCATCCCGACCTCCCGCCCGCGGGAACGGCGCAGCTCCGCCGGCGACGCGGTCGTGAGGTCCTTGCCGCCGCCCACCCGGACCGTGCCCGCCGTGATCGTCAGATTGTCGGCGAGGAGGTCGACGACCGCGTGGCACAGCGTCGACTTGCCGCTGCCCGACTCGCCGACGACCGCCACCACCTCCTGCGCGCGCAAGGAGAAGGACACGTCACGGATGATCGACGGACCGGCGCCCTGCCCATGGGTGCGGACGCCGACCTCGAGCTCCTGCACCTCGAGAACGACATCACCGACCTCGCGGCCCGTTCCGGCGCGCTGGGTCTTCGCGGCGTGCATCACTGCGCTCCCGCCTCGCCGATGGCGATGTCCCGTCGGCCGCGGTTGGCCACCCGGGGATCGAGCAGGTCGCGGAGATGGTCACCGGCGAGGCTGAGCGCCAGCACCGTGAGGGTGATGGCGAGGCCGGGGAACACCACCAGCCACCACGACTGCAGGTACTGCGTGCCGCCCGCGAGCATGTTGCCCCAGTCCGGCCGGGGTACCTGCACGCCGACCCCGAGGAACGACAGCGCCGCGGAGATGATGACCGCGATCGCCAGGTTCAACGTGGCCAGCACGACCATCAGGCTCAGGATGTTGGGTACGACGTGCAGGCCGAGGATCCGTGGCCGGGACAGGCCTGCCACGCGCGCGAGCTGCACGAAGTCGGCTGTCGAGACGCGCATCGTCTCGGCCCGGATCACCCGCGCGTACTGCGGCCACGTCACCAGCGTGATCGCCACGATCGCGCTTGTGATGCCGGGCGAGAGGGCCGCGGCGAGCAGGATGGCGAGGATGATGGGGGGCACCGAGAGCTGGATGTCGGAGACCCGCATCAGCACGGCGTCGAGCGCCCCACCGCGGAACCCGGACGTCAGCCCGACGGCGGATCCGACGGTCGCGGCGAGCAGGACGCTCGACACCGCGACGAGGAGCATCGGCCGCGTGCCGAGCATGAGCCGGGACAGGGTGTCGCGGCCCAGCTCGTCGGTGCCCAGCACGTGGAGGCCGAGCTGCCCGTGCGACAGCGGCGGCAGCAGGGCGTCGGTGAGTCGCTGCTGGTAGGGATCGTGCGGCACCAGCCACGGCGCCGCGAAGCCGACCACCACGACCAGGACGAGCAGGCCGGTGGCGAGCAGCGGGACCCAGTCCCGGTGGTGCCGCACGGGCGTCAACGGTGTCATGCGTGCACTCGCAGCCGGGGGTCCGCCACCCGGTAGAGCAGGTCCACCGCGGTGTTGATGGTCACGTAGCCGACGCCGAACACCAGCGCGACTCCCTGGACGAGCGGGAAGTCGCGCTCGGCCACCGCCTCGACCATGAGGTTGCCGATGCCCGGCCACCCGAAGATGACTTCCACGATCACCGAGCCCCCGATCAGGTTCGCCAGCGCCAGCCCGATCACCGTCATGACCGGCAACAGCGTGTTGGGTGCGACGTGCCCGAGGCCGACGCGGAACTCACCTGCCCCCTTGGCCCGCGCCAGCTTCACGAAGTCCTGGCCCAGCACGTCCAGCGCGGCGGCCCGGGTGATCCGGAACAGGACGGCGATCTGGAACGACGCCAGCGTCACGGCGGGGAGCACGAACGACTGCGGCCCGGTCATGCCGCCGATGGGCAGGAGACCCAGCTCCACGGAGAGGATCAGGATCAGGACCGGGGCGAGCCAGAACGAGGGGACCGCCTGCCCGACCATGCTCAGCGTCACCAGGAGGCGGTCTGCGGGCTTCCCGCGATGGAAGGCGGCGACGAGTCCGAGCGGCACCCCGACGACGATCGCCAGACCGAGGGCGGTCACCGCCAGTGCCACCGTGGCTCCGATCCGCGAGCCGATCATCTCCGTGACGGGTTGGCGCCAGTAGTAGGACTCCCCGAGGTCGCCTTGGACCGCGTCGAGGAGGAAGCGCACGTACTGCTCGGGCAGGGAGACATCCAGGCCGAGGAGCCTGCGGGTGTTCTCGATCTGCTCGGCGGTCGCCCCGGGGGGTGACATGAGGACGGCCGGGTCGGCGCTCAGCCGGGTGAGGAGGAAGACCAGTGTGATCGCGCCCCACACCGCCAGCAGCCCGCTGCCCACCCGGATGGCCAGGCCCCTGCCCGTCATCGCTGCACCTCAGCACGGTTTCGCATGGCTCATGTCCGTGAAGGGCGAACCGTAGATCGGCGTCCAGCAGACGCCACTTCGGAGGGCGAAGGCCTGCTCGGAGGAGTAGAGGGGGATCTCGAGCGCAATGTCGTGGATGTAGCGGAACGCCTCGACGTAGGCCTGCTCCCGCGCCTCCTCGTCGACGGTGGAGGAGATCTCCTCGATCATCGCCTGCAGCTGCGGGTCACAGACGTGCGAGTAGGGGGCGTCGCACGCGAGCTGAGTGATCAGCCGGAACTGCGGGTCGTAGGTCGTCTGGTCGCCGTGCAGGCCCAGTGCCGCCTGGATGGGCGGGGGCGTCGCCCTGATGTGCTCGATCCACTGGCTGTACTCGACGACGCGCACGGCCGCCCGGACCCCGACGTCGTTCCAGTATCCGGCCACGGCTTGCATCACCTGCTCGGACGCCGGGAGGCGGCCGTTGGCCGGGGTGACGATCTCGATGTCGAACCCGTCCGGGTACCCGGCCTCGGCCAGCAGCGTCCGGGTCCGCTCGGGGTCGAAGGGGCGCTGCCGGTAGTCGACCCTGTCGAATCCGGAGCTGAGCGGCGCAACGCCGGCGTAGGGGACGCCGAGCCCGCCCAGCACCTGGTCGATGATCCGCTGCTTGTCGATGGCGAAGTCCAGCGCCTGGCGCACGGTCGGGTCCGCCCACGGGACGTCCCCGTCGAGGCGCCCGAACTTCACCCAGACGTTCTCGCCGGTGTACCCCGACACAACAGTGAGCTGCTCGTCCGCCTCGAGCTGGGCCAGGTTCTGCGGCGGGACCTGCGAGATGACGTCGACGGCTCCGCTGCGGATGGCGGCGACGCGCGAGTTGGCGTCCGACAGGATCCGGAACTCGTACCGCTGGTAGGCCGCCTTCTGCTCGCCCCAGTAGCCGTCGAACCGCTCGAGGGTGAACGAATCGCGGATCCGCCGCTCGACGAACCGCAACGCCCCGGTGCCCACGGGATTCTGGGCGAAGTACTCGTCGCCGTTCTGCTCGATGTAGTCCTTCGGGACGATCGCGGCGAAGCCGCCGCCCGGGATGAAGGAGCCGTCGAACTGCTTCAGGTGCACGGCCACGGTGTAGTCGTCGATCACGTCGACGCGGTCGAGCTGGTCGAGCAGGTACGCGAACGTGTTGCCCAGCTCCGGGTCGACGAAGCGCTCGAAGCTGTACTTCACGTCGTCGGCCGTCATCGCCTCGCCGTTGTGGAACGTGACGCCCTGGCGCAGCGTGAAGGTGATGATCGTCCCGTCCTCGGAGATCGTGTAGTCCGTCGCCAACGCCGGTTGCTGCTTGCCCTCGACGTCGCGTTCGAGGAGCGTCTCGAACACATTGGACGTGAAGTAGGCGTCCGTTCCGGCCCGGGTCGCGTGGGGATCCAGGTTCTCCGGCTCGCTGCCGATACCCACGGTGAGGACCTCGGTGCCGCCGCTCGTTCCGCCCCCGCCGCCCCCGCAGGCGACCGTGAGCAGCACGACGGCCGCCAGCACGAGCGCGCGCACCGACCGTCGGGCGGTCATGATGCGCACCGCCGCAGCTCGTCCTTCTTCACCTTGCCGGTGGCGGTGAGCGGGAACTCCTCGACGACCCGGACCGCCGGCACCTTGTAGGTCGCCATGTTCTCCCGGCACCACGCAGTCAGGTCCGCCTCCGTCACCCGGCCGGCCGCCGGTGGTGCGAGCCGCACGAACGCCACGGCGCGCTCGCCGCGTTCCTCGTCCGGCATCCCGATGACGGCGCTCCCGACGATGTCGGGATGCCGTCCGAGGATCACCTCCAACTCCGACGGGAACACGCTCATCCCGTTGACCTTGAGCATCTCCTTGCGCCTTCCCAGGAAGTGCAGACAGCCGTCCTCGTCGAGGCGCCCGATGTCGCCGGTGTGCAACCAGCCGTCCCGCAGTGCCGCAGCGGTGGCGTCCGGGCGGCGCCAGTAACCGCTGAGCAGGGACGGGCTGCGTACGCAGATCTCGCCTTCGGCGCCGAGCGGAACCAGCGCTCCGGTGTCGAAGTCCACGACCTTGAGCTCGGTGCCGGGCATCGGCAGGCCGCAGAACACCGGTTCGCTGTGCAGGTCGCGGTCGCCGTCCTGGAAGCCGGTGACGAACGTGTCGATGGTGTGGGTCTCGGTCATCCCGTAGGCGCTCTCCCGCAGCACGCTGTGCTCGCCGGCCACTTGCTGCCAGCGCCTGCGGTGCGCCACCGTGAGCTTCTTGACGAAAGACATCGCGCCCGGGGCGATGACGCTGGACAGGTCGTGCTCGCCGATGTCGGGCTGCTCCATGAGCTCGACGTAGTTGTCGACGGTGGCGCCCAGCCCGCTCACCCCGTACCGCGGCACGGCCGCGAGCACGGCCTGTGGGTCCCACCGCGCCAACAGCACGCAGGTGGTGCCGGTGAACACCGGCAGGATGACGGCGACGTCCTCCCCGGCGATCCAGAACACCGGGATGAAGACCAGGCTGACCGACGGGCCGTTCTCGGGGCCCGTGCCGCGCATGCGCGCCGCGCACGCGGCCGTGTAGATCATGTGCCGTTGGGTGTGCTCGCACCCCTTCGGCAGCCCGGTCGTCCCGCCGGTGTAGTTCAGTGCGGCGAGCGCGTCGAGGTCCTGGTGGGGGCGGACCTGCGGTGGTCGGGCGTCGAGGACGTCCTGCCAGCTCAGCCCGGTCCCGTGCTCCTCGCGCCCGTGCGTGATCATCGGGGGCACCGGGAGGGTGGGCGACTCCGGGAGGTACTCGTCGAGGCCGGTGGTGACGACGTGCTGCAGGCTCGTGCGGTCGCGCAGCGTCTCGATCAGCGGGAGCAGTTCGTCCCAGACGAGGAGGAGCGCGGCCTCGGTGTCCTGCAGCTCGTAGACGATCTCCTCGCCCTTGAACAGCGGGTTGACCGGGACGTGGACCGCCCCCGCTTTGAGGATCCCGTAGAAGGCGATCACGAACTGCGGGCAGTTGGGCAGCATGACGGCCACCCGATCGCCCGGGGAGACACCGCGCTCGAGGAGGAAGCCGGCGAATCGGTCGCTCAGGTCGTCGACCTGCCCGAACGTCAGCTCGGTGCCGTAGAAGACCAGGAGGACCCGGTCCGGGTCCGTGCGGGCCCACTCCTGCAGGTACTCCGTCAACGGGCGCTCGCCGAACGGGTACTCGAGCTCGGTCGGCAGACCAGCGGGCCACACCGCGCGCTGCCGCCGCGCCAGGTCCTCCAGATAGTCCTCTTCGGACTCGACCAGGTTGTCCTGCACGTGAACCCCTGCCGCTTGGACCACTGCGTCCGGTGGCGCGTTCCCGCCGACGCTAGGGAGGTGGCCCCGCGCCGGGTAGTGGGGACCTCCCTACTCCGGTCGGAGCCGCCTCCTCGACAGGAGCCTGCGCTCGGAATGGGCCACCGGGTCGAGGGCGTCGCGCATCGAGTCGCCGAGCAGGTTGAACGCCAGCACGGTGACGGCGATGGCGAGCCCCGCGGGATAGACCTGCAGCGGTGCACGGCTGATGAACCGGGCCGCTCCCTGGAGCATCTCGCCCCAACTCGGCGTCGGTGGCTGGACCCCGAGGCCGAGGAAGCTGAGCGCCGCCTCGGCGAGCAGCGCCACCGCCATCAGGAACGCCGTCTGCACGATGACCGGCTGGATGGAGTTCGGGACGACGTGGCGCAGGATCGTGAGGTGCGGGGCGCTGCCGAACGTGCGAGCGGCGTCGACGTAGAGCCTGCCCTTGACCGCGAGCACCTGGCCGCGCACGAGCCGTGCGAACGAAGGGGCGAAGATGATGCCCACCGCGATCATGGCGTTGGTCAGCCCCGGGCCGAGGATGGCGATCACGCTGATGGCGAGCACGATCGCGGGGAACGACAGCAGGGTGTCGACGATGCGCATGAGAATGTTGTCGAGGACGCCGCCGACGAACCCGCTGATGAGCCCGACCGGTACGCCGATGAGCAGCCCGACGCCGGTGGCGATGATGCTCGCGAGCAGCGACACGCGGCCGCCGAACAGCAGCCTGCTGAGATAGTCGCGGCCGAGGTCGTCGGTGCCGAGCCAGTGTTCGGCCGACGGGCCGGCGAGGATGTTGCCGAGATCCTGTTCGGCCGGGTCGTAGGGGGCGATGAGCGGGGCGGTGAGGGCGACCGCCACCAGCAGCAGCAGCCACGCGGCGGCGAAGGCGGCCCGGCGATCGTGCCGGAGCCACGCGACGGGCCCGAGGAACGCGTTGTCCACTCGTACCTCCTGATCTACCGGGTCCGGGGGTCGATGAGCCGGTAGGAGATGTCGACGAGCAGGTTCGTGACCACGACGAGGACGACCATCGTGAGGACCACGCCCTGGATGACGGGGAAGTCGCGCTGCAGCGTGGCGCCGACCACCAGGCTGCCGAGGCCGGGGATACCGAACACGGTCTCGATCACGACTGTGGCCCCGAGGAAACTGTTGACCAGCAGCCCGGTGACCGTCGCCAGCGGCAGCGCGGCGTTCTTCAACGCGTGCTGCCAGACGATCTGCCGCGTCCGGAGGCCCTTGGCCCGGTGGGTGCGCACGAAATCGGCGTTGAGCGAGTCGATGAGGGCGCTGCGCAGCTGGCGGGCGACGAGCGCCGCGCCGCCCGAGCCGAGCGCGACGGCCGGGAGGATCAGGTACTGCACCGCGACCAGCGGATCGGTGGCGACACCCACGAAGCCCGTGGCCGGGAACCAGCCCAGGGTCAGGGAGAACACCGACACGAGGATGAGGCCGAGCCAGAAGTCGGGCACCGCGACGCCGACCGTCGAGACTCCGGTGATCATCGCGTCCGTGGCCGAGTTGGCGCGGCGCGCGGCGGCAACCCCGAGCGGCACACCGATCAGCAGCGACAGGATCAGCCCTGCCACCATGAGCTGAAACGTGACCGGGAGGGTCCGGGCGATGGCCTCGACCACCGCCTCACCGGTGTACAGCGACTCGCCGAGGTCACCCTGGACGACGCCGATCAGCCACTGCCAGTACTGGACCAGGATCGGGTCGTTCAGGCCCAGCTGTTCGCGGAGCTCGGCCAGCTGCTCCGCCGACGCGCGCTCGCCGAGGATGGCTATAGCGGGGTCGCCGGGCACGAGCTGGAGCAGTGAGAACACGAGCAACGTCGCCAGCAGCAGCGTGGGTACGAGGACGATGAGACGTTGTCGCACAAGTGCCGTCACGGGGCCTCCCCGGTCGCAGCGGATCAGTGCTCAGGACTAGAGCGTGTCCCGTGGATCATGCGGGTCGGCTGCGGTAGATCTCTTCTGTGCTTGATCGCCACGACTTGACCGACGCGGAGTGGGCACGGCTGGAGCCGTTGCTGCCCGACCGGACACCGCG
>NZ_JAHKRK010000475.1 GCF_019396355.1 Pseudonocardia nigra
CTTCGAGGTCCTCGAGGCGGATGAGCACGGTGAGGTGCGGCCGCCGGCCACCGGTGTCGGGGACGTCGCCGTGGTCGAGGACGTACCCGCAGATGTCCGCGAGTGCGTCGGCCTGCCGCCGCTCCGCACCCCGCCGGTCGTCCGAGTCGAGGGGCTTGGATTTGGCGTCGAGGAGGGTGGCAATGGTGTCGAACATCGCCGCGTCCTCGAACTGGCCTTTGAGCTCGCCGCCGGGGGGGCCGCCGGGGCGGTCGCGGAACCGCCGCACCTGCAGGGTGTTGACCGGCACCGGCGGGCGGTCGTCGGGGGCGGGGCCGTCCTGGTCGAGCCGCTCGATCAGATCCGTGCCGTAGCTGCGCAGTTGGGCGGGGGTGTAGTCGGCGGCGCGGGCGGCGAGCTCCTCCTCGACCCCGGCCCGCTGCTCCTCGCTCAGTCGGCCGGCGGCGGGGGTGGCGAGCAGGACATGCCACTGAGTTTAGTCGAACATGCTTTCGAGCAACGGGGCTATTCGAGTGAACGCGAGATTTGCAATAGCGAATGGATCACGGGACTGTCCTATAGTTGCTTGAAACAGGACCACAGCCAGTTGAGCGACTACTGGGCAGTGACTCTCGTCGGAACCGCGGTGCCCCCATGCCGGGTACGGCCGCACGCCCAGCCACACCATTCGCTGTTCACCCAACCCAGCCGCCGGCCCAACCACACCCGCACAGGGCGCTATGGCGAGCCTGCCAGATTCCGGACACCGGACCCAATAAGGTCCGCCCGGAATGGAGGCTGATCAATGCCGGAACGGCGCAGGAAGTTCAGTCCTGAGTTCAAGGACGAGGCCGTGAAGATGGTGACCGAGTCGTCTCGTCCGATCGCCGAGGTTGCTCGCGAGATCCAGGTGAACGAGGGCACCCTCGGGAACTGGGTGAACAAGTACCGGGTCGAGCACGTCGACGAGGAGTCGCCGTTGACGATCTCGGAGCGGGCCCGTCTGCGCGAGCTCGAACGAGAAAACCGTGAGCTGAAGATGAAGGCCGAGTTCCTGGGAAAAGCGGCCGCCTTCTTCGCCCAGGAGTATCGATGAGCGCCAGGTTCGAGTTCATCGATGCGCAGAAGGCACAGAGGGTTATTCAGCGAAGCGTTTCGTTACGGTTCTGAGATCAACTTGCGCGTGTCGACAAACGAGTGACGGTCCGATTCACGCGAGAATGGGTTTGCCAACACAAGCCCACGTGAACGGACCGTCGC
>NZ_JAHKRK010000476.1 GCF_019396355.1 Pseudonocardia nigra
AGATGCCCATCACCGGGCCCAACCCGGCGTGCACGCCGCGCATTCCACGTTCCTGTCGTTCAGCGTCCGGAACGTGGCTTTCCTGCCACTTGGTCAGGCGGCCGGGACCTCCCAGGCGTGCGGCGCGAGCTGCGCGTCCAGGGGCGCGTCGGTCAGGCGGTTGGCGAGAGTGGACATCGTGTAGGCGCCGATGCCCAGCACGACCTCGAGGGCGTTCTGCCGCGTGAAACCCTGGGCCAGGAACGCTGCGAGCGCCTCCTCCCCCACGGCCCCGTGCGTGGCGAGCACCTCGAGCGTGAAGACGCGGACGGCGTCCAGCCGGGCGTCGGCGAGCGGCTCCTGGTCGCGCAGCGCGGCGATCACATCGGGGCCGGCGCCGAGGGCGACCAGCTTCCCGGTGTGCATCGCGACGCAGACGTGGCAGCCGTTGCGGGTCGCGATCGTCATGATCACGACCTCCCGCGCTACCGGCTCGAGCGCCGTCGCCTCGAACATGCCGCTGAGCTTCAGGAACCCGTCGAGCAGGTGGGGTGACTCGGCCAGCCGGGCGACCCGGGCCGGGAGGTAGCCGAGGCGGCGGGCGGTGGCTTCCATGGACCGGCGCGACGCGTCGGGCGCGGACTCGAGGGTGTGGTCGACGAACACGGCGGCTCCCCTAAGCTCGACAACGTGGTTGTCCAAACAGTAAACGTGGTTGTCCAGTTTGTCCATGGCTGACTCGGAGGAGGGGCAGGGCTGGATGCTGCCGCTGCTGCTCTTCGGTGGCTTCCGCTCGATCATCGACGAGCTGCACGCGGAGCTGGCCCGACAGGGCCACCCGGACGTCCGGCCGGCGTACGGGTTCGCGATGCAGGCGATCGGCCGGGACGGTGCGACGGCCACGGAGCTCGGCAGGCGGCTGGGCGTCTCGAAGCAGGCCGCGGGCAAGACGGTCGACCGGCTGGTCGAGCTGGGCTACGCGGAGCGGGTGGCCGACCCGGCGGACGCCCGGCGCAAGCTGGTGCAGCTCACGCCCCACGGGGTCGACGCGCTCACCCGGTCCACCGCGGTGTTCGACGAGATCCACAGGGCGTGGGCCCAGCGGCTCGGCCCCGACCGTCTCGCCGCCGTCGAGGCGGACCTGCGCACCATGGCGCCCGGCGAGGGCTTCCGCGTGGACGCCTCCGGCTGGTTCGGCGGCTGACCCGCTCGTCCCGCCCGCCCGCCCCCGTTGCAGCAAAGCCACTTTCCT
>NZ_JAHKRK010000477.1 GCF_019396355.1 Pseudonocardia nigra
TCGTCCACGGGCGCTCCACCTTGACGCCGGCTCCGGGGCGCCGCCAGGCACACCACACGACGAGGAACAACAAACAATCACGAACTGGTGCTTGACCGGGGCTCCCGCCACAGATAAGTGCCGTTCGTGCAGCCGGGCGAGCCGGGCGTCGGACTCCGCCAGCGCGTCCCGGTCGAACGTCGACGTCGAGGCGAGCAACTCGTCGGCTCCGCTGCGGGCGAACAGGGCGTCGAGCTCGGCGGCGACGGTGTCCTCGTCGCCGTGCACGGTGCGCCCCACCGCCCCCTCGACGACCGTGCGTTGCCGCTGCGTGAGCGGGCGGTCGGGGTCGACCGGTTCCAGCGCGGGGAATTCCCCGGTGGTCCGCGCGGCGGCGAGCGCCCACGCCTCGGGCAGCGCGAGCTCACGCGCGGCCGCGACGGAGTCGGCCACCAGCACGTCCAGCGACACGACGACGTACGGCTCGGCGCCCGCCGCTCGCACCCTGTCCCGGTAGTCCTCGAGCGCGGCGCCGATGTCGTCGGAGTCCAGCACCGGCCCGCCGACCACCACAGGCAGCCCGGCGTCGCCCGCCAGTGCGAGGCCGCGGCCGGTGGCGAGCACGAAGACCGGGACGGGCCGGTCCAGGCGCGGCCGGACGGTGACCGGCCCGGTTCCGTCGAGGAAGGCGCGCAGCTCGGTGAGGTCGCCAGCGAACGTGTCGGCGACGTCGGTGTCGTGGCGCAGCGCGCGGCGGACCGGCGGGGTGAAACCGAGCGAGCGGCCGACGCCCAGGTCGATCCGACCGGGGAACAGCGCCTCGAGCATCGCGACCTGCTCGGCCACGACGAAGGGTTGGTGGTTGGGCAGCATGACGCCGCCGGAGCCGACGCGGATCCGCTCGGTGGCTGCTGCGACCGCCGCCATCAGCACCGGCGGGCTGCCGCTCGCGATCCCGGGGACGGCGTGGTGCTCGGCCACCCAGAAGCGGTGGTAGCCGAGCGACTCGGCGCGCTGTGCGCGGGCGACGGTGTGCCGCAGCGCGGCCGCGTCGGGCTCGCCCGCCCTGATGCGCGACCGGTCGAGCAGCGAGAGCCGGACCGAGATGCCCATCACCGGGCCCAACCCGGCGTGCACGCCGCGCATTCCACGCGGCCCTCGGCGTCAGGAAAGCCACGTTCCTGTCGTTCAGCGTCCGGAACGTGGCTTTCCTGCCACTTGGTCAGGCGGCCGGG
>NZ_JAHKRK010000478.1 GCF_019396355.1 Pseudonocardia nigra
GTCCGCGGTAGCGTCATGCTCGGCTCCGGTTGGACGGGCGGCCAGCAGGCCCACCAACCGCTCCGAGCGGTTCATACACCGGACCGGCCCGCCGGTCACGGTCTCACCCCGCCCGACCGGAGCCCCGCGGCCCGAGCCGACCACGGCACGGCTCGTCGGGCTGGGGCGGAGCCCCGTTAGGCCTGGACCCACGTGAGCGGTAGATTTTAGCAACGGCTCGAGCATCGCATCGACCAGCACGACGACGAGTGCGCCCACGCCTTCCGAGCAACGTTCATCGGTATCACGATCCCGCTGATCGGAGACCGACATGGACGACCAGCCGGAACCCCTGTGGGGGGTGCCAGAAGTGGCCGCCTACCTCTACCAGTGGAGGCACAACGGCTACGGACCGCGCGGCCGGCGCGTCGGACGTTACGTCCGGTACGACCCAGACGACGTCCGCAGGTGGTTCGCCGCGCAGGACGACGGCGTCGCATGAGCGCAATCCGATCGTTCGGCGGGTAGGAAATGGCCAGTGTCGACGACCGATGGTACGTCTCGCGGAAGATGCCGGACGGAACCACGCGGAAGGTGCGCACCCCACGCCACGGCACCGGGAAGCGATGGCTGGTGCGATGGCGCGACCACGCGGACGTCCCGCGGAAGAAATCCTTCGACCGGAAAGCCGACGCCGACCGCGAAGCCGCACGCATCGAGACCGAACTCGCGCGCGGCACCTACCTCGACCCCAAGGCCGGCGAGATCAGCTTCCGCGAGTACGCCGAGCAGTGGCGGCCGTGCAGTTCGCCGATCCCAACACGGCCCACCAAGTGGGCGTGCGGTTCCGACTCCACGTCTACCCCACACTCGGCCACCTGCCGATGAAGACCGTGACCCCGTCGCACATCCGGCACTGGCTGCACGGTCTCACCATGGCCCGCAGCTACCAGCGCACGATCTCCCAGGTCTTCACCGCGGCGGTCGCCGACGACATCCTCGGCAAACCCCTGCCGCTCGCGCACCGTCCGTAAACCGGTCGCCGACCCACAACCCGTCGTGCCCTGGTCGACGGAATGGGTCGCCCGTGTTCACGCCTCCTTGAGGCCTATTCAGCCGCCAAGTAGAAGTGCAGTCCGATAACCGCCGAGATCGTCGTGTCGAACGTCGCCAGCGGCCGCCGGTAGTCGGTGTGCATGATGCGCCAGGTCTTAAAGTTTGCGATCAC
>NZ_JAHKRK010000479.1 GCF_019396355.1 Pseudonocardia nigra
CCCGCGTTCCGCGTAATTCAGGTGCTCTAGAGGCGAGATGTAGGGCGTGACCTGGGGAAACACGTCGAGGCCCCCTGAAGGGGCGTGTCTCTAGGCGGTGGTGTTGCCGCTGGTCAGCGGGTTGCGGCGGCGAGCTCGATGATCTGCTTCGGGGTGGGGATGTCGAGGCGGGCGAGCAGGTCGCGTTGGGGCTTGGTCAGCTCGGTGCACTGGCGGAACAGGCCGTGGGGTCCGGTGAAGGTGCCGGCGTGGAGCCGGTCGAGGTGGCGACGCACGGTCTGCCAGGTGTCGCCGGTGGTGGTCTCGACGATGCGGATGAGCAGTAGCGCGAGCCAGCACAGCACGACGTGGGCGCGGATGCGTTCTTCGAGTCGGTGGTAGACCGGGCGCAGGTCGATGATCTGTTTCATGTCGCGCCAGCCGCGTTCGACGTCGAGGAGCTGCTTGTAGCCCAGTGCGATGTCGGCTGCGGGCAGGTGTGGGTCTGAGCAGCGCAGCAGGTACTTCCCGTCCAGGTTCGCCTCGGTCTTGATCTTCGCCTTGTCGATGCGCAGCAGCCCGCCGGGGGTGACGCGCAGGTAGCGGTGCAGGCCGGGCTTGGTCGAGATCCGCCCGCGCAGCTCGCCGCGCTTCATCACTGGCAGGCGGTCCGACCCGGCGATGAGCTCGTCGAGTTGGGTGAGGAGTTGCTCGCGGATGTGGGCGTCGCGTTCGGCGGCCTCGGGGTTGTGGCAGATGACGAAGCGCTCGGTCTCGGAGACCTTCACCTCCTTGACGCGCAGGTTCTCGCCGATGGCGGTGTAGCGGCCCTGTCGGGACAGGGCGGCCTTGATCTCCGGGGAGTCCGAGCGGAGCTTCTCGCCGATGATGTAGGCGTGCTCGCCCTGGCGTAGGTAGCGGCGGTTGTGCTGTGAGGAGAACCCGCGGTCGGCGACCCACACGATCTTCGACAGGGTCCAGTCCCGCATGTCGTCTTTGACCTGGCGGATCAGCTTCGAGTCCGCGGTGTTGCCGGGCCAGCACCACACCCGCACCGGGATCCCCTCGCGGGTGACGGCCATCCCGATGACGATCTGGGGCAGGTCGTCGCGGGAGTCCTTCGACTTGCCGTAGGTCCGGAACCCGACACCCTCGTCCTTGCCGACCTTGCCGACCTTGCCGACCTTGCCGACCTTGCCGACCTTGCCGACCTTGCCG
>NZ_JAHKRK010000480.1 GCF_019396355.1 Pseudonocardia nigra
ATGGACCAGGTCAGGCCGCGGCTGGAGGCGTTCGCCGCCGAGATGCTCGGCGGGCTGGCCCGGTCGGACCAGCGGGCCAAGGGCGAGCTGTATCTGCGCGGGTTGCTGCTGGACGGTAAGCGGAAGTCGATGCAGCCGATGGCGGCCCGGCTCGGTGTGGACCATCAGCAGTTGCAGCAGTTCGTGACGTCGTCCACGTGGGATCACGTGGAGGTACGCAAACGCCTCGCTCGGTGGGCCGATGGGTACATCGAGCCCGAGGCCTACGTCATCGACGACAGCGGCTTCCCCAAAGACGGAGTCGACTCGCCCGGCGTGGCGCGCATGTACTCCGGGACGTTGGGGAAGGTCGGGAACTGCCAGATCGGGGTCAGCGTGCACGCGGTGACCGACTGGGCATCGGCAGCGATCGACTGGCAGCTGTTCCTGCCGAAATCGTGGGACGAGACCACGGCAGAGAGGGCCGCGGATCCGGCGCTCGTCGCCGAGATCACCCGTCGTCGCGCCCGGTGCAAGATCCCCGATCATGTGCGCCATCGGGAGAAATGGCGCCTGGGGCTGGACATGCTCGACCGGATCCTCGGCGCGGAACCGGACGGGGGCTGGGGGTTGCCGGCCCGGACCGTCGTCGCCGACGCCGGCTACGGCGACATCACCGAGTTCCGCCTGGGCCTGGCCCAGCGCGGCCTGTCCTACGTCGTCGCGGTCAAGCCCACGACCAGCGCCTATCCGGTCGATGCGGTGCCGGTCACCCCGCCGTATGCCGGCCGGGGCCGACCACCGACCCCGCGCTACCGCGACGACCCGACCAACCTCGCCGGCCTCGCCATCGTCGCCGGCCGCCGCGCGCTGCGGCGCATCACCTGGCGCCACGGCTCCCGCAAAAATGCGCGCAACCCGACCGCCGCGATGCGCTCCCGCTTCCTCGCGCTGCGGGTCCGCCCGGCCAACCGTGACATTCCCCGCAACCCCGACGGCACCCTTCCCGAATGCTGGCTGCTCGCTGAATGGCCACCGGGCAAGGCCGAACCCACCGACTACTGGCTGTCCAACCTGCCAGCCGACACCCCGCTGCGCGACCTGGTCCGCCTGGCCAAGATCCGCTGGCGCATCGAGCACGACTACCGAGAACTCAAAGACGGCCTCGGCCTGGACCATTTCGAGGGCCGCAGCTACATCGGCTGGCA
>NZ_JAHKRK010000481.1 GCF_019396355.1 Pseudonocardia nigra
GTGTGGTGGTCGGGTCACGGTTCGGGGCGCAGCCGGGCGCGGGTCGGGCGCAGCTCGACCGGGCCCGCGAGGGCCGTCGGGCCGGTGGCGCCGGCCGCCTTGCGGCCGGGCGCGTTCTCGGCGCGGGTGACGATGAGGTCGGCGGGGGTGACCTCGAGCAGGTCGCAGAGCGCGGCGAGGACGGGCAACGAGAGTCGTTCGGGGGTGCCGGTGACGAGCCGGTGGATCTGGGAGGCCGACAGCGTGATGCCGCGTTCGGCGAGCAGCGGCGCGAGGTGGGTGGTGGTGAACAGCCCGCGGGTGGCCACGATCTCGCGTAGCCGCCACTGGTAGCTGATCTCGCGTCGACGGTTCATCGGCTGCCTCCTCCTGGTCGCGACCCGAGGGCCGCTGCGGTCGCGCTCGCGGCTGTGGTGGTGGCCTGGGTGAGGGTGGCATCGAGCGCGCGGCGCAGGGTGCGGGTGCGGAAGTCCGAGGACACGCAGGTGTAGATCGCGGTGGTGGAGGCGTGCTCGTGCCCGACCTGGTGCTGGACGAACAGCGGGTCCCAGCCGGCTTCGATCAGGTGGGTGACGTAGGAGCGGCGCAGCGAGTGGAAGTCCAGGCCTGTGCCCAGGCCCAGCGTGGTGCGGATGGTGGCGAAGCGTGCGTCGATCTGCGCCAACCCGACCCGCGGCGCTCGCTCCGAGGGCCAGAGCGCCCGGTTCGACTCGCCGGCCAGCAGCGGCCGGATCTCGGTGGTCCACTCGGTGAGGGCGTCGGTGACCCACGGCCAGACGGTCAGCACGCTGCGCCGTTTCGGGGCGGAGCCCTTCATCGCTTTGCCGTGCCGGACGTAGCAGACCCCGTGGTCGCCGAATTCGGGAGCGTGCGGGTTGGTGCCGAAGTCGGCGACGTCGAGCATGCGGGTTTCGTTGCGCCGCAACCCGTACCCGTAGGCGATCTTGAACAGGGTGGCGTCGCGGAACGCCGGCAACCAGCCCTTCCGGCCGGCCGCGCGGATCCTCGCGACTTGGCCGTCGGCGTGGTCGAAGAACGCCTGCAGCTCATCCAGGGTGAACGCCCGCTTGATCGGGTCGCCCTCGGCCTGCTGGACGTGCACCGCGGTGTTCCACTCGTGCACCACCTGGACCGGGTGGGTGCCGAACCGGGTCTCGCACTCGCCGGGCCAGCCGTAGGC
>NZ_JAHKRK010000482.1 GCF_019396355.1 Pseudonocardia nigra
CGCAGACGTCTCCACTCAACCCTCGGCTACAGGACACCCCAAGAAGTCCTCAAAGAGTGGACAGACGCGCAGGAAGCAGCGTAGCAACGACCAAATCAACCGGTCCGAAAAACGCGGGGCTGATCAGCCCACCCGGCTCCCGCAACCGACACACCCCGACCAGCTACGACGTCGGCAAGACCGTCAAACGGGACCGCACCATCACCGCACGACGGCAACGCACAGGTTAAAGATCAAGCTCAGACCGGTACGGCCTCGCCGATCCACCGCTCCGCGTGCCACCGCCGGAACTCCCCCGGCCGGTTGGTGATCACCCCGTCCACGCCGGCACCCCCGGCGGCGCCCCACTCGTCGGGGACGTCGAGCGTCCACGGGAACACGCTGTACCCGGCATCGCGCAGCCGTCCGGCCAGCCCCGGGTTGTGTGCGGGCAGCTCCCCCGTCGGGTTGCAGCCGGCGGCGCCCAGGTCGTGCAGCTGCGCCAGGAGCGCGGCCTCGTCCGCGATCCGGTACACGAGCAGCGACCGCGGGAAGTCGGGTGCGACGTCCCGAGCGGCGGCGACGGTGTCCGGCTCGAAGCTCTGCAGGATCGTCCGGCCCGCCAACCCGCGGTCCCGCAGTGCGGCGACGGGGCCGGCGAGCGCGTCCGGGCTCCAGTGGCCCTTGAACTCCACGAGCCAGCCGACCTCCGGGTGCCCCGCCGCCCAGTCGGTCACCGTGTCCATGAGCGGCACGCGCGCGTCCGCGAAGCCCGGCCCGAACCAGCTGCCCGCATCGGCGGAGGTGAGCTCCTTCGCGGTCAGCGCCGCCACCGGGGCGTCGATGCCCGTGGTCCGCAACGCCGAGGCGTCGTGGATCACTGCGGCCGCGCCGTCGGCGGTGGCGCGCACGTCGATCTCGATGAGGTCGCTGCCCGCCAGGACGGCCGCGTCGAACGCGGGCAGCGTGTTCTCCGGGGCGGTCGAGGAGTCGCCGCGGTGGGCGATCGTGCGGATGCGCCCGGGCTCCGGCCGAAGGCCGGGCGGCATCCCGTGGGCCGGCGCGCTAGGTGAGCTAGTGTCTCGTGTCCGAAGTCTTTTGACGCTGCGCTTTGGCCAGGATGGCCTCGGCGTCCTTGGTCCAGATGAACGGTTCACAGCGCTCGTTCCATGCGTCGATGAAGCGGCGGATGGCGGCGA
>NZ_JAHKRK010000483.1 GCF_019396355.1 Pseudonocardia nigra
CACAGGCGGCTGACCAGGCAGAACTCCTGAGCCTAGTGACACGACGGTTCACCAGGCCAAGCACTGTTTCCGCTGCTCAGACCGCGTTTTCGTGTGCTTTCGTGCCAGCCCAGCTGCGGAACCCCGGTGCAGGAGACGTTCTCCGAGGAGGAGATCGTCGAGATGGTGTTCGCCTGCGGGATCTTCAACTGGGGCAACAAGTTCAACATCACGATGCAGATGAGCGGCGACGGCCAGAGCGAGTACGGGACCGACATGGAATACCGACAGGAGGCGTTGACCTGATGGGTGCCAGAGAGGTCGACCTCGACGAGCTCACCCGGGTTCTCGCCGAAGAGGCCCGGCCGGTGCTCGTCGACTTCTGGGGGACGTGGTGTGCACCGTGCCGCACCATGCGCCCGCATCTCGACCGGATCGCCGAGGCACACCAGGCCGACGCGCAGGTCGTGGCCGTGAACGTGGATCGGTTCCCCGGGGTGGCAGAGCGCTTCGAGGTGCAGTGAGGTGATCTCAGCGAGGAACTGAGAGTGCACAGCGGCGACACGGCAAACCGGTCATACCCGGCGGTGCTGGTGCGGTGCTGGTGTGGGCGTGGGGTCCCCGATAGGGACGTTCTCACCACAAGATCCATCCGAGGACGAGGACCCCACGTGATCGCCTATCGTGCCATGCTCGACGTGCCCCGTGAACTGCTCACCCGGGTGGCCGGGCTGTTGCGCGCAGAACGGCGCCGACTTGGCACCCGTCGCGGCAGCAGGGCCCTGACCTGCTGGTACCAGGCGCTGATGGTGCTGGTGTGGTACCGCAAGCGCGAGGAGATGACCGTGCTGGCCGCTGGCTTCGGCGTCTCGCGGGCGACGGCCTACCGCTACCGCGACGAGGTCATCAGTGTGCTGCATGCCCAGTCCCCGGACCTGCACGACGCGCTTGTCGAGGTGGCCGAGCAGGGTTGGTCGCACGTCGTCGTGGACGGCAAGCTGTTTCGCACCGATCGCTGCGCCGAGACCACGACCAGCACGAAAGGCAACACGATCAACTCCTGGGGGCTTATTCACAAGTCTGAATGGTGACTGCTCTTCGTGACATGAGGGGTACGTCGAGCACTTGATCACGAGTCGGTCTCAATTCGTGCTTGACCGCGTGTCGCGCGAGATGCGCAACAGCTCTT
>NZ_JAHKRK010000005.1:0-55379 GCF_019396355.1 Pseudonocardia nigra
CGCGGTCGAGGACCTCGCGGGCGGCCGGCGGGCGCTCCGCGCCCGGATCCTGGCCCCGCCGTTCCGGCGGCTGGACGTGCCCGCGCACCTCACGCTGGTGCACCCGCGCACCTCGCCGGCCGGCCCGGAGGCGTGGCGGGAGCTGCGCGGCGCCCGGTTCGACGCCGCGTTCACCGTGACCGAACTCCTGCTCACCGCGACCTCCGCGGCAGGCTGCACCGTGCTCGCGGCCGCTCCCCTGCGGCCGTAGCCGGCTCATCCGGCTCATACCGTCACCGGCGCCTCCCTTCGCCGGCACGCCGCCGCGTAGCCGGCGGGCGTGATCCCGATCGCCGCGGTGAAGTCGCGGATGAAGTGCGACTGATCGGAGTACCCGAGATCGACGGCGGCCTCCGCCCACGGCCGGTGCTGTTCCTGCGCCAGTAGAGCGGCGGCCTCGTGCAGCCGGTACCGGCGCAGCACCCACTTCGGGCTGACACCGACATACCGCGCGAACAGTCGCTGCAGGGTGCGCGGGCCGATATCGAACCGCTCGGCGACGTCGTCGACACGGCTGATCGTGCGATCGTGCAGCAACGTGGCGACGATCCGGCCGACGTACTCCACCTGGGGGTCGTAGGGCGGCCACCGCTCGCGCAGGAACTCCTCGACGAGCGCGATGAGTTCCTCGACCCGGGCCGTCGCGGTGAGCCGGGCGGCGAGCGCGGACGCGGGCGGCCCCCACAGCCGCTCGGCGGGCAGCACCGAACCGGTGATCTCCGACAGCGCGGTTCCGAGGAACGGGAGGAACGCCCCCGGCCGGAACTTGACGCCGAAGACCCGGCCGGTGTCGCGGTAGGCGTAGGTGAACCGGTCGCGCCCGACGCCGGAGATCGCGAGCCGCCCGCCGTCGAGCACCAGGTTGACGCACGGGTGGGGCAGCAGGGTGACCGACGCGGTGCGGCCCGGTGGGAGCTCCCAGGACACCAGCCAGTGCCGCTCGATCAGGTCGGCGAGGTCGGCGGCGGGTGGACGGCGGTCGAGCGTGAAATCGAGATCACGCACGCCGAGGACGCCGTACTCGCTCGTGGTGGCCACGTCCTGCGCCCAGGATGCCGCGCTCCACCGACAGTTCTGCGCCTTGACAAGAAAAGTTGTCGGCGGGACAGTGGGCACGTGCAGGAGCTCAGCGTCATCGAGGACCCGGCGGCGGCGGGCGTCTCCCTCGACCCGATGCGCGCGCGGCTGCTGGCCGAGCTCGCGGAGCCGGGCTCCGCCAGCAGCTTGGCGGCCAAGGTCGGACTCCCCCGCCAGAAGATCAACTACCACCTGCGGACGCTGGAACAGCACGGGCTCGTCGAGCTGGTCGAGGAGCGCCGCAGGGGCAACATGACCGAGCGGGTCATGCGCGCCACCGCGGCGAGCTACGTGATCTCACCCGCGGCGCTCGGCGCGGTCGCCCCCGATCCGTCGCGCGCCCCCGACCGCCTGTCGGCGCGCTGGCTGATCGCGGTCGCGGCCCGCACGGTCCGGGAGGTCGGGGAGCTCCTGGCCCGCGCGACGAAGGCAGGAAGACGACTGGCCACCTTCGCGATCGACGGCGAGGTCCGGTTCGCCTCCGCCGCCGACCGTGCCGCGTTCGCCGAGGAGCTCGCCTCCGCGGTCACCGCCTTGGTGGCCAAGTACCACGACGAGGCCGCGCCCGGTGGCCGCCCCCACCGGGTCGCGGTCACGGTGCACCCCACACTTTGGGAGGAGAAGCCGTGACGGAACGGCGCTTGGAGAAACAAGTCGAGCTCGACGCCACCCCCGAGCAGGTCTGGGAGGCGATCGCGACCGGTCCCGGCATCGCCACCTGGTTCGTGCCGCACCGGGTGGAACCCCGGGAGGGCGGCGTCGTCGAGCAGGACTACGGCGGCGGCTTCACCACGTCGGGACGTGTCACCGCGTGGGAACCGGGGCGCCGGTTCGCGTACGGCTCGTTCGACCAGCTCTCCGACGGTCACCCCGACTACGCCTACGAGTTCCTGGTCGAGGGTCGCGACGGTGGCAGCACCGTGCTGCGGTTCGTGCAGAGCGGCTTCCTCGACGGTGCCGACTGGGACGGCGAGTACGACAGCTTCGACGCCGGCTGGACCCTGTTCTTCGCCAACCTGCGCAACTACCTGCGGTACTTCCCCGGCCGCCCCGCCCAGAACGCGGTCGCGATGACCTACACGGCGGGGTCCGCCCGCGAGGTGTGGCCGGTGCTGCACCGCGGGCTCGGGCTCCCCGGTCATCCCGCGCTCGGCGACGAGGTCACGCTCGCCCCCGACGGGCCCAAGGCGATCACCGGGGTCGTGGACGTCGCGAACGACGAGTTCGTCGGCGTCCGCTCGGCCCACGGGCTGCACCGCATCGGTGCCGAGGGCGATGCCGGGTGTGGCGTCAGCGCGTACCACTACTTCTACGACGGGCCGGTCGACGCCGCCGCCGTCACCACCGACTGGCAGGCGTGGCTCACACGCCTGTTCCCCGTTCCGGAGGGAGAGCCTCGATGACTGCGGAGTGGAAGATCGGCACGTTCGTGCACCTCGACCTGACCGTTCCCGACGCGCCCGGGCTGCGCGACTTCTACGCGGACGTCGTCGGCTGGAAGCCCGAGCCGCTCGGCGACGACTGGATGATGCTGGCCGCGGACGGGACCCCGGCGGCCGGTGTCTGCCACGCCAGGGGCGAGAACGCCGACCTGCCGCCGCAGTGGCTCGCCTACATCGCCGTGGACGACCTCGACGCGAGCCTCGCGGCCGCGACACGCCGCGGGGGCGAGATCGTGGCGGGCCCGAAGGGCGAGGGCCCCGGCTCGTACGCGGTGATCCGCGACCCGGCCGGCGCCGTGCTCGCCCTCATCCGGCCCGCCACCTGACCGATCAGCGCTTCTGGAGGTGCATCGCCTCGAGCCGCCGGATGCGCTCGCGCAGCGGCGGGTGCGTGGAGAACAGCCGCGCGGCCTGCTCACCCGCCCGGAACGGGTTGGCGATCATCAGGTGCGACTGGGCGGTCAGCTGCGGCTGCGGAGGCAGCGGGGCGAGCTGGGTGCCGCGTTCGAGCTTGCGCAGTGCGGACGCCAGTGCGAGCGGATCGCCGGTGAGCTCGGCGCCGCTCGCGTCGGCCCCGTACTCCCGGGAGCGGCTCACCGCCATCTGCACCACCCCGGCCGCGACCGGCCCGAGCAGCGCGATGAGCAGCATGGCGAGCGGGTTGGGGCGGTCCTCGTCGCCGCCGCCGAACAGCCCGGCGAACATCGCCATGTTGGCCAGGAAGCCCACCATCGACGCGAGCGCGCCCGCGACGGACGAGACGAGGATGTCGCGGTTGTAGACGTGGCTCAGCTCGTGGCCGAGCACCGCGCGCAACTCGCGCTCGTCGAGCATCGCGAGCAGCCCGGTGGTGGCGCAGACCGCGGCGTGGCGCGGGCTACGGCCGGTGGCGAACGCGTTGGGCGCCGCGGTCGGGCTGATGTAGAGGCGCGGCATCGGCTGGCGTGCGGTGCGGGACAGCTCGCGGACAATCCGGTACATGACCGGGTGCTCCGCCTCGGTGAGGGGACGCGCGTGCATCGCCCGCAACGCGATCTTGTCGGAGTTGAAGTAGGCGTAGCCGTTCATCCCGAGGGCGAGCACCAATGCGATCAGCAGACCGCCCCGGCCGAACATCGACCCGACGAGCAGCACCAGAGCGCTCAACCCGCCGAGCAGCAGTGCCGTCTTCAACCCGTTCATCGACCTGTGCACTTCGGGTCCTTCCTTCCGACCCGTTCAACGAGCAAGGACCGGGCGGTGTTCCGGTCGCGCGGCGAGGGACGACCGTCACAGGCGCGGAGCCTCGGCCGGGGCGGGCCACTGCGGGCAGGATGCGCCCATGGCCACAGACGTCCGTACCGAGATCAGCGACGGGGTCGCCGTCCTCACCCTGTCGAACCCCGAGCGCCGCAACGCGATGAACCTGGAGATGTCCGGGAAGCTGATCGCCGCGCTCGACGCGGTCACCGCCGACGACGGCGTCGGGGCGATCGTGCTCACCGGGGAGGACCCCGCGTTCTGTGCGGGCGGCGACCTCGGGGAGCTCGCCGACGCCGACCCGGATCGGCTGCGCAACGTCTACGCCGGGTTCCTCGCGGTCGCCGACTGCCCACTGCCGACGGTCGCGGCAGTGAACGGTGCCGCCGTCGGAGCCGGGCTCAACCTGGCGCTCGCGGCCGACCTGCGCCTGGCCGGACCGCGGGCGAAGTTCGACGCGCGCTTCCTGCCGCTGGGCCTGCACCCGGGCGGCGGCTACACGTGGATGGCGCACCGGGTCCTCGGCCCGCAGGGCGCCGCGGCGGTCACGCTGTTCGGCGAGGTGCTCGACGCCGAGGAGGCTGCCCGGATCGGGCTGGTGCACCGGGTGGCCGACGACGTGGTCACCGCCGCCGTCGAGCTCGCCGGCCGGGCGGCCGCCGCGCCGCGCGACCTGGTGCGCGCCACCAAGGCGACGATGCGGCTGACCGCGGGAATGACCTCGCAGGCGGATGCCGTTGAGGTAGAGGTGCGGGCGCAGGCCGCTTCGGTGCACTCCACGGAGTTCCGCGAGCGGCTCGCCGCCCTCCAGCAGAAGATCAGCAAGTCCGGCCGTTGACACCCGACGGCGGGGTGTGACGTGGCACAGGGTGCGCGGACACCCCGCCCTACCGGGAGTTAACCTCGGAAGGCAACCCTCATCACGCCCCGTCGACCCGAGGACCGACCTCGAATGACTTCTGACACCGCCGTCGACCAGCCAGCGCAGTCCGGCGGCGGTCGTGAGGTGCTCCAGCGCGACCGCATCGTCATCCGCTTCGCAGGCGACTCCGGCGACGGCATGCAGCTCACGGGCGACCGTTTCACCTCAGAGACCGCCGCGTTCGGCAACGACCTGTCCACGCTGCCCAACTTCCCCGCCGAGATCCGGGCCCCTGCCGGCACCCTGCCGGGCGTGTCGTCGTTCCAGCTGCACTTCGCGAACTACGACATCCTCACGCCCGGCGACCGGCCCGACGTGCTCGTCGCGATGAACCCGGCCGCGCTCAAGGCCAACATCGCCGACCTGCCCGCGGGCGGCATCCTGATCGTCAACACCGACGAGTTCAGCAAGCGGAACCTGGCCAAGGTCGGGTACGAGGCGAACCCGCTCGAGGACGGCTCGCTGGAGCAGTACTCGGTGTTCCCGGTCGCGATGGCCACGCTCACCCGCGGGGCGCTGGAGGAGACCGGGCTGTCGAAGAAGGACGCGGAGCGGGCGAAGAACATGTTCGCCCTCGGCCTGCTGTCGTGGATGTACCACCGGCCGCACGAGAGCACCGAGCGGTTCCTGCGGGAGAAGTTCGCCCGCCGCCCCGACCTCGCCGAGGCCAACATCCTCGCGTTCAAGGCGGGCCACGCCTACGGCGAGACCACCGAGGCGTTCGCCGTCACCTACGAGGTGGCGCCCGCGAAGCTCGACGTGGGCACCTACCGGCAGATCACCGGCAACACCGCGCTCGCCTACGGGATCGTGGCCGCCGGGCAGACCACCGGACTGCCGGTGTTCCTCGGGTCGTACCCGATCACGCCGGCGTCGGACATCCTGCACGAGCTGTCCAAGCACAAGTCGTTCAACGTCACCACCTTCCAGGCAGAGGACGAGATCTCCGGCGTCGGTGCCGCGCTGGGTGCGGCGTTCGGCGGCTCGCTGGGCGTCACCACGACGTCGGGGCCCGGCGTCTCGCTGAAGTCGGAGACGATCGGCCTCGCGGTGGCCCTGGAGCTGCCGCTGCTGGTGGTCGACGTGCAGCGCGGCGGCCCGTCGACGGGTCTGCCCACCAAGACGGAGCAGGCCGACCTGCTGCAGGCAATGTTCGGCCGCAACGGCGAGGCGCCGCTGCCGATCATCGCGCCGCGCTCGCCCGGTGACTGCTTCGACGCGGCGCTGGAGGCCGCGCGCATCGCCGTCACCTACCGCACACCGGTGATGCTGTTGTCGGACGGGTCGCTGGCCAACGGGTCCGAGCCGTGGAAGGTGCCCGACGCCGCGTCGCTGCCGACCGTCGACCCGAACTTCGCGACCGCGCCGAACGCGCCGGACGACTCCGGCGAGTTCTGGCCCTACCTGCGCGACACCGACACCCTGGCCCGGCCGTGGGCCGTGCCCGGCACACCGGGGCTGGAGCACCGTATCGGCGGCCTGGAGAAGGCCGACGGCCGCGGCGCCATCTCCTACGACCCCGACAACCACGACCGGATGACCCGGCTGCGCGCCGCCAAGATCGACGGCATCCCGGTGCCGGACGTCGAGGTCGACGACCCCGACGGTGGCGCCGACGTGCTGGTCGTCGGCTGGGGCTCCACCTACGGCCCGATCGGCGCGGCCGCGCGGCGCGTCCGGGCGCAGGGGCACCAGGTCGCGACCGCGCACCTGCGCCACCTCAACCCGCTGCCGGCCAACCTCGGTGACGTGCTGGCCCGCTACCGCATCGTCGTGGTGCCCGAGATGAACCTCGGGCAGCTGTCGGTGCTGCTGCGCTCCCGTTACCTGATCGACGTGCAGAGCTACACGAAGGTCGCCGGGCTCCCCTTCAAGGCCGAGGAGCTGCAGGACGTCTTCCTCCACTACGTGAAGGGGGTTTCGGCATGACAGCGCTGGACCTGGGACTGCCGAGCATCGGGGGTCTCGACGGCGTCCCGACCACCGACGTCAAGCAGACCGCCAAGGACTACACCTCCGACCAGGAGGTGCGCTGGTGCCCCGGCTGCGGCGACTACGCCGTGCTCGCCGCCGTGCGCCAGTTCCTCCCCACCCTGGGCATCAAGCGCGAGAACACCGTCTTCGTCTCCGGGATCGGCTGCTCGTCGCGGTTCCCGTACTACCTCAACACCTACGGGATGCACTCGATCCACGGGCGCGCCCCGACCATCGCCACCGGCCTGGCGGTGTCCCGGCCGGACCTGTCGGTGTGGGTCGTCACCGGTGACGGCGACGCGCTGTCGATCGGCGGCAACCACCTGATCCACGCGCTGCGCCGCAACGTCAACCTCAAGATCCTGCTGTTCAACAACCGGATCTACGGTCTGACGAAGGGCCAGTACTCGCCGACGTCCGAGGAGGGCAAGGTCACCAAGTCCACGCCGATGGGCTCGGTCGACCACCCGTTCAACCCGATCTCGGTGGCGCTCGGCGCCGAGGCCACGTTCGTCGGCCGGGCCCTGGACTCCGACCGCAAGGGCCTCACCGAGGTCCTCGGCGCCGCCGCGGCCCACCGCGGCACCGCGCTGGTCGAGATCTTCCAGGACTGCCCGATCTTCAACGACGGCAGCTTCGACGTGCTCCGCAAGGGCGACGACGCCGCCGAGCGACTCATCCCCGTGCGCCACGGCCAGCCGATCCGCTTCGGCCCGGAGGCCGAGGACGGGCTGGGCAGCTACGCCGTGGTCCAGGACGGGTTCGGGCTGCGCGTCGCGAAGATCGACGAGGTCGACGCGTCGCAGGTGGTCGTGCACGACGCGACCGACCACAACCTCGCCTTCGCGCTGTCCCGGCTGTCGGACCAGGACCTCACCCACACCGTCACCGGGATCTTCCGCAACGTCGACCGCACCACCTACGACGACGCGGTGCGCGCCCAGGTCCAGCAGGCCCGCGAGACCGGCAGCAACGACCTGCAGGCGCTCCTGACCGGCCGCGACACCTGGACCATCGCCGGCTGACCCGCCGAGCGTACGAAGGGGGACCGTCGGCGACGGTCCCCCTTCGTCACGGCTTCTCAGGCCGTCCGATCGCCGGGGTCGTTCTCGGTGCGGTCAGCGGGCTGCCTGCTCAACCGGTCCAGGGCTTCCGCCGCGGCCGTTCCCGCCCCCTCCGGCCGGCGGGTGACGTCGGCGTCGAGTGCAGCCAGCGCCGGGTCGACCGGAGGTGGCGGGTCTGCGCGCTCGGCAGCGTCGGCAGTCTCGCCGGCGTCGTCGGGCCGGCCCGCCACGTGGGTACCCGGTTCGGCGCGATGCGTCGGGTGCGTGCCGCGAGTCTTTCGCAGCGGTCGCACGAACGCCAGCCACGTCACCGCCGCTCCGGCGAGGAACGCGATCGCGCACAGGACCCACACCTGTGCGAAGAGCGACCACACGACCGTCCTCCTACCCCGCGCCGATCTCTACCCGGCGGCTCTCCGCCGGAGCGGCCAACGGCTCCTCGGCACCGCGGCCACGGATGCTGATCCGCCCCCGGTCCACACCGGCCGCGACGAGCGCCTCGGCGACGACGACCGCGCGCTGCTCCGAGAGCTGCCGGCCGCCCTCGGCGTTGCCGGGGGTGTCGGCCACGTGCCCCTCCACGGCGACGGGCACGCCCGGCTCGGCCAGCAGCAACACGGCCACCTGCCGCACGGCGGCCGCGGCCTGCTCCGTCAAGTCGGCGCTGTCGGGTCCGAAGACGATCGGGCCGATCGCGGCGAGCTGCCCGGCCACCCGCTGTGCGGCATCCGGGCCCGGTGCCACCGCGGTCGTGGCCGATGTGGGCGGCGGGACGGCCGGCAGTGGAGCGGCCGACGGCAATTCCGCGGGCGACGCCTCCCGGGCGTCGACGGGCGGGCCGGTCCAGACGAGGGCGAACCCGGCGAGCGCGGTGGGCACCACGGCGAGCGCCACCACCCACCAGACCCGGGGCGCGGCGGCCGACCGGTACCGGTGCTCCCCCATGGCCCTCCTTCCGACGCGACGGGAGACTCATCCAGAAACGTCACGGTCAGATCACGGTGGGCATCGCAGCGGCCGCAATCACCCGATCGGGCGGCGTCCCGCGCGCGGGCGAGCGGCTGCGACCATGGGGAGTTCCGCGACGGCACGGTCGTCCGCAAGGACTCGTACTGGAAGATCGTCGATCCCTCGGCCGGTTGAGACCGCACTTCCGGTATGCGCGGTGCGGCTCGGCGTCAGGCGGTGCGGTCCACCACGTAGGTCGTCAGGGAGGTGAGAGCATCGCGGGCCGGGCAGTCGGGCAGCTTCTCCAGCTCCGCGCGGGCGGCAGCGGCCTGCTCGGCCAGGACGGTCCGGGCCCGGGCAAGACCCGGCCCGACGCGCAGCAGCGCGAGCGCCTCCTCCACCTCGGCGTCGTCGCTGAGGGGTTGGGCCAGCAGCGTGCGCAACCGATCGGCGACGGTGCCGGTGTCCTGCAGCGCGTACAGCATCGGAAGGGTGAGCACGCCCTCGCGGAGGTCCGTGCCCGGTGTCTTGCCCGAGCGCTCCGAGGCCGACGCGATGTCGATGACGTCGTCGGAGATCTGGAACGCCGTGCCGATGATCGCGCCGAACCGGTGCAGCGACTCGACGTGCTCCGGCGGGCAGCCGGCGAACATGCCGCCGTAGCGGCCCGACGTGGCGATCAGCGACCCGGTCTTCTCCGCGATCACTGCCAGGTAGTGCTGCACCGGGTCCTCGCCGGGGCGTGGGCCACGCGTCTCCCGCATCTGACCGGTGACCAGCTCGGCGAACGTCTCGGCGATGATCCGTACCGCGTCCGGACCGAGGTCGGCCACGAGCCGGGACGCATGCGCGAACAGGAAGTCACCGGTGAGGATCGCGACCGTGTTGTCCCAGCGCGAGTTCGCGCTCTCCGCGCCGCGCCGCATCGTGGCCGAGTCCATGACGTCGTCGTGGTACAGCGTGGCCAGGTGGATCAGCTCCACCACCGCCCCGGCGATGATCACCTCGTCGGCGTCGGGCCGCGGCCCCATCTGTGCCCCGAGCAGGGTGAACAGCGGCCGGAACCGCTTGCCGCCGGCGTCGATCAGATGCAACGACGTCTCGGTGACGAACCGGTAGTCGCTGTGCACCTCGCGGTGCAGCAGGTCCTCCACCCGGTCCAGGCCCGCCGCCGTGGCGGCGGCGAGCTCGGGGTCCCCGAGCTCCACACCCGCAATCGCGTTGCTACTCACGCTGCTCAGCCTACGAAGGCCCCGCCACCGGCCCAGCCCAAGGCCAGGGTCGGCACGATTCCGAGCAGCAGGGTGACGAGCACGCCGAGCGTGATCGCCGCGGTCGTGAACGCGCCGGGCACCGTGACGGTGGGCCCGTCCGGCGCGGGCTCGCTGAAGTACATGAGCACGATCACCCGGACGTAGAAGAACGCCGCGATGGCGCTCGCCACGAGCGCGATGACCACCAGCGGCGCCATACCGTCGGCGAGCGCGGCCGAGAACACCGCGAACTTCGCCGTGAAACCGCTGGTCAGGGGGATCCCGGCGAGCGCGAGGAGCAGGAACGTCATCACGCCCGCCACCACCGGCGACCGCTTGGCGAGCCCGGCCCACTGCGAGAGGTGGGTGGCCTCGCCGTCGGCGTTCCGGACCAGGCTGATCACGCCGAAGACCGCGATCGTGGTGAAGCCGTACGCCAGGAGGTAGAACAGCGTGCCCGAGATGCCCTGATCGGTGATCGCGATCGCGCCGAGCAGCAGGAAGCCGGCGTGCGCCACCGAGGAGTAGGCCACCATCCGCTTCACGTCGGTCTGGGTGAGACCGAGCACAGCACCGATCACCATCGAGGCGATCACGATCGCCCAGAGGACGCCGCGCCACTCCCAGCGGGTGTCGCCGAACGCCACGTGCAGCACCCGCAGGATCGCGCCGAACGCAGCCACCTTCGTGCACGCCGCCATGAACGCCGTGACCGGCGTGGGCGCGCCCTGGTAGACGTCCGGCGTCCACGTGTGGAACGGGCCCACCGAGGCCTTGAACATCAGCCCGATGACGAGCAGCGCGAGTCCGCCGAACAGCAGGGTGTCCGAACGGGCCGACCCGACCGCGGCCTCGGCGATCTCGGTGAAGCGCACCGAGCCCGCGTAGCCGTACAGCAGCGCCAGGCCGTAGAGGAAGAACGCCGACGCGAAGGCGCCGAGCAGGAAGTACTTGACCGCCGCCTCCTGCGACAGCAGCCGCCTGCGGCGGGCCAGCCCGCACATCAGGTACAGCGGCAGGCTCAGCACCTCGAGCGCGATGAACATCGTGAGCAGGTCGTTGGCCGCGCAGAAGGTCATCATCCCGCCGAGCGCGAACAGCGTGAACGGGAAGACCTCGGTCTGCATCGTGGGCGCCTGCCCCGGCAGCCCGTAGGAGCGGCCCTCGGCCGTGTTGACCGGTCCGACGCCGACCGACCCGCCGCCGACGGCGGCCCGCTCCACGGAGGACGCGATGAACGCCCCGCCGGGTTCGACCGAGCGGTCGGCGATGAGCAGCACGCCGCCGAGCCCAAGTGCGAGCAGGGTGCCCCACAGGAACAGGGTGGGCGTGTCGACCGCGATCGCGTCGGCCAGCGTCGTGATCGGGTCCGGGCCGCTGCCCGCGTACAGCCCGAGCGCGACGCCCGCTCCGCCGAGCGCGACGACCGCCAGCGCCACCTGGGCAGGCCACCGCTGGTGGCGCGGCAGGAACGCCTCCACCAGCACGGCGACGCACGCCGCACCGAGCACGATGAGCAGCGGGGCGATCGCCGCGTAGTCGATCGGGGGCGCTGACAGCGCCCCCTGGGCCAGCGTGCTCGTCACCGGGACAGTCCTCCCACCGGGTCGGCGAGACCCACTTCGTTCAAGGTGGCCATCACGGACGGATTGATGACCTCGAGCACCGGGCCGGGAAAGAACCCGAGCACGATGATCATCACGATCAGCGGCGTGAGCACCGCGATCTCACGGCCCGACAGGTCGGGGAACCCGCTGCCGTCGCGCTTCGCGGAGACGGCCGGGTCGAGCAGGGTGCCGGGCCCGCCGGAACGCTCCAGCGCACCGAGGACCGCGGCGCCGCGGACCGGGCCCTGCATCGTCCGCTGGTACATCCACAGCACGTAGAGCGCCGCGAAGATGATGCCGACGGTGGCCAGGATCGTGAAGACCGGCTGCCGCGGGAACGAGCCCACCAGCACCAGGAACTCGCTGATGAACGAGTTGGTGCCGGGCAGCGCGAGCGACGACAGGCCCGCCACGAGGAACGCCCCCGCCAGCAGCGGCGCGATCTTCGAGACGCCGCCGTAGTCGCCGACGAGCCGCGACCCGCCGCGGGCGATCAGCAGGCCGACCACGATGAACAGCATCCCCGTCGAGATGCCGTGGTTGACCATGTAGAGCGTGGCGCCCGCGAACGCCTGCGTGGAGAACGCGAAGATCCCCAGCGCGATGAACCCGAAGTGCGCGATCGAGGTGTAGGCGACGAAGCGCTTCATGTCGGTCTGGCCGACCGCGAGCAGCGCGCCGTACAGCACGCCGATCACCGCGAGGACGAGCACGAGCGGCGCAAGGCGCTGCGACGCGAGCGGGAACAGCGGCAGGCAGTACCGCAGGAAGCCGAACGTGCCGACCTTGTCCAGCACGCCGACGAGCAGCACGCCGGCCCCGACCGGCGCCTCGGCACCGGCGTCGGGCAGCCAGGTGTGGAACGGCACCAGCGGTGCCTTGATCGCGAAGGCGACGAAGAACCCGAGGAACAGCCAGATCTGCGTGGACTCCGGGACGTCGGCGGCGATGGCCTGCAGCTCGGTCCAGGAGAACGTGGCCTGGTCCAGCCGGTTGCCGCTCACGACGTACAGCCCGATCACCGAGGCCAGCATGATCAGCCCGCCGAGCAGCGAGTACAGGAAGAACTTCACCGCCGCGTACTGCCTGCGCGGCCCGCCGAAACGCCCGATCATGAAGTACATCGGGATCAGCATGGCCTCGAAGAACACGTAGAACAGGAAGACGTCGGTGGCCGCGAATACGCCGACGAGCAGGCCCTGGGTGGTCAGCAGCAGCGCGAAGAAGCCGGCCGCGGTGCGCCCTTCGGGGAGCTTCTCCTCCCAGGAGAAGCCCATGACGATCGGCACCAGCACGGCGATCAGCGCGAGCATCACCAGCGCGATGCCGTCGACGCCGAGCGCGAACTGCGTGCCGAACGCGGGGATCCACGGCACGGCCAGCTCGAGCTGGAAGCGGGTACCCGCCGCGGCGTCGGCCACCGAGTAGGAGAACCACGTCACCGCGGTGAGCACCAGCGACGCGAGCGCGAAGCCGAACGCGACGAGCTTGGCGAGCCGCGCGTTGCCCTTCAGCGGCGCCACCACCAGCGCACCGACCAGCGGCAGCACCAGAAGGATCAGCAGCAACACATTGCCTCCGGTCATGCGAACCGCACCGCCAACAGCGCCGCGACGACGAGCACTCCGCCGCCCATCATCGACAGGGCATAGGACCGGACGAACCCGGTCTGGGCCCGCCGCATCCGTCCCGAACTGCCGCCCAGCAGCGCCGCGGTGCCGTTGACGATGCCGTCGACGCCACGGTTGTCCACGTAGACCAGCGCCCGGGTGAGCCAGGTGCCCGGCCGGGCGATGAGGGTCTCGTTGATCGCGTTGGCGTACAGGTCGCGCCGCGCGGCCCGCACCGGCAGCGACACCGGCTCCGGCTTCTCCACCGGAGTGGGTCGCCTGCCCACGGTGAGGTAGGCGATCAGCACGCCGAGCGCGGAGATCCCGACGACGAGGAACGGCACCACCGAGTGCCCGAGGACGCCGTCGTGCGGCTCCTCCAGCTCACCCAGCGTCGGCGCGAGCCAGTCGACCAGCACGTGGCCGTTGTAGAGCAGGAAGCCGGCCGCCACCGACCCGACGGCGAGCACGATCATCGGCACGGTCATCACGGCGGGCGACTCGTGCGGGTGGTAGTCCTCGCCGTGCTCGGTCTTCAGGTTCTGCCAGCGCTTCTCGCCGAAGAACGTCATGAGCATCAGGCGGGTCATGTAGAAGGCGGTGAGCCCGGCCGCGAGCGTGGCCGCCCCGCCGAACACCCAGCCCTGCCAGCCCGGCTGCCCGAACGACGCGGCGATGATCTCGTCCTTCGAGAAGTACCCGGACAGGAACGGGAAGCCGATCAGCGCGAGATAACCCAGCCCGAACGTCACGAACGTGATCGGCATGTACCGCGCGAGCCCTCCGTAGCGGCGCATGTCGACCTCGTCGTGCATCGCGTGCATCACCGAGCCGGCCCCGAGGAACAGCCCCGCCTTGAAGAAGCCGTGGGTGAGCAGGTGGAAGATGCCCAGTGCGTACCCGGCCGGGCCGAGCCCGACGGCGAGGATCATGTAGCCGATCTGGCTCACGGTGGAGTACGCGAGCACCTTCTTGATGTCGTCGTAGGCGCACCCGATGATCGCCCCGATCAGCAGGGTAACCACACCGACCAGCGCGACGACCAGCCGTCCCGTCTCGGTCAGGTTGTAGATCGGGTTGGCCCGGGCGATGAGGTAGACGCCCGCCGTGACCATCGTGGCCGCGTGGATCAGCGCCGAGACCGGCGTGGGGCCCTCCATGGCGTCGGGGAGCCAGGACTGGAGCGGGAACTGGCCGGACTTGCCGCACGCGCCGAGCAGCAGCAGCACGGTGATCGCCAGGATGACGCCCTGGTCGACCTCGCCGATGCGCGCGAACACCTCGCTGTACTGGAGCGTGCCGAGGTGCAGCCAGAGCAGGAAGATCGCGATCGCGAGCCCGACGTCACCGACGCGGTTCATCAGGAACGCCTTCTTCGCGGCCGTGGCCGCGGACGGGCGGTTCTGGTAGAAGCCGATCAGCAGGTAGGACGCCAGGCCGACGCCCTCCCAGCCGAGGTAGAGCATCACGAAGTTGTCGCCGAGGACGAGCACGAGCATCGCCGCGACGAACAGGTTGAGCTGCGCGAAGAAGCGGCGGCGCGCGGAGTCGTCACTGGGCTCGCCGTCGCCCTCGCTGTCGTGCGGCGCCATGTAGCCGACCGAGTAGATGTGGATCAGCGATCCGACCCCGGTGATCAGCAGCACGAACGTCAGCGACAGCGGGTCGAGCCGCACGCCGAAGTCGATGTCCAGGCCGCCCACCGCGATCCAGGAGAACAGCGACAGCTCGCGGGCGCGCTGCTCGGGGGCGAGCCCCACGGTCTCGAGGAAGATCACCAGGCCGATCACGAAGGACGCGACGACGGTGAGCACGCCCAGCCAGTGCCCCCACGCGTTGGCACGTCGCCCGGTGACGAACAGGACAAGCGCGCCCGCGGCAGGCAGCACGAACAACAGCCAGGCGAGCGAGGCCGCCCCGGTGGCGGCTCCCACGTCGACGACCTCAGTCACGTCAGGCCTCCGCAGGTCGGAGCCACACTGCTGTCAGGACCGGGGTCGGAGCAGCAGTACGGCTCCGAGGTGCGGTTGGTTTCGGGGAGCATCTCTTCGCCTCAGTACTTCAGGAGGTTCGCGTCGTCCACCGACGCGGTCCGGCGGGTGCGGAAGATCGACATGATGATCGCGAGGCCGACCACGACCTCCGCGGCGGCCACGACCATCACGAAGAACGCCATGACCTGGCCGTCCAGCGAGCCGTTGATGCGCGCGAACGTGACCAGGGAGAGGTTCACGGCGTTGAGCATCAGCTCGATGCACATGAACACGACGATCGCGTTGCGGCGCACCAGCACGCCGACCGCACCGATGGAGAACAGCAGCGCGGAGAGCAGCAGGTAGTAGGTGGGGGTCACCGGGACTCCTCGTCGGTGTCGGCCACGGCGTCGGTGCGGTCGGGGCGGCCACCGGTGAGGGCGCGCGCCCCGGGGTCCGGCTCGTCCTCGGTGGGCCGCACCGGAGTGGCGTCGATGATCGCGGAGATCGACTCCGGTGCGATCGACCCGTCCGGCAGCACGGCGGGCACGGCCACCGAGTTCCCGGTGGCGTAGACGCCCGGGCCGGGCAGCGGGGAGATGCGGTCGTGCTCGCCGCGCAACCGGGCCTCGACGGTGGCCCGCTGGCCCCGCTTGGCGTGGGCCTTGCCCTGGGCGAACGCCAGGACCATGCCCCCGAGTGCGGCCGTGATGAGCAGCGCCGAGGTGAGCTCGAACGCGAACAGGTAGTCGGTGAAGATCAGCGCGCCGAGCCCGGTGACGTTGCCGTTCGAGCCGGCGGCGCCGGCGGCCAGCCCGACCGGCGTGACGGCCGTGAGGGAGCGGGCGATCGCGGCCACCAGCAGCACCGCCAGCCCGACGCCGAACGCGAGCGCCGCGACGCGCTGCCCGCGCAGCACTTCGACGACGGTGTCGGAGCTGTCCCGGCCGACCAGCATCAGCACGAACAGGAACAGCATCATGACGGCGCCCGTGTAGACGATGATCTGCACGAAACCGAGGAACGGCGCCTGCTGCACGATGTAGAACACCGCGAGGCTGAACATCGTGAGCACCAGCATCAGCGCCGAGTGCACGGCGTTGCGGGCGAACACCATGCCGAGTGCGCCGAGCAGCGCGACCGGGCCGAGGATCCAGAAGGTGATGGCCTCGCCGGTGGTGACGACCTCGGTGGCCTGCTGAGCGAGAGTGATCACTTGACCTGCTCCCCCACCGGGTCGTTGTCGGCGCCCTTGCGGGCGAGGACCGGACCCTGCACGTAGTAGTCCTGCTCGTCGTCGCCCAGGCGCATCGGGTGCGGCGGCTGCTCCATGCCGGGCAGCAGCGGCGCGAGCAGCTGCTCCTTCGTGTAGATCAGGTCCTGCCGGTTGTCGTCGGCCAGCTCGTAGAAGTTGGTCATCGTCAGTGAGCGGGTGGGACAGGCCTCGATGCATAGCCCGCAGCCGATGCAGCGCAGGTAGTTGATCTGGTAGATCGCGCCGTAGCGCTCACCCGGGGAGTAGCGGGCCTCCTCGGTGTTGTCGCCGCCCTCCACGTAGATGGCGTCGGCGGGGCAGGCCCACGCGCAGAGCTCGCAGCCGACACACTTCTCCAGCCCGTCCGGGTGCCGGTTGAGCTGGTGACGCCCGTGGTAGCGCGGCGCGGCGGGCGGGAAGTCCTCCGGGTACTCCTCGGTGACGACCTTCTTGAACATCGTCCCGAAGGTGACGCCGAAGCCCTTGAAGAAGTCGAACATCTACTCGTTCTCCTTGCCGCTGAGCGCGGGCGTGCGGTTGTCCGCCGGGCTCTCGAGGGGGCGGCGGCGCAGCTTGTGCCGCGAGGGGGTGGGCACTGCGAGGTCCAGCGGCGGCACCGGGTAGTCCGACGCCAGCTCGATCACCGGCTCCTCGACCTTGCGGTCGGGCACCAGGAACGCCACCAGCAGCACCACCGCCAGCAGGATGCCGAGGCCGATCAGCAGCGCGGTGACGCTGCCACCGGAGGAGCGCCACGCGCGGATCGCGAAGACCGCCAGGATCCACAGCAGGCTGCCGGGGACCAGCACCTTCCAGCCCAGCCGCATGAACTGGTCGTAGCGGTACCGGGGCAGCGTGCCGCGCAGCCAGATGAAGACGAACAGGAAGATGAACGTCTTGATCAGGAACGCGATCATCTGCAGCCAGCCGTTGCCGTTGAGGAACGACAGCGGCCACGGCCAGGTGCCGCCGCCGAGGAACAGCGTGGTGGCCATCGCCGAGACCGTCACCATGTTCACGTACTCGGCCAGGAAGAATAGCGCGAACTTCAGCGACGAGTACTCGGTGTGGAACCCGCCCACCAGCTCCGACTCGGCCTCCGGGAGGTCGAACGGGGCCCGGTTGGTCTCGCCGACCATCGCGATGACGAACACGACGAAGCTCGGCGCGAGCAGCAGGACGTACCACCAGTCCGCCGACTGGGCCGCGACGATGTCGGCGGTGGACAGCGACCCGGCGTAGAGGATGACCCCGACGACCGAGAGGCCGAGCGCGATCTCGTAGGAGATCACCTGGGCAGCGCTGCGCAGTGCCGCGATCAGCGGGTACGGCGAGCCGGACGCCCAGCCGCCGAGCACGATCCCGTACACCCCGATCGAGCTCGCGGCCAGCACGACCAGCACCCCGACCGGCAGGTCGACCAACTGCAGCACGGTGGGCTCGCCGAAGATCGAGACCTCGCCGCCGAACGGGATCACCGAGAACGCGACGAACGCCGGGATCGTGGAGATGACCGGGGCGATGAAGTACACCCGCTTGTCGGCCATCACCGGCATGATGTCTTCCTTGAAGGCGAGCTTGAGCCCGTCGGCAAGGGACTGGAGCCAGCCACCGGGACCGGTGCGGTTCGGGCCGGGACGCTGCTGCATCCGGCCCACCACCTTGCGCTCCCAGTTGATCATGAACAGGGTGAGCACCACGCCGATGGCGAACAGCGCCACGACCTTGAGCAGGATCAGCCAGAGCGGGTCGTCCGCCAGCAGCTCCTGCGTGCGTGTCATGCCCTCCTGGGCCTGCACCGGGACGTTGATCATGCCGTCACTCCCACCAGGTCGCCGTGCCCAGCGCCGAGTCGGGTGCGCACGTGGGATTCACCGGAGTTGCCCGGCAGCCACACGACGCCGTCCGGCAGGTCGGCCAGCGCCACCGGCAGCGTGATCGAGCCGCGGTCGGTGCGCACCGTGGCGTTCCCGCCCTCGGTGACGCCGAGCCGCTCCGCCGTGGCGGCGTTGAGCCGGACGTACGCGGGCCGGGCGGTGCCTGCCAGCGCGGGCTCGTCGACGGCGAGCGTGGAGTCGTCGACCAGCTGGCGCCACGTCGCGAGCACGGCCTGGCCGAACGCGGGCCGCAGGGCCTCGACCGCGGGCACCGAGGGCGCAGCGGGGGTGGCCCCGGTGCGGACGCCGAGCCGGCCCAGCTCGCCTGCGGCGGCCGCGGGCGTCTGCGTGAACAGGTCGACGTCCATCTCGACGGCCAGCGTGTCGAGCACCCGGCAGTCGGGGAGCACGCCGCTCGCGTCGAGCGCCGGGGTGAACTCGCGGCGCCGGCCCTCCCAGTTGAGGTAGCTGCCCGAGCGCTGGGCGTCGGGGGCCACCGGGAGCACCACGTCGGCGAGCTCGGTGACGGCCGAGGTGTGCAGCTCCAGGCTGACCAGGAAGCCCACCTCGCGCAGCCCGGCCAGGGCGGCGGCCGGGTCGGCCAGGTCGTGCGGGTCGAGCCCGCCGACGACCAGCGCTGCCAGCTCCCCGTCGGCCGCGGCGGCGAGGATCTCGTCGGTGTCGCGGCCCGGGGTGGTGGGGAGCGTTCCCGCCGCCAGGCCCCACGCCGACTCGACCTCGGCCCGCGCGCCGGCGTCGGTGACCGGACGGCCACCGGGCAGCAGCGTCGGGACCGCGCCCGCGTCGAGGGCACCGCGCTCACCGGCGCGACGGGGCACCCAGCCCACGGCCGCGCCGGTGCGGGCGGCCAACGCCGACACTGCGGAGTACAGGCCGGGGACCTCGGCGGCGCGCTCGCCGACGAGGATGACGCCCCCGCCGGTCAACGCCTCGACCATGTGGGTCGGGAGGTCGGAGAGCACCGCGGCCTCGGCACCCGGGACCGCCGGGATCAGATTGTCCTTCGCCGCGGGCGCCGCAGCGCCCGTCTCCAGCGAGGTTCGCTCGACCGCGGGCGTCGTCCACTGGCCGAGGTGGAACACCCGCTGGCCGTGCTTGCGGGCCGCCTTGCGCAGCCGCAGGTAGACGATCGGCGACTCCTCCTCGGGCTCGAATGCCACGCACAGCACGGCGGGCGCGGCCTCGAGGCGCGTGTAGTCGAGCGTCTCCGGGCCCTGGCCGACGACGTGCGCGGCCAGGAAGTCGAGCTCCTCGGCCGAGTGCGGCCGGGCGCGGAAGTCGACGTCGTTGGTGTGCGCGGCGACGCGGGCGAACTTGCCGTAGGAGTAGGCGTCCTCGACGGTGAGCCTGCCGCCCGCCAGCACGCCGATCCCGCGCTCACGGGCGGCGAGCAGGCCGTCGGCCGCCACCCGCAACGCCTCGGTCCACGAGGTCTCGGCGAGCACGCCGTCGGCACCCCGGACCATCGGCCGGGTGATCCGCTGCTGCGAGCCCAGGTAGCGGAACGCGAAGCGGCCCTTGTCGCAGTTCCACTCCTCGTTGACCGCCGGGTTGTTGCCCGCGAGGCGGCGCAGCACCGTGCCACGACGGGTGTCGACGCGCTGCGCGCACCCGGACGAGCAGTGCTCGCACACGCCGTCGGTGGAGACGAGGTCGAACGGCCGCGAGCGGAACCGGTACGCGGCGCTGGTGAGCGCTCCGACCGGGCAGATCTGGATCGTGTTGCCGGAGAAGTAGCTCTGGAACGGCTTGTCCTCGGCCACGCCGATCTGCTGCTTCGCACCGCGCTCGAGCAGGTCGATGAACGGGTCGCCGCCGATCTCCTCCGAGAACCGGGTGCAGCGCTGGCAGAGCACGCAGCGCTCCCGGTCCAGCAGCACCTGCGACGAGATCGGCAGGGGCTTCGGGAACGTGCGCTTGGTCTCGACGAACCGCGAGTCGGTGCGGCCGGTGCTCATCGCCTGGTTCTGCAGGGGGCACTCACCGCCCTTGTCGCAGACCGGGCAGTCGAGCGGGTGGTTGATGAGCAGGAGCTCCATCACGCCCTGCTGGGCCTTGTCGGCCACCGGCGAGGTGTGCTGGGTCTTGACGACCATGCCGTCGGCGACCGTCATCGTGCAGCTGGCCTGCGGCTTGGGCATCGGCCGCCCGCCCATCTCCACCTCGACGAGGCACTGGCGGCAGGCGCCCGCCGGGTCGAGGAGGGGGTGGTCGCAGAACCGAGGGACGATGATGCCGAGCCGCTCACAGGCGCGGATGAGCAGCTCGCCCTTGGGGGCGTCGACCTCCTGGCCGTCGATCGTGAGGCGGACGTGGCCCTCGGGGACGGGCCGGGCGTCCTTCTTCTCCTCCGGGGCAATGGTCATGCCTGGGCTCCAACCAGATCGTCCAGCTGCTCCGGACGCTGCACCGCGGGCTGCGCGGCGATCAGGTCCAGGAACTCCTGGCGGAAGTACTTGATGCCGCTCGTGATCGGGCTCGTGGCGCCGTCACCGAGCGCACAGAACGAGCGGCCGAGGATGTTGTCGCAGATGTCGAGCATCGTCTCGACGTCGGCCTCGGTGCCCTCGCCGTGCACCATCCGCTCGAGGATCTGCACCAGCCAGTAGGTGCCCTCGCGGCACGGCGTGCACTTGCCGCAGGACTCGTGCTTGTAGAACTCGGTCCACTTCATGACCGCCCACGGCACCGAGACCGTCTCGTTGAACACCTGCACGGCCGTGGTGCCGAGCATCGAGCCGGCTGCGGCCGCGCCCTCGAAGTCCAGCGGGACGTCGAGGTGCTCCGCGGTGAAGATCGGGGTGGACGAGCCGCCCGGCGTCCAGAACTTGAGCGGGATCCCGTCCTTCATCCCGCCCGCGAGCTCCAGCAGCTGTCGCAGCGTGATACCCAGCGGGGCCTCGTACTGGCCGGGCCGCTCCACGTGCCCGGAGACCGAGTAGATCTTGGGGCCGGGGCTCTTCTCGGAGCCCATGGTGCGGAACCAGTCGCTGCCGCCCTGCACGATCGCGGGAACCGAGGCGATGGTCTCCACGTTGTTGACGACAGTGGGCGAGGCGTAGAGCCCGGACGTGGCCGGGAAGGGGGGCTTGAGGCGAGGTTGACCGCGACGACCCTCGAGCGAGTCGAGCAGCGCCGTCTCCTCGCCGCAGATGTAGGCGCCGGCCCCGGCGTGCACCACGATGTCCAGGTCGAACCCGGAGCCGAGGATGTCCTTGCCGAGGTAACCCTTGGCGTAGGCCTCCTCCACGGCGCGGCGCACCCGGCGGATGCAGTGCAGCGCCTCGCCACGCACGTAGATCGCGCAGAAGTTCGCGCGGATCGCGTAGCTGGTGATGATGCAGCCCTCCACCAGCGAGTGCGGGTCGGCCATCATCGTCGGGATGTCCTTGCAGGTGCCCGGCTCGCCCTCGTCGGCGTTGATCACCAGGTACTTCGGCTTGGCGCCGGGCCCGGTGGGCCCCTGCGGGATGAAACCCCACTTCATGCCGGTGGGGAACCCGGCGCCACCGCGGCCGCGCAGGCCGGAGTCCTTGACCAGCTGGATGAGCTGGTCGGGGTGCGCGGTCAAGGCGTGCCGCAGCGCCTGGTAGCCCTCGAGCTGCTCGTAGGTGTCGATCGACCACGACCGCGGCGACTGCCAGCGGCGGGTGAGCACCGGGGTCAGCGGGTCGGGTGTGGTGGAAGCAGTCACTTCTTCTCCGGGAGGTCCGGGAGGGCGGGCGCCGTGTCGGGCATCGACGGGGCGGTCCACCCCCGCTCGCTCGCGAGCCGGGCACCGCGCAGCGTCTCATCCGCCACCGACGATCCTTCGACGCTGCGCTCCAGGTCCGGGAAGATCCCGGCCAGCTCGAGCTCGGCGGTACGGAAGTCGGTGAGCGGGGCGCCCCGGGTGGGCTGGGGCTTCTCGCCGCGCTGCAGCGCGTCCACCAACTGCTCGGCCGAGTCGACCGTCTGGTTGTCGAAGTACTCGTAGTTGACCTGCAGCACCGGGGCGAGGTCGCAGGCCGCCAGGCACTCCGCGTGCTCGAGCGTGATCGAGCCCGGCTTCCCCGGCCCGCCCGCCGTCTCCTCGTGGCCCAGCGGCCGGCCCGGCGTGCCGAGCTTCTCCTGCAGCTTCACGTAGATCGCGTCGCCGCCCAGGGCCGCGCAGAGTGTGTTGGTGCAGACGCTCACCAGGTGCTCACCGCACGGCGTGCGCTTGTACATCGCGTAGAAGGTGGCGACCGCCGATACCTCGGCGGTGGTCAGCTCCAGCGCCTCGGCGCAGTACCGGATCCCGTCCTGGCTGACGTGCCCCTCCACCGACTGCACCAGGTGCAGCAGCGGGAGCAGCGCCGACCGCGACTGCGGGTACCGGGCGACGATCTCCTTGGTCCGCTGGCGCGTGACCTCGTCGAAGACCGGCGAGACCGGGCCGCCCTCCTCGACGACCGGCTCGAACACGACCTCCTCCGGCGCACTGATCGGGCCGTAGGACTCCGGGGTGCCCTCGGGGAGTGTCATTCTGGCGTCCTCGCTGCGCTCGGCCGACGTGTCACCGGTCCACACCTCCCATGACGGGGTCGATCGACGCGACGGCCGCGATGACGTCGGCGACCATGCCGCCCTCGCTCATCGCGGGCATCGACTGCAGGTTCACGAAGCTGGGGTCCCGCACGTGGACGCGCACCGGCCGGGTGCCGCCGTCGGAGACCAGGTGGTAGCCCAGCTCGCCGCGCGGCGACTCGACCGTCGCGTACACCTGTCCGGCCGGCACGGAGAAGCCCTCGGTGACCAGCTTGAAGTGGTGGATCAGCGACTCCATCGACTGACCCATGATCTTGCGGACGTGCTCGAGGCTGTTGCCCATGCCGTCGGAGGCGATCGACAGCTGCGCGGGCCAAGCGACCTTGCGGTCCTCCACCATCACCGGGCCGGGCTCCATCTTCGCCGCGGCCTGCTCGACGAGCTTGAGCGACTCGTGGATCTCGGCGACGCGCAGCCGGTAGCGCGCGTAGCAGTCGGCCTCGGTGGCCGTCGGCACCTCGAAGTCGTACTCCTCGTAGCCGCAGTACGGGTCGACCTTGCGCAGGTCCCACGGCAGGCCCGCGGACCGCAGGATCGGGCCGGTGGCGCCGAGGGCGAGGCAGCCGTCGAGCGGGAGGTAGCCGACGCCCTCCAGGCGCTGGCGCCAGATCGGCTGGGCGGTGAGCAGCTTGTCGTAGTCCGGCAGCCGCTTCTTCATCAGCTTGACGAAGTCGGCGACCTTCACCTCCCAGCCGTCCGGGAAGTCCTGCGCGAGCCCGCCGGGGCGGGCGTAGGCGTTGTTCATCCGCAGGCCGGTGAGGAACTCCATGAGGTGGAGCACCTCCTCGCGCTCGCGGAAGCCCGCCGTCATGCCGGTGAGGGCGCCCAGCTCCATGCCACCCGTGGCCAGCGCCACCAGGTGCGAGCCGATGCGCGTGAGCTCCATCAGCAGCACGCGGGCGACCTGCGCCCGCCGCGGCGCCTCGACGCCGAGCAGCCGCTCCACACCCAGGCAGTACGCCGTCTCGTTGAACAGCGGCGCCAGGTAGTCCATGCGCGTCACGAACGTGACGCCCTGGGTCCACGTGCGGTATTCGCAGTTCTTCTCGATGCCGGTGTGCAGGTAGCCGATCACCGACCGGGCCTGCTGCACCGTCTCGCCCTCGAGCTCCAGCACCAGCCGCAGCACGCCGTGCGTGGACGGGTGCTGCGGGCCCATGTTGATGACGATGCGGTCGTCGTGCTCTTCGTCGATCAGGGTGTCCCAGTCGCCACCGGTGACCGTGTAGACCGTGCCCTCGGTGGTCTCGCGCCCGGGGGCGTAGGCGTCCTGCGTCATGAGTAGGCCCTCCGCTGATCGGGCGGTGGGATCTCCGCCCCCTTGTACTCCACGGGGATCCCGCCGAGCGGGTAGTCCTTGCGCTGGGGGTGGCCGTCCCAGTCGTCCGGCATGAGGATCCGGGTGAGCGCCGGGTGGCCGTCGAAGACGATCCCGAACATGTCCCAGGTCTCGCGCTCGTGCCAGTCGGCCGTGGGGTAGATCTCGACGACGCTAGGGACGTGCGCGTCGTCGACGTCGAGGGCGACCTCGAGGCGGATCCGGCGCCGGTAGGTCATCGACAGCAGGTGGTAGGCCACGTGCAGCCGCTGCGGCACGTCCACGCCGTAGTCGACACCGGAGACCGACGAGCACAGCTCGAACCGCAGGCCCTCGTCGTCGCGCAGGGTGCGGCAGAGGTCGACGATCCGCTCGCGCTGCACGTAGAGCGTGATCTCATCGCGGTCGACCGTGATCTGCTGCACGGCGCCGCGCGGGATGCCGCGCTCGTCGAGCGCCTCGGCGAAGTCGTCGGCGAACTCGTCGAACCAGCCGCCGAACGGCCGCTCGGACGGTGCGGGCGCGTAGCCGGGCAACCGCAGGCCGCCGAAGCCGGACGTGTCGCCGGAGCCGGAGACGCCGAACATGCCGGCGCGGGGCCGCATCGCGGGCGCCCCGATCCGCGTGCCGCCCTCCGGGGTGGTCTGCTCGTCGGTCTCGGTGCCCGACGGCGCGTCGATGGGGGCGCCGGTCTGCTCGACCTCGCCGCCGCGGGCGTCCTCGGCCCCGCGGGCCCGCTGCTCCGCGGCGTCCGGACCGCTCTGCTGCGCGGACGATCCCGGGGTGCCGGTGCCCGGCTTGACGTCGTCGTTGTTCTCGGTCATCGGCTCACTTCCCCACGGTCTTCTTGGGGGCGAACTTGATCGACGACGGCACGAGCTCGGTCTTGTGACCGCTCTCGGCCAGCGCCGCGGCCCGCTTGGCGCCCAGCGGCTCGTCCATGATCTTGGCGTGGATCTTGAGGATCGCGTCCATCAGCATCTCCGGCCGCGGCGGGCAGCCGGGCAGGTACATGTCGACGGGCACGACGTGGTCGACGCCCTGGACCACCGCGTAGTTGTTGAACATGCCGCCGGAGGAGGCGCACACGCCCATCGCGAGCACCCAGCGCGGCTCCGGCATCTGGTCGTAGATCTGCCGCAGGACCGGGGCCATCTTGTTGCTCACCCGGCCCGCGACGATCATCAGGTCGGCCTGACGAGGCGAGGCGCGGAACACCTCCATGCCGAAGCGCGCGAGGTCGTAGCGCGGCGCACCGGTGGTCATCATCTCGATCGCGCAGCACGCGAGACCGAACGTGGCGGGCCACAGGGAGGACTTGCGCGTCCAGTTGACGAGCTTCTCGACGCTGGTCAGCAGGACGCCGTTGGGCAGGTGCTCTTCGAGACCCATCTCAGTTCCAATCCAGCCCGCCGCGCCGCCACACGTAGATGTAGGCGAAGCCGACCGTGACGATGAACAGCACGATCTCCACCAGCCCGAACAGGCCGAGCGCGTCGGCGCTCACCGCGAACGGGTAGAGGAAGACCATCTCGATGTCGAACAGGATGAACAACATCGCGGTGAGGTAGTAGGCGACCGGCATCCGGCCACCGCCCACGACGGGGTCCGGCGACGGCTCGATGCCGCACTCGTAGGCGTCGAGCTTCGCGCGGTTGTAGCGGCGGGGCCCGACGTACGGGGCGGCGGTCACGGAGAACAGCGCGAACGCCGCCGCCAGGGCGAACAGCAGCACCAGCGGGAGGTAGGGATCGAGCATCCGTTCAGCCTCGTCTTCTGATTCGATACCGGCCGCGACACTAGGTCGGGGCGCCCGCCGGACCGGAGCCAGGCAAGCCTTACTACTGGCCCTACAAACTCGGTGTGACCCTGGTCATCGCGGTGATGACCCGGTCGCTGACGCCGCCGCCCCGCGGGTCGTACAGGTTGGCGAGCAGCTTGAGGATGAACCTCATGAGCGTGGCTCGGGGCAGCCCGTACTTGGTGGCGACGCCCATGATCGTCGGGTTGCCGATCAGCTTCGAGAACACGTTGCCGATGCGGTAGTAGCTGCCCAGCGCCTGGCTCATCGCCGCCGGGTAGCCCGCCAGCGCGGCCTCGGCCGATGCGCCCGAGCGGGCGAGCGCCTGCACCGCGCAGCGGGAGGCGATCGCCGCCGACTCCATGGCGTAGGCGATGCCCTCGCCGTTGAACGGGTTGACCATGCCGCCGGCGTCGCCGACGAGCAGCAGCCCGGGCCGGTAGTGCGGCACCCGGTTGAACCCCATCGGCAGCGCGGCACCACCCACGGTGCCGACCGCGTTCTCGTCGCGGTAGCCCCACTCCTCCGGAGTGCCGTCCAGCCAGGACTTCAGCAGGGCGCGGTAGTCGGTGGAGCCGTAGGCCTTGGACGTGGACAGGATCCCCAGCCCGACGTTCGAGGTGCCGTCGCCCATGCCGAAGATCCAGCCGTAGCCGGGCAGCAGCTTCGGGTGCGCCGGGTCGGACCGGTCCCACAGCTCCAGGTGGCTCTCGAGGAAGTCGTCGTCGGTGCGCGGCGAGTTGTAGTAGCGGCGGACGGCCACGCCCATCGGCCGGTCGTCGCGCTTGGCCATCCCGAGGGAGAGCGCCAGCCGGGCGCTCACGCCGTCGCAGGCGAGGGTGAGCGGGGCCCGGAAGGTGACCGGCCGCTTGTCCTTGCCCTTGCCGACGTGGCCGGTGACGCCGAGCACGCGGCCCGTCCGGTCGTCGGTGACGGCCTCGGTGACCGTGGTGTCCTCGTGCAGCCGGGCCCCGGACTTCTCCGCGTGCCGCACCAGCAGCTCGTCGAAGTCCTGCCGGGGCCGCACGGCCCCGTAGTTCGGGAAATTGGCGAGGACGGGCCAGTCGAGCTCGAGGGTGACACCCCCGCCGACGACCCGCAGGCCCTTGTTGCGCAGCCAGCCGTTCTGCTCGGAGCAGTCGATGCCGAGGTCGATCAGCTGCTTCATCCCGCGCGGGGTGAAGCCGTCGCCGCACACCTTCGGGCGCGGGAACGTCGACTTCTCCAGCAGGAGGACGTCCAGCCCGGCGCGGGCGAGGTATGCGGCTGCGGTGGATCCGGCGGGGCCGGCGCCGACGACGATGACGTCGGCGTCGCCTGTGGTGGGTTCGGGCGCGGCCATGCGGCTCCTTGTGAACAGATTCACGAAGTCATGCCGCAGTCTAAGCAACCTGTTCGGGCGACGCGCGTCCGCACCCGGGCGGCCGGGTGCTCGGAGGGGTGCACCCGGTCGCGGGGCGCGATCGCGGCGGTAAGCGGGAGCGATCGGCGCGAGGGTGCGGTTTTCGTCGTGGGGACCGCGACAACTGCGCTGTCGTGGGGATCATCGGGGCCGTGATCGGCGCGCGAGCGCACTTTCCGTCGTGTAGCCGACGAGAACGCGCACCTCACGGGGATCAAGCGTGCGGCGGACGCCGGCGGGAGTGATCAGCGCGAGAGTGCATATTCCGTCGTCGCAACGACAAGGAGGGACCTCTCACAGTGATCACGGAGGCGGTGATCGCCGCGAGCGAGCACTCAACGTCCTGCGGACGACGACAACCCGCACCTCACGACGATCTTCCCGTCCGGGCCGGGATGATCAGGCGCGGCGCGCGCGGTGCAGGGCGACGGCACCGATGGCGAGGTTGCGCCAGGCCACCTGGGTCCAGCCGGCCGCAGCGATGCGCCGCGCCAGCTCGGGCTGGGGGCTCCAGTCGCGGATGGACTCGCCGAGGTAGCTGTAGGCCTCCGGATTGCTCGACACCTGCCGTGCGACCGCGGGCAGCACCCGCTCCAGCCCCGCGTAGTAGGCCGCCCGGAACGGCGCCCAGGTCGGGCGGCCGAACTCGCAGACGACGAGGCGCCCGCCCGGCCGCGTCACCCGGGCCAGTTCGCGCAGCGCGGCGTCCGGGTCGGTCACGTTGCGCAGCCCGAACGAGATCGTCGCGGCGTCGAAGGCGCCGTCGGCGAACGGCAGGTGCAGGGCGTCGGCCGCGACCTTCGGGACCGCGCGCTCCGCCCCGGCCCGCAGCATCCCGAGCGAGAAGTCGGCCGCCACGCACCAGGCCCCGGAGCGGGAGAGCTCCACCGTGGACACCGCCGTGCCGGCGGCGAGGTCGAGCACCCGCTCCCCCGGCCGCAGGTCCAGCGCTTCCCGGGTGAGCCTGCGCCAGCGGCGGTCCTGCCCGGCGGTGAGCACGGTGTTGGTCAGGTCGTAGCGGCGGGCGACGCCGTCGAACATCGCGGCGACGTCGTGCGGGTCCTTGCGGAGGTCGGCGCGGCTCACGGCGGGAACGCTACGCGGGGCCCGCCGCCAGCCGCCGCAGTGCCTCCTCGAGCCCGGCGCGGTAGTCCCTGCGGGTGCGCTCGGCGAGCGCGGCCCACTCCGGCGCGGGCAGGCTGAGCGGTTCGCCGGCGGGCCCGCCGAAGGCCGCCATCCCGTGCAGGTTGATCCAGCGGTGATCGTAGTCGTGCGGCGTGGCCCGGTCCCAGGCCACGGCCCGCTCGACGAGCGCCCGCAGCAGGTCCGGGTCGCGGAACGCGTGCGCCTTGACCGGTGGCCCGAACCGCTCGTTCAGCGATCCGACGGCGGCCGCGGCCGTCGGGTCGGTGCAGCGGTTCGCGTCGAACCGGGCGCGCAGTTGCGCCGCGTAGAACCAGAACGCGCCCTCGTCGCGCTCTCCGTAGACGGACAGGACCTCGGACAGCGCGTAGAGCACCGGGGGTGCGAAGCGCCCGGGGGCCTCGAGGACGGCGGTGACGGCCCGGGCCCGCCCGGCCTCGTCCGGCCCCAGCAGCGCGCCGACGGCGGCGTTCTGCCCGGCGACGTCGATCTCGGCGTAGGCGCCGCCCGGGGTGAGGGTCACGCGCGCGCCGGCCGGTTCGTCCATGCCACGAGCATGCGGCGCGCGGCCCGGCACCCGCATCCGTACGACTACGGGGTCAGCGTGGCCAGCATCCGGTCCACCGACGTCGGCCAGTCGTACCGCTCCGCTCGCGCCCGCGCCGCGGCCCGGCGGGCGCCCGCGTCGGCGGCCAGCAGGCCCGTCACACCCGCGGCGAACGCCTCCGGCGAGTCCCGGGCCGCCGCCCCGGACGCGCCGACGATCTCCGGCAGCGCCGAGGACGCCGACACCACCACCGGTGTGCCGCTGGCCAGCGCCTCAAGCGCCGAGAGCCCGAACGTCTCGTGCGGGCCGGGCGCGAGGGAGACGTCCGCCGACGCGAGCAGCGTGGCCAGCCGGGCCCGGTCGGGCACGTACCCGACGAACGTCACCGGCAGCCCCGACGCCCGTCGCTCCAGCGCGGGCCGCCGCGGCCCGTCGCCCGCCACGACCAGGCGCACCCGGTGTCCCTCGTCCCGCAGCGCGGCGACGGTGTCGATGGTGCGCTCCGGGTGCTTCTCCGGTGACAGCCGCCCGCAGTGCACGAGCAGCGCGTCCGCCCCGCCGGTCAGGGAAGCGCGCAGCCGCGGGTCCCGGTGCAGTGGCGAGAACGTCGTGAGGTCCACGCCGAGCGGCACCTGAGCGACGTTGCGCGCGCCGATCCGGTCGAACTCGGCTCGCGCAAAGGACGTCGTGCACACGACCCGGTCGTAGGCCTGCGCCATCCGGGAGTTGGCCGCGTCGGCCACCCGGCGGGCCGCGGGTGGCGGGAGCAGGAACTGCGCCAGCAGCCGGTCGAGGCGCTCGTGGGAGATCACGACGCCGGGCACGCCGCGGCGCCGCGCCCACCCGCCGAGGCCGCGCAGGGTCAGCCGGTCCGACACCTCGATCGCGTCGGGCGCCAGCCGGTCGAGCAGCCGCTGCACCCGCCACGGGTCGACGGCCCGGTAACCGCCGGTGCCGGGCAGGAGCGGCGCCGCCACCGTGACCCGACGGATGCCCGACGGCAGCCGCTCGTCGACCGACCGCGGGCCGGGCACGACGAGCACCACGTCGTGCCCGCGCCCGGCGTAGCCCGCGCCGAGGTGGTGCAGCGCGGTGCGCAGCCCGCCGGAGCGCGGGCCGTAGAAGTTCGCGAGCTGGACGATCCGCATCCCTACGCCGCCGCCACCGACGTCCCGACGACGTCGGCGTAGTGCGCAAGCAGCTCGTCGCCCACCGTGGACCAGGTCCGGCGCAGCACCGACTGGCGCGCCGCCGACCCGAATCGGGCGCGCGTCGCGCCGTCGGTGAGCGCTTGCACCGCGGCCCGCAGCTGCGCATCCGCGGCGAGCGACGCCGGCTCGTCGGCGGCCGGCCCGTCGGGGCGCGGGGGCACCAGGAAGCCGGTGCGGCCGGGCAGGACGAGGTCGCGCGGGCCGCCGGCGTCCGGGGCGACGACCGGCAGCCCGGACGCGAGCGCCTCCTGCACCGCCTGGCAGAACGTCTCGGACGGTCCGGTGTGGACGAACACGTCGAGCGAGGCGTACACGCGCGCCCGCTCGTCGCCGTCGCGGAAGCCGAGGAACGCCACCGTCGGCAGCGCGGCCCGCAGCTGCTCCTCGCTCGGGCCCGCCCCGACGACGACGAGCCGCGTGCCCGGCAGACCCGCCAGTGCAGCGAGCCGCTCGACCTGCTTCTCCGGCGCCAGCCGCCCCACGTAGCCCACGAGCAGCTCGCCGCCGGGGGCGAGCTCGGCCCGCAGCCCGGCGTCACGCTTCGACGGCGTGAACCGCCGCGTGTCCACGCCCCGCGCCCACTGGTACACGTGCGGCACCCCGCGCGCCCGCAGCGCCTCGGTGGCCCAGCTGGACGGGGCGAGCGTCCGATCGGCCTGGGCGTGCAGGCGGCAGGTCCAGCGCCACGCGGCGCGCGCCGTGAGCCCGAGGCCGTAGGAGGAGGCGAAGCCCGCGACGTCGGTCTGGTAGACCGCCACCGTCGGGATGCCGAGCCTGCGCGCCGCCGCCAGCCCCCGGTAGCCCACGACGAACGGCGCCGTCAGATGGACGACGTCCGGGGCGAACGCCCGCAGCGTCGTCAGCACGCGCCTGCTCGGCACGCCCACGGGCATCGAGGAGACGACCGGCAGGTCCACAGCGGGAATGCGGACCACCGGGGCGCCGTGGTACTCCGCGGGCCCGTCCATCCCCGGGGCGACGACGAGCACCTCGTGTCCGGCCGCCGTGAGGTGCTCGACGACCCGCAGCACCGAGTTGGTGACACCGTTGACGACCGGGAGGAAGCACTCGGACACGATCGCGACGCGCACGGGAGCACCGTTCCCCCGCAGGCGGTCGCGGTGTTGACGATGCCGCGAACCCGGGGCCAACAGCATGTGTCCGGCACACAGTTGGCCCGGTGATCCGCGACACGTCACCTGCGCGACGCACCCGGGTCACCGGCCTTGCCGACGCTCGGGTCGTATGACGGTCCAGCAGCATCTCAGCGCATCCGCCCCACCGCCACCGGTGGAACCGGGCCTGCTCTCGCGCGCACTCGACGTGGCGGGCCGGCTGGCCAACGACGCTGCTGAGGTCATCACGGCGACCGCGGGCCGCGACCACCAGCCGGGCGCGGTGGCCAAGTCCAACCCGTACGACTGGGTCACCGACACCGACCGCACGCTCGAGCGGCACACCCGGCGCGTGCTGGCCGCCGAGTTCCCCGACATCCCCGTCGTCGGCGAGGAGTACGGCTCCGACCCCGGAGCCGTCGAGGCGCCCTACCGCTGGGTCGTCGACCCCGTCGACGGCACCGCCAACTACGTCGCGGGATTCCCGTGGTGCGCCTACAGCCTGGCGCTCGTCGACGGGGCGGGCCCGGTGGTGGGCGTGATCGCCGACCCGAGCCGGGCGCAGATCTACGCGGCCGCCCGGGGCCGGGGGGTGCGGGCGAACGGGGTTCCCGTCCGGGTCACGCCCCGATCCCCCGTCGGCGGCCTGGTGTGCGCCGAGCTCACCGTCGACCGGGCGGCCGCGTTCACCCCGCGCGCCGTCGCCGCGCACGTGGGCGTCCGGATGCTCGGGTCGTCGGCACTCGCGGTCACGCAGGTCGCGCTGGGCCACGCCGTCGCCGCGGTGCTGGACAAGTACCGGGAGTGGGACGTCGCGGGCGCGCTGTGCCTCGCCCAGGAGGCGGGCGCTCTCGTCGTCGACGGGGACGGGCGGCCGGACCGGCTGCCCGCCGGGGCGATGGTCGTCGCCGCGCCGGGGGCGCTGGACGAGGTGCTGGGGTGGTGGCTCGCGGACCGGTAGCGCGTCCTACTCGCGGGCGCGGCGCCTGCGCAGCCACAGCGAGAGCGGCCCCAGCAGCGCCCACACGACCAGCACGCCGAGCAGCAGCGGAACGGAGCTCGTGAGCGCGCTGCGGCCGGCGACCCGCACGAGCTCCGGGTCGGTGACGTCGTACTCGACGGCCACGGTCTCCCCCGGCTGCAGGCCGCGCGGGTAGAAGACGCCGCGCTCGGGCACGACCGCCTCGCCGTTCGCGACGGTGAACCGCACGAGCGTGCGCGCGAACGAGGAACCCTCCAGCACCTCCGCCTGCGCCACCGCGGGGTTGGCCGCGATCGCGCGGTCGTCGAGGGCCGAACCGGCGATCGCGAACGCGACCAGCGCAGTGACCAGCACCGCCAGCCCGGCGACGATCTCGGGAAGGCGGCGGGTGACCGCGAGGGCCAGCGGACGCAGCAGGTCCGCCAGCTCGTGCACCGCCCGGGTGCGGCCGCTGCCGGCGCCATCGGTCACGGACGGTCATCCTAGGCGCCGAGCCGGCGAGTGTGTCCGGTACCTCCCGGGCCGCGCGCGCACGGAGCGTCCGCGCCTCTTACTCTCGAATGGTGACGATCGCCCCGCTACCGACCGGGTTGGGCGTGCGAACCAGGCTCGTCGACGACCCGGGCCGGTTGATCGACCTGCTGCCCGACGACCGCGGACCCCTGTCCTGGGTCCGCGGCTCCGAGGGGCTGGTCGGGTGGGGTGAGGTGGCCCGCTGCGCGATCGCGGGCCCCGGGCGGTTCGCGGAGGCGGACACCTGGTGGCGCTCGTTCACCGCGCAGCTGGACGTCCGCGACGAGGTCGGGATGCCCGGCACCGGACCCGTCGCGTTCGCGAGCTTCACCTTCACCGACACCTCCCCGGGCTCGGTCCTCCTGGTGCCCCGCGTGCTCGTCGGGCGCCGCGACGGGATCTCGTGGATCACCGAGTTCTCCCACGGCGACGGCCCCTCGGCGGTGCGCTCGGTCAGCCCGGTCCGGTCCAGCGGCACGCTGCGCTTCGCCGACGGGCGGCTGCCGGTGGGGCGCTACCGCAGCGCGGTGGCCGAGGCGGTGCGGCGGATGCAGGCCGGCGAGCTCGAGAAGGCCGCGCTCGCCCACGACCTGCTCGCCGTCGGCGACACCCCGCTCGATCCGCGGTTCCTGCTCGGGGGGCTGGCGCAGCGCTACCCGACGTGCTGGTCGTTCGCCGTCGACGGGCTGGTGGGCGCCACGCCGGAGCTGCTCGTGCGGCGCGCCGGTACGAGCGTCGAGTCCCGGGTGCTGGCCGGCACGATCTGGCCCGGCGAGTCCGACGACCTCGCCGGGCAGCTGCTCGGCTCGGCGAAGGACCGCCGCGAGCACGCGCTGGCCGTCGACTCGCTCGCCGCGGCGCTGCACCCGCTCTGCAGCGCGCTCGACGTGCCCGAGACCCCCGCCGTGATCGCGCTGCACAACGTCTCGCACCTGGCCAGCGACGTGCGGGGCGACCTCGAGGCGGACGCACCCGCGTCGCTGCTGCAGCTCGCCGAGGCCGTGCACCCGACGGCCGCCGTCGGCGGCACGCCCCGCGACGCCGCGCTCGCGCTGATCGCCGAGCTGGAGGACATGGACCGCGGCCGGTACGCGGGCCCGGTCGGCTGGGTCGATGGCGGCGGCGACGGGGAGCTGGGCATCGCGCTGCGCTGCGCCCAGCTCGACGGGCCGGTCGCGCGGCTGTTCGCCGGCTGCGGTGTGGTGGCCGACTCCGATCCCGACACCGAGGTGCGCGAGGCCGCGGCGAAGCTCGTGGCGGTGCGCGACGCGCTGGAGGACGGCACCGCGTAGGTGCGCCCGGTCAGACGACCACGGTCGGGACGGGCGCGGCGCAGTCGGACGCGGGCAGGTCGAGCACGGCGGTGCAGCCGTGGTCCCCGTAACGCACCGTGAACGTGCCCTGGTGCCTGCCGACGATGTCGGCGCTCCGGGCGAGGCCGGCCCCGGGCCCGTCGGGGGTGCCGCCTTCCTGTCCCCTCCGGAGTAGCACCGCCATGGAGTCCGGGGTGAGCCCCGGCCCGTCGTCGGCGACCTCGATCCGCACGTGGCGGCCCCGCGACAGGGCGCGGATGCGCACTCGTCCACCCGGCGTGTTCGTGGCGCAGTCGGCGAGCAGGTGCGTCAGCACGTCGGCGAGCACCGCGGGCGGGGCGGCGACGCGCGGCTCGCCGTCGACGTCCACGTCGACGGCCAGCAGACCACCGGAGTGCACCACCGCGAGCTCACGCAGCACCGTGGCGACCGCGGTGCCCGCCTGGCCGGCGGGCTCCGGCGCGTCGAGCATGCGCTGCAGCCGTTCCAGCTCGGCGCCCTGCCGGGACACGGTGCGGGCGGTCGCGAGCAGGAAGGGCACCGCCGCCACCAGGAACATCGCGACGGCGGCCAGAACGAGGGCACTCACCGCCGCGCCGCTGGTGCCGCCGTCGCGCGCGACGAACCGGATCGCGTGCGCGATCGCCAGCGTGACGAACCCGAGCGCGATGCGGCGCATCAGCGGGCCACCCCCGCCGACGCCCGCGGCGAGCAGCAGGACGGCGGCCGCACCGACCCCCGACCAGGCCACCAGGTCGACCGTGCGGACGACCGGGGCGGGGAGCACGAGGCCCGGGGCCACCAGGGTGCCCACCGCTGCGGCGGCCGCGGCGAGGACCGCGAGCCCGAAGACGACGGCGACGGTGCGGTCACGGGTGCTGGAGCCGCGCACCGCGAGCACCAGGAGCGCGATCACGCCGAGGACGGCCAGGCTGCCGAACACCGCCCACATCCCGCGCTCACCCGCGCCGACCGTGCGCAGCAGCAGCACCGTGCCGACGTAGAGCCCGACGCCCTCCGCGATCCGGCGCGCCGTGTCGCTCCCGCTCATGTAGGCGCCGACGGCCAGCAGGATCGTGGCGGACACGCCCGCGGCGAACGCGAGCACCGCGAAGGTCCGCTCGACGACGCCCGGCGCGCTCTGCAGGCCGATGACCAGCAGCACCGCCCCGGTGATCAGCACGAGCTGCGCCAGCGTCTCGACCGCGGCGGCCCGGACGGCCTGCCGGGGAGCCACCGGACGACGCCATCCGGGAAACCTGTCGATCACGATCTACCCCTCGAACGACCGAGGACGGCCGCGCCGCAGTGCGCGGGCCGGGTGCTGGGGAGCTCCGAAGGGACTGTCGACGCAGTGCTGCGCCCCGTTACCGATCACTCACGGCGCGGCGACGGCCTCCGCCACCGCGGCGTCGACGGCGGCCCGCAGTGCGGCGTGTCCCGCGCGCAGCGCGGTGCGGTCGGCGCGCACCTCGACCAGGCGCAACCCGGGCGCGGGCTCGACGGCGGCGGCGAGTCCGGCGACGTCGGTGGTGATGTGGGCGACACCGGTGGCGGCGCACAAGGCGGCGATGTCGACCCGGTGCGGTGTGCCGAACACCCGCTCGAAGGCGGCGGCGTGCTCGGGCGCGCCCTGCTCCAGCAGCCCGAAGATCCCGCCGCCGCCGTCGTTGAGCACGACGATGGTCAGGTCGGGTCGCGGCTCGTCGGGACCGATCACCAGCCCGGTCGTGTCGTGCAGCAGCGTGAGGTCGCCGAGCAGGGCGTAGGCCGGGCCGTTGTGCGCGAGCGCGGCGCCGACCGCCGTGGACACGGTGCCGTCGATGCCCGCGACGCCCCGGTTGGCCAGCACGGTCAGGCCGCGGCGCGGGACCGCGGCGAGCGACACGTCCCGTACCGGGTTGGACGAGCCGAGCAGCAGCAGGGCGCCGTCGGGCAGCGCGGCGGGCAGTGCGCGGGCCAGCCGCAGGCCGACCGGCCCGGCGGGGTCGTCGAGGAGCCGGTCAAGCGCCGCACCCGCGGCGGCGTCCGCCGCGCACCAGCGCCCCACCCACTCGGCGTCGGGGGTCAGCGGCGGCAGCGCCCCGATCGACCGGACGGCGCCCGCCACGTCCGTCCACGGCCCGCCGCGGGGGTCGGCGAGCCCGAACACCGCGACGTCCGGGTCGGCGAGCAGCCGCTGCACCGGCCGGTGCAGCGTGGGCCGGCCCGCCACCACCACCTGCCGCGGCGCCAACGCGGCCGCCGACGGTGTGCCGAGCAGCCACGGGCCGGTGCGCAGCGCCGTGGGCCACGCCGCCGATCCGGGCTCGGCGATGACCGGGACCGACAGTTCGAGCAGGTCGTCGGGCGCACCGTGCCCGGCGACGACGACCGTGGGCGCGGACGGGTCCAGCGGCAGCGACGGCACCTGCCGGGTCACCGGCGCGACAGCGGTCCACGGCTCTGCCCCGGCGCGGCCCGCGGGCGGCGGTTCCGCCGAACCGTGGGGCACCAGCGGCTCGGCGAAGGGGAGGTTGAGGTGCACGGGACCGGGCGGGCCGCCGAGCGCTCCGGTGGCCGCGGCGACGACCCGGTCGACCGCCGACCGCCACCGCCCGTTGTCACCCGGCCCGCCGCCGACGGCACCGTTGACCGCGAGCCGCACGGCCGCGCCGAAGATCCCGGGCTGGACCACGGTCTGGTTCGCGCCCGTGCCGATCAGTTCGGGCGGCCGGTCCGCGCTCAGCACCACCAGCGGCACCCCGGCGTGCGACGCCTCGAGCACCGCGGGATGAAGGTTCGCCACGGCCGTGCCCGATGTCGTGGACACCGGCACCGGACGGCCCGACCGCAGCGCCAGCCCGAGGGCGAGGAACCCGGCGGTGCGCTCGTCGATCCGCACGTGCAGCCGCAGGCGGCCGGCGGCGTCGGCGGTGTGCAGCGCGAACGACAGCGGCGCGTTGCGCGAGCCGGGGCACAACACGGCGTCGGTGACGCCGCACCGCACGAGCTCGTCGACGATCACCTGGGCCTGCATCGTCGACGGGTTCACCCGCGGCAGCCTAAGTGCGCCCCGATGCGCGCCTGCGGCCAGACCGCACGAACGACGCACGTGCTCGCGGCGAATTCCCGCACGAGGCTCACCGGGCGGCGCCTCGTGCGGGGGGATCGCTGACGGTGCCCGGAACACCCGCCGGGGTGTCCCGGGCACCGCTTCCTCTCACCTGTGCTGCAGCGAGCGGCGGAGCAGGCCGCGGTTGCGGAGCATCCAGTCGGCCGACCTGGCCCGCCACGCCAGCGACCACAGCGGCGCCGGGTCCGTGCTGTCCGGCCCGATCCCGGCCCGCCTCGCCTCCCACGCACAGTCCTGAACCGTGAACTCGATCATCGCGTCCACGACGTCCGCACGGTGCGCGCGCGGGACCTCGTAGCCGTCCAGGAAGTGGCGCACCGACGCGGCTCGGGTACCGGCGTCCGGCAGCCCGTGTCGCGCGGCGACGTCGTCGTCCTGGAGCTGCGCGTTCCATGCAGCCGTCGCGGCGACCTCGACACGGCGTTCGACGGGGCCCGCGAGGGTCCAGTCGATGAACGCCACCGGAAGGCCGTCGCGAGCCACGATGTGCCACGGCCCGGTGTCGCAATGGCCGATGACGGTGCCGGGACCGCTGTGGTGGAAGTGCCAGGGCTGCCACGTCGCGTCCGCAGGCGGCACGAACGACTCCGTCGACCCGATCGTCACGAGCGTAGCCAGGCTCACCGAGGTGATCGACACCGCCGTGAAGTAGCAGGTCTGGAACAGCGCGGCGAGTGCTCCGGTCGCCGCGATGCGGCGCCATGCCGCAGCCCCATGGGGCAGCGGGGCGCCCGTGCCGAGCAGGTAGCCGACGATGAGCAGCCCGCCCGCGGCGAGCCGGTAGGTGGCGACGGCGGACGACGCCAGCCCGGCAGCGGCGCCGAACAGGCTGCCGAGCAGCCCGCCGGTGCCCCAGAGGACGCCGGCGAGCACGAGGAAGGACACCCCTGTGGTCGGGGTGGTGCGAACGAGGGACATGAAGGTCTGCGCTCCTGCGACGAGACGGATGAGGTCGCGGAAGCGGGGCACGGCCCGAGATCACCGAAACGGCCGGATGCCGAGGAGCGCGCCCGCCGGTCGGCGAGCGCGCGGGTGAAGGCGGCCCCGCTGTATTCCCACTGGTGGATCTCCGCCTGACGGCGTTGATCCACCAGACAGGCGTCAGGAGCGGGGCGGCGGGGTGATCGGGAACGTGCGGTGCACGTGATCACCCTACCGGGCGCGATCAGCCGTCGGCGGGCGGTTTCGTCACTTCGACGCCCTCAGGCGGGGTGACGGCCTCCGGATCGGCCGCCATCTCGAGCTCCGTGTCGATGACGGGCTCGATCGGCCTGCGCCCGAGGAACGTGTGCACGATGTGCTGCTGCCAGCCCGGCACGGTCTGCACCCGCAGGTCCTCGAACCCGGCGGCGGCCATCCGCGCCGTCAGTGCCCCGACGCCGTCGAACTTGCGCACGCTGCGCCACAGGTAGCGGTAGAGGTCGGCCGAGCCGGCGCGGATCCGGCCCACCGGGATGATCACACCCCAGCACACCGTGGTCCAGACGATCCGGCTGCGGAACGAGTCGCGCACCGAGTACTCGTGCAGCGCGATCGGGGCGCCGGGCCGGAGCAGCCCGAGGAACTGGCGCAGCGCGGCGTCGTGGTGGACGAGGTTGCGCAGCAGGTACGCCGCGAGCATGCCGTCGTAGGGCCCGGTGATGCCGCTCATCGCGAGGTTCTCGGCGTTGCCCTGCACGAACCGCACGGTCGAGGGCCACGACTTCCGCCGCGCCTGCTCCAGCATCTCCTCGGAGGCGTCCACCGCCGTGATGTCGGCCTCCGGCGCGGCGTCGAGCAGTGCCGCGGTGGAGGCGCCCGTGCCGCAGCCGAGGTCGAGCAGGCGCAGGCCTGCCCCGCGGTTCGGCAGGCCCATCCGCCTGGCCGACATCCGCAGGTGCTCGTGGTAGCCGGGATTGGACGCGACGAGCTTGTCGTAGGTGCGCGCGTGCGCGTCGAACGAGCGCAGTACGGTCCCGCGATCGATCCGGCGGGGCTTCGACGAGGCACTCACGTCTCGCATCCTGACGCACGGAAGCGGTGTGCGCACGTGAGCCGTACCCTGTCGGCGGTGGTCCGGGCGTTGGCGCTGAGCGACGAGGTCGAGGCCGCGCTGTGCAACGGCGCCGCGCGGCGGCTCGACGTCGACCTGATCGTCGCGGCAGGTGACCTCCCGTTCGACTACCTCTCCGAGGTGTCCGACCACGTCGACCGGCCGGGCGTGCTCGTCCCCGGCAACCACGACCCCGACCTCTCCGGCTACTCGCAACGGGCCGGCCTGTGGATGCGCGCCGGGCTCCCCTGCCGGTGGCCGGGCCCCGCGGGCTTCGACGACGCCGACGGCCGGGTCGTCGACGTGGCGGGCGTCCGCTTCGCCGGCCTCGGCGGCAGCGTGCGCTACCGCGAGGGGCCCAACCAGTGGACGCAGGAGCAGCAGGCGCGCCGGGCCCGCAAGCTCGTGCGCGCGGCGCGGCGCGCCACCCGCCGGGACGGCCGGCCGGTGGACGTGCTGCTCACCCACGCCCCGCCCCGGCACTGCGGCGACCGCGAGGACGGACCCCACCACGGCTTCGAGTGCCTGCACGCGGTGGTGGCGGCCCTGCGGCCGCGGCTGCTCGTGCACGGCCACATCCACCCGTACGGGCAGTCGGTGCCCGACCGGTTCCTCGGGGACACGCGGGTGGTCAACGTCGTCGGCCGCCGGGTGCTGGAGCTGTAGGGACATGGCCGACACGGGCTTCCCGCAGACCGACGCCGAGCACGACTTCCTGCGGATCCGCCGCCGCCAGGTGCTCTCCCGCCTGGCCGGGTGGCTGCGCCGCGAGCCCGACGACGTGTCCGAGATCCTCCCGTTCGACGAGGTCGTGGCCGCGCTGGGCCTGGTCGGCGAACGCAGGCTCGGCATGCAGGTGATCCCGCTGGACTCGATCGTCGGCAGCGTCGACCGCACCCGCGACTTCGACCGCTGGTTCCGGCCGCGCTCCCACCGCACCCGGGAGCGCTGGGAGCGGCTGGCCCGGGCCCAGCGACGCGGCGAGACGATCCCGCCGATCGACGTCTACCGCGTGGGCGAACTGCACTTCGTCCGCGACGGGCACCACCGCGTCTCGGTCGCGCACGCACTCGGGCTCCGCGAGATCGACGCGTTCGTCACCGAGGTCACTACCAAGATCGACGCGACCGGGATCGGCAGGCGCGGCGACCTCATCACCAAGGACCTGCGCCGGGTGTTCCTCGACCGGGTGCCGCTGCCCGGCCCGGCGCTCGCGTCCATCCTCGTCACGAGCGCCTGGTCGTACGCGGAGCTCAGCCTCACCGTGGAGGCCTGGGGGTTCCGGCTGATGCAGCAGGAACGCCGCTACCTCGACCGCGAGACGGTGGCCCGGCGCTGGTACTCCGAGGAGTTCCGGCCCGTCGTGCGCATGCTCGCGCAGGCCGACCTCATCGGCGACCGCACGGAGGCCGAGGCCTACCTCCAGCTGGCCGCGCAGCGGTACCGGCTGATGCGCACCCACCGCTGGGACGACGAGGTGGTGTCCCGCCTGCAGGCCGACCCCGGCCACTGACCGAACCCCTCGCGAGTCGCCCGATCCGGACACGCGAGTCGGCCATCTCCCGCACGCGAGTCGCCCGGACCGGCGAGTTGCCCGATCCCGACCACCGAGTCGCCCGACTCCGAATGCGAGTTGCCCGATCGAGAACGCGAGTCTCGCTCGGCGCTCGGCGCTCTGAAATCGAGCGACTCGCGTGGCGACGATGGGCGACTCGCGTGGCGAAAACGGGCGACTCGGGTGCGATTTCGGGCGACTCGCGGGCGGGGGCCGGGGGTCAGCCGGCGGCGGGGGCTGCCGCCGGTTCGCGGGTGGTCAGGTTCTTCCCGCTGGCCGGGTCGAACACCTGGATCTTGCTGGTGTCCACCCAGACCTCCGCGCGCCTGCCCTCCTGCACTCCGGACGCCGCCGACAGGCGCGTGACGAGCGTGCCGGCGTCACCGCCCGGGACGTCGGCGGTGCCGGCGTCGGCGGCCAGGTCGGCGAGGTCGGCGGACATCGCCTGCTCCCCTTCCACGCTGAAGTAGGCGAACTTGTCCGAGCCCATCGACTCGACCACGTCCACCTCGGCACCGAACACGGCGCCGCGGGACCGCACGTGGTCCTCGACCAGCGCCGCGTCCTCGAAGTGCTCCGGGCGGATGCCCATGATCACCTCGCGCGGGGCGTCGCCCGACTCGAGCGTCCGGCGCAGCTCGTCGGTGAGCGTGAGATCGCCCAGCGCCGTCCGGAAGACCCCCTCCTCCAGCTTCGCGGGGAGGAAGTTCATCGCGGGCGAGCCGATGAAACCGGCCACGAAGAGGTTGGCGGGGTTGTCGTAGAGCGTCTGCGGGGACCCGGTCTGCTGCACCACCCCACCGCGCATGACGACGATGCGGTCGCCAAGCGTCATCGCCTCGGTCTGGTCGTGCGTGACGTAGACGGTGGTGGTCTGAAGGCGCTGCTGCAGCTTCGACACCATCGTGCGCATCTGCACCCGCAGCTTGGCGTCCAGGTTGGACAGCGGCTCGTCCATGAGGAACGCCTTTGGGCTCCGGACGATCGCCCGCCCCATCGCCACCCGCTGGCGCTGCCCGCCCGACATGTTCGCCGGCTTGCGGTCCAGGTGCTGGGTGAGGTCGAGGATCCTGGCCGCGTCCTCGACCTTCCGGTTGATCTCGGCCTTGTCCACCTTGGCCAGCTTCAGCGGGAAGCCCATGTTCTCCCGCACCGTCATGTGCGGGTAGAGCGCGTAGGACTGGAACACCATCGCGATGTCGCGGTCCTTGGGCGCGCGCTCGTTCATCCGCTCGCCGCCGATGCGCAGTTCGCCGTCGCTGATGTCCTCCAGGCCGGCGATCATGTTGAGCGCCGTCGACTTCCCGCAGCCCGACGGCCCGACCAGGATGATGAACTCGCCGTCGGCGATCTCGATGTTGATGTCGTCGGCCGCCACGGTGCCGTCCGGGTACCGCTTGGTCACGTGGTCGAGAACGATGTCAGCCATCGACTTACCCCTTCACTGCACCGGAGGTCAGGCCGGCCACGATCCGGCGCTGGAAGAACAGGACGAAGATGATGATCGGGATCGTGAGCAGCACGGCGGCCGCCGCGATCGACCCGGTCGGCTCCGCGAACTCGCTGGCGCCGGTGAAGTTCGCGATCGCCACCGTCGCGGTCTGCGACGCCTCGGTGGAGGTCAGGGAGATCGCGAACAGGAAGTCGTTCCAGCAGAAGATGAACACGAGGATCGCCGTGGTGAACACGCCCGGTGCCGCCAGCGGCACGATCACCGACCGGAACGCCTGCAGCGGGGTGGCCCCGTCCATCTTCGCGGCCTTCTCCAGCTCCCACGGGATCTCGCGGAAGAACGCCGAGAGCGTGTAGATCGCCAACGGGAGCGAGAACGTGATGTAGGGCAGGATCAGGCCCGGCCACGTGTCGAACAGGCCGATCGCGCGTTCGATGTCGAACAGCGGGCTCACCAGCGAGATCGGCGGGAACATCGCGATCAGCAGCGAGACGCCGACGAGCAGCCCCTTGCCGGGGAACCGCAGCCGGGCGATCGCGTAGGCCGCCATCGTGCCGATGACGACGGCGAGCACCGTGGCGATGACCGCGATCCCGATCGAGTTGATCAGTGCGCTGGTGAACAGGTCGACCCCGAACACCTGCGCGTAGTTGTCGAGCGTCCACTCCCGCGGAATGAAGTTGCCGTCGGTGATACTGCTCGCCGGCTTGAACGACAGGCTGACGATCCACAGCACCGGCACGAGCGCGTAGATCAGCACGAGGGTGTTGGCCACGGCCCACTTGCTCTTGGCCGCGGTGCCGGTGGTCCCGGGCTGGCCTGCCATCTCAGCGCCTCCCCTCGGGGTCCGAGCCCGGCGCCGCCGCGCCGAACAGCTTGATGAAGATGAACGCGATGATCGCCACCGCGATGAAGATCAGCACGCTGATCGCCGACCCCACGCCGAGGTTGAACGCCCGGAACAGGTTGTTGTAGCCGAGCATCGAGACCGAGCCGGTGCCGTTCGACCCGCCGGTGAGGATGTAGATGTTGTCGAAGATCCGGAACGCGTCGAGCGTGCGGAACAGCAGCGCCACGAGGATCGCCGGCTTCATCATCGGCAGGATGATCTGCGTGAGTCGCTGCCACGGCCCGGCCCCGTCCACCTGGGCGGCCTTGAGCAGGTCGTCGGGCACCAGCGCGAGCCCGGCGAGCAGCAGCAGCGCCATGAACGGCGTGGTCTTCCACACCTCGGCCAGGATGATCAGCGCGATGGACGCCGCCTGGTCGGTCAGTGGCGCGCTGCCCTCGGGCAGCAGGTTGGCCAGATATCCGGTGTCCGGCGTCCACGCGAACTGCCAGCTGAACGCCGCCACCACCGTGACGATCCCGTACGGGATGAGCACCACGGTGCGGGTGAGCCCGCGGCCGAGGATCGTCCGGTGCATGATCAGCGCCAGCGCCAGCCCGAGCACGAACTCGATCGCCACCGAGATCACCGTGATCAACATGGTGACGCCGAACGCGTTCCACCAGTAGCCCGAGGTCAGCACCACCACGTAGTTGGTGAGCCCGGCGAACGCCTGCTCGTCGGGGAACCGCAGGTCGTAGCGCTGCAACGAGAGCCAGATCGCATAGCCGATCGGGTAGGCCGTGACCGCGATCATGATGATCACCGCGGGCGCGCACAGCAGGAACGCGAGGCGCCGCTCGGCGCGAGCCCCTTCCGACAGCGGTGGCTTGCGCCGGGACTGCCCCTGCGCCCTGGTCTCGACCTCAGCTGCCGGCGCAGTGCTCTGGATACTCATCGCAGGCCCTCGCTGCGCTCGGGCCGCGCTTCGCGCAGACGCTGTGTCATGATTCGCTCGCAAGCTCGCTCATTACGGCACCAGCCCTTCGGAGTTCACCGCACGCTCGACCTCTTCGACCATCCGCGGCACGATCGTCTCCGGGTTGATCTCCGCAGGCGGGTTGAGCAGGTCGGCGAGGACGATCGAGATGCTCGTGTAGGCCGGGGTCTTCGGCCGCACGCTCGCGCTCCGCAGCGACTCGCGGATGGCCTCCCACGCCGGGTACTCGGCCTGGAACTCGGGGTCGTCGTACAACGCGGCCAGGGTGGGTGGGATGCCCGCGTTGACGGCGTTGAACAGTTGGTTCTCCCGGTTGCGCAGGCACTGGGCCGCCTCGAACGCCAGGTCCTGGTCGCCGCCGGTGGTGCTCACGCCGATGTTGAAGCCACCGATCGTCACGGTCGCCTGCTCGTTCGGGTCGACGCGCGGGTAGGGCGCCCACGCGAAGACGTCGGCGACGCGGCGCCCGGTGTCGACGTTCGTCGGGCGGCCGGCCTCGTCGATGAACGTGCCGCCGCCTCCGCCGTCCGGCGGCGGGGTGTTGATCGAGGCGTTGACGAACGGGTAGTTCACCTGGAACGCCGCCAGCCCGGCCTCCATGGCGAGCCTGCCGTCGTTCTCCTGCGCCACCGACAGCGACGGGTCGGCCGCCGGCGAGCTCGCCACCCGCTGCATGATCGAGGCGGCGAGCCGGGCGGCGTCGCCCTGACCGACGAGCACCTCGCCGTCCTCGGAGACGATCTGGCCGCCTGCGCTGGTGAGCAGCGTGTTGAACCACACGACGATGCCCTCGTACTGCGCCGCCTGTACCTCGATGTAGGACGGCAGCCCCTGCTCGAAGAGCACCTCGGACATCTCGATCATCTCGTCCCACGTCCGGGGTGGCGTCGGGGCGAGGTCGCTGCGGTACCAGAGCAGCTGCGTGTTCGTGTTGAGCGGCGCGCCCCAGAGCCGGTCCTGGTACATGGCCGTCTCGAGCGGCCCCTCGAGCGTGCCCTCCGCGACCTGGGCGGCCAGGTCCTCGGGCCACGGCTCGATCCAGCCCGCCTCGGCGAACTCCGCCGTCCAGGTGACGTCGAGGGTCATGAGGTCGACCTCGGAGTCGCCCGCGACGAGCCTGCGGGCGAGCTGGAGGCGCTGGTCGTCGGCGCTCTTCGGGAGCGTCTGCTGGACGACCGTGTAGCGGCCGTCGGCAGCCTCGGTGCAGGCCTGGGCCGCCGCCGCGTACGCCGTGGCAGCGTCGGCCGCCGTGTAGAAGTTCAGTACCGGTGGCCCGGCGGCATCCGAACCGCATCCGGCCACCGCGGCGGCGGTCAGAACCGCACAGGCCCCCGCGACCAGCGCGCGCCGACGCGGTCGCCGCGACGTCGGATGGACCGCTTCGCGCATGCGTTCCCCCCGTTCCGGGCGGCGCCATTGCCCACCGCGCGCCCACAGGTGTGATTCCGGTCACTCGACGTGGCCGGTGATCCGAACCTATGCGCGTGGCGCGGGGCCCGCAAACGCTGAGTGCGCCCGAGACGGGAACGCAACCTTCATTTAGGAGTGGCTTGAGCCCATCGCAAGCTTGGCGAGCAGCTCACGGGCCTTCTCGGCGTTCCGCGGCTGGCAGAGCACGTCGTAGCGCCCGGCCACCATCTGGCTCGCAGAGGTGAAGTCGCGGCGGCCGCGGCTCGCTCCGTACCCGACCGCGGCGAACACCACGCCGAACACCACGCCACTGACCAGGCCGACCAGGATGGGGCCGAACGGGGTGGCGCCCGGGCTGAAGAAGCTCAGGAGAAGGCCGACGAAGAGACCGAACCACGCACCGGACGCGGCGCCCGACAGCAACACTCGTCCCCACGTGAGCCTGCCGATCACCCGCTCGACGAGCATGAGGTCGACCCCGACGATCGTGACGTCACGGACGGGGAAGTTCGAGTCGGCCAGGTGGTCGACGGCCCGCTGTGCCTCCTCGTAGGTGGCGTAGGAACCGACGGGCCACCCGGTGGGCGGCGTCGGCAGGTTGGGCAGGCCGGGCGCGGGGCGCGCGGGGCCGCCGAACGGAGTAGTCACGGGGCCTCCTGATTCGTTCGGGTCGGGACTCCCGGTCATGACGGGTCTGCACCGTCAACGCGCGGTTCAGAAACGGAGTGCCCGTTTTGCCGATCATCACACGAATCGGCATGGTATGACGCCCGCTGCCGGTCACGACCCGGCCACAGAGCGGCGTGGAGGCCGAGACCCAGCCCGTACGGCCGAACAGGCGCGGGCCGAACGGGGCAGAGAAAGCGCCCGGACAGCCGAATGCTCCGGGCTGATCAGCCGCTCCCACCGCTGATCAGCGGGACGTACCGTTGATCACGCCGGGAACGGGCGGCAACGGGGCCGCCGGGGGGCGTTCCCTCCGGATGGGAGCGAAACCATGCCCTTCCTGTCCCTCGCCCAGCCCCTGCTCGGCGTATCCGTCGGAGCCGGCTCGGGCACGAGCACGCTGGTGGTCATCGCCATCGGCGTGCTCGTGGCCTGGCTGCTGTCCCTGCTCCTGCATCCCTTCACCGCGTGCTCCTCGTGCAAGGGCAGCCCGAAGTCCTACGGCGCTGTCGCCACCAAGTCGTTCCGGACGTGCGGCGCGTGCGGGGGCTCGGGCAAGCAGCTGCGAATGGGTGCAGGGCTCTGGAGCCGCAACCGGGAGTGATCCCGGCCCCTACCGCAGCTTGTACTCCCGCAGCAGGCCCCGGCTGATGATGGTCTTCTGGATCTCCGACGTGCCCTCGCCGATGAGCAGGAACGGCGCCTCGCGCATGAGCCGCTCGATCTCGTACTCCTTCGAGTAGCCGTAGCCGCCGTGGATCCGGAAGGCCTCCTGTGTGACCTCGGCGCAGTACTCGCTCGCGAGCAGCTTCGCCATGCCCGCCTCGACGTCGTTGCGACTGCCGGCGTCCTTCAGCCGGGCGGCGTTGACCATCATCAGGTGCGCGGCCTCGACCTTGGTGGCCATCTCGGCCAGCTTGAACGCGATGGCCTGGTGCTCGACGATGGGCTTGCCGAACGTGCTGCGCTGCTGGGCGTACTCGGCCGCCAGCTCGAAGGCGCGGATGGAGATCCCGCACGCGCGGGCGGCGACGTTGACGCGGCCGACCTCGACGCCGTCCATCATCTGGGCGAACCCGCCGCCGCGCTTGCCCCCGAGGATCGCGCTCGCGGGCACGCGGTGGCCCTTGAACACCATCTCGGTGGTGTCCACGCCCTTGTAGCCCATCTTGTCGATCTTGCCGGGCACCGTGAGCCCCGGGGCGACCTCGCCGTAGCCGGTGGGCTTCTCCACGAGGAACGTGGTGAGGTTCTGATACGGCTTGGGCGCACCCTCGTCGGTCTTCACCAGCACCGCGGTGAGGTTGGACGTGCCGCCGTTGGTCAGCCACATCTTGGCGCCGTCGAGGACGTAGTCGTCGCCGTCGGCCACGGCCTTGGTCTTGATCGCCGCGACGTCGGAACCGAGGTCGGGCTCCGACATCGAGAACGAGCCGCGCACGTCACCCGCGGCCATCTGCGGGAGGTAGCGCTGCTTCTGCTCGTCCGTGCCGTGCTGGTTGATCATGTACGCCACGATGAAGTGGGTGTTGATCACACCGGAGACGCTCATCCAGCCGCGCGCGATCTGCTCCACGACCAGCGCGTAGGTGAGCAGCGACTCACCGAGCCCGCCGAACTCCTCCGGGATCGTGAGGCCGAACAGCCCCATCTCCTTCATCCCGTCGACGATGTCCTGCGGGTAGGTGTCGGCGTGCTCGAGCGCCGTGGCGTGCGGGATGATCTCCTTGTCCACGAACGTCCGGACGGTGGACAGGATCTCCTGCTGGACCTCGGTGAGACCGGCGGTATGAGCGAGCTTGGCCATGTGTGCCTCCTGGCGGGCGTCCGGGATCGCCGGGTCCCGCTCGGCCCGGCGCTGGGCTACCGGGCGGTAGTATCCCCCGCCGACCCTGCTCGGACGCTGTGAAGGTTCTCACCGGCGCCGAACACATCGCGGAGACTCCGCACACACCGCCGGCGGGCTCCGCCGGACGCGCGGAGTCCACCGCGTGTGCGCGGCCGGGCGGAGCCCGACGGCCGGCGCGATCACGGGCAGAAGGCCGTGCCCGACGATGTCCTCGCCGCCCTCCTCCCGTGATCGTCGTGGAGGGGCCGATCCCGCATCGCGACCGCCGAGCAGCCGCCCCACCACGACGCGATCACGGGCAGACGGTCGGGCCGGCGACGAACTCGCCGCCCTCCGCCCGTGATCACCGCCGATGCGCTCTCAGCACTCCACCGCCGAGCCGGGTTCGGACGCCGGCGCGATCATGGGCGAATGGTCGCGGAGGGGGACCAGCACTCCGCCCTGCGCCCATGATCGCCGTGAGAGCGCACGTTTCGCAGCCCCGACCGCCGAAACGGTCACCTCGCGGCGATGAGCGCCCGCAGTGATCGCCGCGAGATCCCCGGGGCCGCACCCCGCACCGCGAAAACCGCACACTCACGACGATCACTGACGACCGCGCGCGACCCCGTGGCCGTGGGTGGCCCCGGCCGGCGGGATCACGGGCAGATGGTCGTTCCCGGCGAGGCAACCGCCACCCTCTGCCCGTGATCACCACGAGAGCGCACTTCTCGCAGCACCGACCGCCGAAACGGTCACCTCGCGGCGATCACGCACGCCCTGGTGGCCGCGCGATCACGGCCGATCGCTCGACCGCAGTTCTCCCCGCGGCCGGCACACACCTCCCCCGGCGCCCGCACACACCGCCGGACCACCGCCGGACGTGTGTGCCGGGCCCAGGAGGTGTGTGCGAGGCGGCTCAGCTCTCCGGCGGGGTCCAGCGGTTCGTCCGCTCCATTCCGGCGGCCCGGCCCTTGCCGCTGATCACCAGGGCCATCTTGCGGCTCGCCTCGTCGATCATCTCGTCGCCGATCATCGCGGCGCCGCGCTTCCCGCCCGCCTCGGACGTGTAGTACTCGTACGCGTCCAGGATGTTCTCGGCGTGGTCGTAGTCCTCCTGGCGCGGGCTGAACGTCTCGTTCGCCGCGTCGATCTGGCCGGGGTGCAGCACCCACTTGCCGTCGAAGCCGAGCGCGGCGGAGCGGCCGGCCACCCTGCGGAACCCGTCGACGTCCTTGATCTGCAGGTACGGGCCGTCGATGGCCTGCTTGTCGTGGGCCCGGGCGGCCATGAGGATGCTCATGAGGATGTGGTGGTAGGCGTCGCCCACGTCGTAGCCCGGCGGCTGCTCCCCCACCACCAGCGACTTCATGTTGATCGACGCCATGAAGTCGGCGGGACCGAAGATGATCGTCTCGACGCGCGGCGATGCCGTGGCGATCGCGTTGACGTTGGTGAGGCCCAGCGCGTTCTCGATCTGGGCCTCGATGCCGATCTTCCCGACCTCGTAGCCCATGGCCTTCTCGATCTGCGTGAGCAGCAGGTCGAGGGCGACGACCTGCTCGGCCGTCTGCACCTTCGGCAGCATGATCGCGTCGAGGTTCGCGCCTGCGCCCTCCACGACCTCGGTGACGTCGCGGTAGGTCCACTCGGTGGTCCAGTCGTTCACCCGGACCACGCGGATCTTCTCGCCCCAGCCGCCCTCGTTCAGCGCCTCGACGATCGTCTTGCGGGCCCCGGGCTTCGCCAGGGGCGCGCAGGCGTCCTCGAGGTCGAGGAAGACCTGGTCGGCCGGCAGCGTGTGGGCCTTGTCGATGAATTTCTGGCTGGATCCCGGCACGGCCAGGCAGGACCGGCGGGCTCGGGTCTGGGTGGTCGCCACGGGCGAAGCTCCTCGTCGAGATCGGCGCGATTGGCGACGATGCTGACACGATCGCGAACGCCCGGCGTGCTGTGGTGACGGGTTTCTCACCCGCCGTGCCGCCTCATCGCCGGCTGTTCGCTCCGCAAGCTCTGCTCAGCTTGATCTTTAACCTCAGGGCCGTCTGCAGCGCTGGCGAGTCGAACCCGGTTGATCATGAGTGCAGCCCTTGGTTGATCATGCTTCTGTCGAAGGAAGACGATCTACACAAGGGCTGCGGTGGACAGTGTGCACGATCAAGCTCGGGCGGCGGCACTCGGGGAGCTGTCCCGGTTCCGGCACCAGTTCTACGCGTCGTTGCCCGCCCGGGCGGACGCGCTGTTCGAGCTGACCGATGCGGTGTTGTGCGCCGACGGGCCGGTGACGGCGTTAGTGGACCTGACGCTGGTGGCCGAACACCGGCGCGGGCACGGCGCGATGTACGACGCGCTGAACCACGGCCGGGTGGAACCCGAGCGGATCCGCCGCGCGGTGGCGTCCTTGCCGCTGCCGCGGGCCGCGGACGGGCGGATCGTGCTCGCCGTGGACGTCAGCCCGTGGCTGCGCTCGGACGCCCCGAGCAGCGCCGATCGGCTGTTCTGCCACGTCTATGGGCGCGGCAAGGGCCAGGCCCAGCTGATCTCGGGCTGGCCCTACTCCTTCTTCGCCGCGCTGGAACCCGGCCGCACCTCGTGGACCGCGCTGCTGGATGCGGTCCGGCTCGGGCCCGCCGACGATGCCAGCGTGGTCACCGCGCAGCAGCTGCGCGCGGTCATCGGGGGGCTGGTCACGGCGGGGCACTGGCGTGCCGGGGATCCGGACATCCTGATCGTCACCGACGCCGGCTACGACGTCACCCGGCTGGCGTTTGTGCTGGCCGATCTGCCCGTCGAGCTGCTTGGCCGGCTCCGCTCCGACCGGGTCCTGCGCCGCCCGAAGCCGCCCCGGCCGCCCGGCACCACCGGGCGCCCGCCCAAGCACGGGCCGGAGTTCGCCCTGGCCAGGCCCGCGACCTGGCCCGAACCGGTGCACACCACGACCTCCGCGACCAGCCGCTACGGCACCGCGACCGCGACCAGCTGGGATCGGCTGCACCCGCGGTTGACCCATCGTGGCTGCTGGGCCGACCACGACGGCGAGCTCCCGCTCATCGAGGGCACCCTGATCCGGCTGCAGGTCGAGCACCTGCCCGGTGACCGCGACCCGAAACCGGTCTGGCTGTGGTCCTCGACCACCGGCGCCACCGCGGCCGATGTGGGCCGCTGGTGGCAGTCGTTCCTGCGCAGATTCGATCTCGAACACACGTTTCGACTGCTCAAGCAGACCCTGGGCTGGACCGCCCCGAAGATCCGCAGCCCACAGGCCGCGGACCGCTGGACCTGGCTCCTCGTCGCCGCCCACACCCAGCTCCGCCTCGCCCGACCGCTGGCCCAAGACCTGCGCCGGCCCTGGGAGAAGCCCGCCCCACCCGGGCGGCTGACCCCAGCGCGGGTCCGCCGCGGCTTTCGGAACCTCCGCCCGCACACCGCCCTCCCGGCCAGCGCGCCGAAACCCGCTCACCCCGGCCCCGGGCGCCCACCCGGCTCCCGCAACCGCAGGCCCGCACCCCACCACCACGTCGGGAAGATCACCAGTCGCGAACCCGCCATCACCCCACGCCAACAGCGCGCAGGTTAAAGATCAAGCTCAGGGCACGGACAGCAATTCCCCCCTCGCCACCGCCGCCACGTTCCCGCGCACGGACGTCGTCACCGCGGCCCCCGCCTCGGCCCGCACGAGGACCGCGAGCTCGGACGGGCGGCCGATCTCCGCGCCCTGGGACACGACGAACCCGGACTGCCCGTCCGCGCCGAGCAGACCGCGGTCGGTGAGGAACACCCCGAGTGCGACGGCGGCCGAACCGGTGGCCGGGTCCTCCACCACCCCCGCCTCCGGCGCGAACATCCGCACGTGAGCGCGCCAGTTCGTCCGGTCGAACGCCACCACGCTGAGCCCGACGAGGTCGTCCGGGAGCGCGGCGCGCATCGCCCCGGCGTCCGGCACGGCACGCGCGACGGCGTCGGGCCGCACCGGCAGGAACGCGAACGGCACGCCCGCGCCGGCCACCCCGGCCGGCACGTCGGGGTCGACGTCGGCGGCGGTGAGCCCGACGGCGGCGGCGAGGCCCGGCCCGTCCAGCGCCTGCCCGACCTCCGGCTTCCCTCCGGTCACCTGCGCACCGTGGTCGTCGACCTCCACCGGCAGCAGCCCCGCGCCGCACTCCTGCACTACCGTCCCGGTGCGGATCAGCCCGGCCCTGGCGAGCGTCCAGGCCGCGCCCACGCTCGGATGGCCCGCGAAGGGCAGCTCGCGCGACGGCGTGAAGATCCGCAGCCGGTAGTCGGCGTCGGGTGTGGTCGGGGGGAGCGGGAACGCGGTCTCGGAGAGGCCGAACTCGGCGGCGATCACCTGCATCTGCTCGCCCGTGAGGGCGCCGCCGCCGTGCACGACGGCGAGCGGATTGCCGGTGTAGGCACCGTCGACCGTGAACACGTCCACCACGTCGTACCGGAGAGGATTCACGATCGAAGCCTAGGCTTTCCGCCGTGGGCACCGAGCGGGTCTTCGTGGCACAGCTGGCGGGCCTGGCCGTGTTCGGACCCGACGGGGAGCGCATCGGCAAGGTCCGTGACCTGGTGGCCGCGCTGCGCGTCGACGCCGCCCCGCCGCGCGTCCTCGGCCTGGTGGTGGAGCTCGCCACCCGCAGGCGGATCTTCGTGCCGATGCTGCGGGTCACCACGATCGATCCCGGCGCCGTCGCGCTGGCCACCGGCTCGGTGACGCTGCGCGGCTTCGCCCAGCGGCCCAACGAGACGCTGCTCGTCGGGCAGCTGCTCGACGCTCCCGTCCGGCTCGTGGAGACCGGCGAGGAGGTCGTGGTCGTCGACGCCGCCATCGAGCCCACCCGCTCGCGGGACTGGGTGGTCGGCAGGCTCGCGGTGCGCGCCCGCCGCCACGGGTTCAGCAGGCGGGGCCCGGTGCAGGTGGTGTCGTGGCGGGCGGTCACCGGGCTGTCGCTGTCGGACCGGCAGGGCACCGAAGGGCTGCTGTCGGTGTTCGAGACGATGCGCCCCGCCGACGTCGCCGCCGCGCTGCTCGAGCTGCCCGAGAAGCGCCAACACGAGGTCGTCGACGCCCTCGACGACGAGCGCCTGGCGGACGTGTTCGAGGAGATGGCCGAGGCCGACCAGCGGGCGCTGCTCGCGCACCTCGACGTCGAACGGGCCGCCGACGTGCTGGAGGCCATGTCCCCCGACGACGCCGCCGACCTGTTGCACGAGCTGCCCGACGCCGAGTCGGACGCGCTGCTGGCGCTGATGGAGCCCGGCGAGTCCGCGCCCGTGCGCAGGCTGATGCGGTACTCGTCGGACACCGCGGGCGGCCTCATGACCCCGGAGCCGATCATCCTGCGCCCGGACGCCACCGTGGCCGAGGCACTGGCGCGGATCCGCAACCCCGACATCCCGCCCGCGCTCGCCAGCATGGTGTTCGTCTGCCGGCCGCCGTCCGACACGCCGACCGGCCGCTACCTCGGCTGCGCCCACGCCCAGCGGCTGCTGCGGGAGGCGCCGTTCGAGCTCGTCGCGGGCGTCGTCGACACCGACCTGGCGCGGCTCGGCCCGGGGTCCACGCTCGGGGAGATCACGCGCTACTTCGCGGCCTACAACCTCGTGGCGGCGCCGGTGGTCGACAACGAGGATCATCTGCTGGGTGCCGTGACGGTGGACGACGTGCTCGACCACCTGCTGCCGCCGGACTGGCGCGACCGGCTGACCGAGTCCGACGAGCGGAACGACGAGGTGGCGGATGCCTGAGATCACCACGCACCGCAGGCTCGACCAGCCGCGGCTGGGCCGGGCCCGCTTCGAGCTCGACCCGGACTGGTTCGCGCGGCTGTCCGAACGGATCGCCCGGTTCCTCGGAACGGGCCGGTTCCTCGCGATCCAGACCATCATCGTGCTGGTCTGGATCGCGATCAACCTCGCAGCCGCGTCGCTGCGGTGGGACCCGTACCCGTTCATCCTGCTGAACCTGGCGTTCTCCACCCAGGCCGCGTACGCGGCGCCGCTGATCCTGCTGGCCCAGAACCGGCAGGACGACCGCGACCGCGTCTCGCTGGAGGAGGACCGCGTGCGCGCCGACCGCACGAAGGCCGACACGGAGTACCTCGCGCGCGAGCTCGCCGCGCTCCGGCTCGCCGTGGGCGAGGTCGCGACCCGCGACTACCTGCGCGGTGAGCTGGACAAGCTGTGCGACCGGCTGGGCGCGGGGCCGGATCCGGCCGCCGAACGGGCCAAGGCGCGCGTCACTCGGCAAGTCGACGGCTGATCCGCTCCAACGCGCCGAGGTCGTCCTCGTGCAGCCGGGCCGCGAAGTGCGTGCCGATCCCGCGCAGGTGCGTGCGGGACGCGGTGCGCAGCCGGCCGAGCCCCGCCCGGGTGAGCTCGGCGGCCACGCCCCGGCCGTCGTTCGCCACCGGGCTGCGCGTCACGAGCCCCGCCCGCTCCAGCCGGTCGACGAGCCGGGTGACCCCCGACCGCGACAGCAGGACCGCGTCGGCCAGCTCGGTCATCCGCCGCCGCCGGTCCGGCGCCTCGGCCAGCTGCACCAGCACGTCGTACGCGGCCAGCGACAGATCCTGCTCGGCCACGAGCTCGGACTCGAGCACCTTCGTGATCGTGGCGTGCGCTCGCAGGAAGGACCGCCACGCGCCGAGCTGTTCGCGCGTGGGGCCGCTGCGGCCACGCCCGGTCTCCTCGCGGACCGTCCCGGTCGGTGGCGCGTGTGCCTCGGTCTCCATCCCGGCTCCCCCCGTGTTGCCTCGTCGACGACCGTACGAGCCGGTCCTCGGGCGCAACGATGCTACGGACGCGGACCGACAGCGGCACGCACGTAGCATGGGAATCGGGCTCTCGCGCAGCGCCCCGCCCGAGCAGCCTCGCCAGGAAGGTGCAGCGGAAACCCTGATGTCCAGCAGCGGAAACACCACCACGACGATCGAGCAGGCCGTCATGGCCGCGCTCGCCGGGGTCGAGGATCCCGAGATCCACCGGCCGATCACCGAGCTCGGCATGGTCAAGGGCGTCGCGGTGGCCCCCGACGGGCGCGCGCACGTCGGCGTCTACCTCACGGTGGCCGGCTGCCCGATGCGCGACACCATCACCAACCGCGTCACCACCGCCGTCTCGGCGGTGCCCGGGATCAGCGCCGTCGACGTCGAACTCGACGTGATGAGCGACGAGCAGCGCACCGAGCTGCGCCGCGGCCTCCGCCGCACGAGTGCGCCGCAGGGATTTCGGGCATCAGAAGGCATGGACCACTTCACGATCGCGACCG
>NZ_JAHKRK010000005.1:55385-89500 GCF_019396355.1 Pseudonocardia nigra
CACCGAGCTGCGCCGCGGCCCCCGCGGCGACGCCGCGGAGCCGGTGATCCCGTTCGCCCAGCCCGGCTCGCTCACCCGCGTGTACTGCGTGGCGTCGGGCAAGGGCGGGGTCGGCAAGTCGTCGGTCACCGTGAACCTCGCGGCCGCGATGGCAGCGAAGGGCCTGTCGGTCGGCGTGGTCGACGCCGACATCTACGGGCACTCGGTGCCGCGGATGCTCGGCGTCACCGCGCGGCCCACCAAGGTCGACGACATGATCATGCCGCCACAGGCGCACGGCGTGAAGGTCATCTCGATCGGGATGTTCACCCCGGGCAACGAGGCCGTCGTCTGGCGGGGTCCGATGCTGCACCGCGCGCTGCAGCAGTTCCTCGCCGACGTGTTCTGGGGCGACCTCGACGTCCTGCTGCTCGACCTGCCGCCCGGCACCGGTGACATCGCGATCTCCACCGCGCAGCTCGTGCCGAACGCGGAGCTGCTGGTCGTCACCACCCCGCAGATGGCGGCGGCCGAGGTGGCCGAGCGGGCGGGCTCGATCGCGCTGCAGACCCGCCAGCGCCTCGCGGGCGTCGTGGAGAACATGTCCTGGATGGAGATGCCCGACGGCACCCGCATGGAGGTGTTCGGCGCCGGCGGCGGGCAGACCGTGGCCGACTCCCTCACCCGCACCCTCGGGGCGCCCGTCCCGCTGCTGGGTCAGGTGCCGCTGGAGACCCGCCTGCGCGAGTGCGGCGACTCCGGCACGCCGGTGGTGCTCACCGAGCCGGAGAGCGCGGCGGCCCAGGCCCTGCGCGGGGTGGCCGACAAGCTCGCCACCCGCGCGCGCGGCCTGGCCGGAATGTCGCTCAACATCAGCCCGGTGCGCCGCTGACCCCGTGAGTGGATACGAGTGCCAGAGCACTCGTATCCACTCACGAGCGCGAAGCGCTGACCGCCTCGGACCACAGCGCCACGCCCTCGTCCACCTGCTCCGCGGTGACGATCAGGGGCGGGATCATGCGCACGACGTTGCCGAACGGGCCGCACGTCAGCAGGAGCAGGCCACGCTCCGCCGCCGCCGCGTGGGCGCGGAGCGCCGCGGCCGGGTCGGGCGCGCCGTCAGGAGTGCAGAACTCGTTGCCGACCATCAGCCCGAGCCCGCGGACGTCGGCGATGCCGGGGTGGTCGGCGGCCACCTTGCGCAGGCCGTCGCGCAGCCGCACGCCTTGCTCCGCGGCGTTCTCGACGAGGTTCTCGTCCTCGATCACGTCGAGGGTGGCGAGCGCGGCCGCGCACGCCACCGCGTTGCCGCCGTAGGTGCCGCCCTGCGAGCCGGGGCGCGCCTTCGCCATCAGCTCCTGCGACGCGGCGATCCCCGACAGCGGGAAGCCCGACGCGAGGCCCTTCGCGGTGATCAGGATGTCGGGGGCGATGCCCTCGGCGTGCTGGTGGCCCCAGAACCGACCGGTCCGTCCGAACCCGGTCTGCACCTCGTCGGCGATGAGCAGGATGCCGAGCGCGTCGGCCCGCTCCCGCAGCCCGGCGAGGAACGCGGGCGGCGTGGGCACGTAGCCGCCCTCGCCCAGCACCGGCTCGATCACGAACGCGGCGACGTCCGTGGCCGGGGCCGCCGTGATCAGCAGCCGGTCCAGCTCGCGCAGGCAGAACGCGACGGCCTCGTCCTCGCTCCACCCGTACCGGAACGCGTACGGGAAGGGCGCGAACGCGACGCCGCCCATCAGTGGGCCGATCCCGGCGCGGATCTTCGCCCCGGACGTGGTGAGCGCCGCCGCGCCCATCGTGCGGCCGTGGAAGCCGCCCTCGAACGCGACGACCAGCTGGCGGCCGGTGGCGTGCCGCGCCAGCCGCACGGACGCCTCGACGGCCTCGCTGCCCGAGTTGAGGAAGAACACACTGTCCAGGCCCGCCGGGAGCACGTCGCCGAGCCGCTCGGCCAGCCGCAGCAGCGGCTGGTGCATCACGGTCGTGTACTGCCCGTGGATCAGCGTGGCCACCTGCTCCTGCGCGGCGGCCACCACCCGCGGGTGGCAGTGCCCCGTGCTCGTGACGCCGATGCCCGCGGTGAAGTCCAGGTGCCGGCGGCCGTCGGTGTCGTACAGGTACACGCCTTCACCGCGGGCGGCCTGCACGGGCGTCGCCTGCTGGAGGACGGGGGACAGCTGGGCCATGCGCGCGCTCCTGACGTTGTCGGATTGTCGACAATTCGACCTCCCGATGGAAGCACGCCACAGGGGCGCCCGGCAAGAGCCGGGCCTCAGCCCCTCGGACCCCTCCCGCCACCGGAGCCGCCCGGAACCTCGTCCGGCCGGCCCGGAACGCCGTCGGGCGGACCGGGAACGCCATCGGGCGGGCCCGGGACCCCCGGCGGGGGCCCGCCCGGTCCGCCCTGGCCGCGACCGGCGTCGAGGCCGACGAGCACGGGGTCGTGGTCGGAGGCGCGGAACGGGCCGGACGCGAAGAACGCGTCCACGCCGCTGTACTGGTAGGCGTCCGACTCGTCGGCGTTGATGTGCCACACGTCCACGCCGGTCACCGTGTCCCCGAGACGGAAGGCGTGGTCGAGCACGCCCTGCTCGCCGTCGAAGACGTAGGTGTAGCGGTCGGCCGCGGGCAGGGCGCCGAGCGTGTCCACCAGCCCGGCGTCCTCGAGGACCTCGATCGGATCCTCCTCGGAGTAGCTGTTGAAGTCACCCATGGCGAGGATGTCCCCGGCCCCTCGCCCGAGCTCGGCGACGAACCCGGCCAGCGCCCTGGCCTGCTCCACCCGGTCGGCGTTGTAGCAGCCGGCGCCGGGGAAGGGCTCGGCGTTGTCACCCGTCGCCCCGCCGCAGCTCTTGGACTTGAAGTGGTTCCCGATCACCGTGAACGGGCTGACGCCCGCGGTGAAGGTGCCCGCGTAGGGCGCCCGCGCGTTGTCGAAGGCCGGGTCGACGAGCACGGTCGCGGTCTCCCCGACGAGCCGCACCGCGCCCGGCTGGTAGATGAGCGCGTTGGTGATCTCGTCCGTGGTGCCCGGACCGCTGCCGTAGCCCTCGGGGTTCGGCACCGCGGCCCAGACCGGGGCACCTGCCGCCTCGTTGAGCGCGTCCACCAGCGACTGCGTCGCGGCGCCCCCGTTGTTCTCGATCTCCTGCAGGGCGACCACCTCGGCCCCCAGTGCGGAGATCGCGGAGACGATCTTCGCCTCCTGCCGGGCGAACTCCTCGGGCGTGGCCGCGCCGCGTAAACCCAGCGTCGTGAAGTAGTTCAGCACGTTGAAGCTCGCCACCTGCACGTCGCCGCCGACGGCGTCGGGCGCCGCGGGCCGCGGGTTCACCGGCGCGAACGTGACGTCCTCCGTCGGCTGCACCCGGTAGGCGTCGAACCCGTAGCCGAGGATGCCGGTGAGCCCGGCCACGGTGTCGCCGCGCCGGATCGGGTCGCCCGCCGCCAGGTACGCGATCGGCTCGAGCCCTTCGCCGTTCCGGCCGTCGTCGAGGATGATCCGACGCGCCGCGTTGGCCTGCGCGAGCTCCTGGGCGGCGGAGCCGTCGGCCACCTCGGTGGGCTCGACCAGCGGCGGGACGGTCGAGAGGAGCAGCTCGCCGAAGTCGTCGGCGTTGCGGTTCTCCGTGACGGCGAGGGTGTCGTAGGTGGTGAGCATCCCCTCGAAGCGCTCCAGGTCGGCGCGTTCGGCGGTCGGCAGCGCCACCGCGGTGGGCTCGGGAAGGGCGGCGCCCTGCTCGCACACCGCGAGCGCGCTCACCTCGTCGATCTGGGTGTCCGGGTCGGGTCGCCGTGGCGTGCGGTTCACATCGGCCCGGCAGCGTGCGGGCGTCCCGCCTGCCGTTCCCAGGAGCCGTTGAATGCGGAACAGCCCGGTCTTCTCCTGGGCGCGGCCGATGAACAACACCCCCTCCGCTCGGAGGTGGCGGGGTCGCCGTCCCCGACTGCTGCAGCCCGGGCTCGCCCAGCGCGGTTCATACACCGGACCGGCCCGCCGGTCACGGTCTCACCCCGCCCGACCGGAGCCCCGAAACCCGAGCCGACCACGGCACGCCTCGTCGGGCTGGGGCGAAGCCCCGGTTAGTCCTCCAACCACTCGGTGACGAAGTGGTCGTTGGCGTGGACGTCGGTCATCTCGAGGCGTCCGGGTCCCATGTTCTCGAACTTGTGCGGGGTGTTCGCCGGGGCCACGAGGATCTGACCCGCGGTGGCGACCCGCACCTCGTCGCCGATGGTGAACCTCGCCGTCCCCGCCCGGACCACGAAGGTCTCGTCGTAGGGGTGCCGGTGCAGCCGCGGCCCGGCGCCGATCTCCTCCGTGCCGACCATGATGAGCGAGACCGAGCTGCCGTGATCGCGGCCCTCGAACTCGCCGCGAAGCACGCCGTCGACGAGGTACGAGTGGAGTGATGTCGAGTCCATGCGGAAGTGACCGGCGCCGTGCCCGGAACTCATCGCCGCTCAGGCGGGAACGGCCGGTGACCCCGGGGCGGGCGGGACGACCACGGGCGCCAGGATGCGCTCCACGGCGTCGGCCATGTGCGCCTCCAGCACCACGGTGAGCCGCGCGGCGTCGCCGTCGCGCACGGCGTCACGCAGCTCCCGGTGCTCGGTGATCAACGCGTCGGCGGGCGGCGCGGTGTCCTGCAGCGCGGCGAGGCACATGCGCGTCTCCACCAGCAGCGCGTCGGCCATCCGCCGCAGCCGCGGGCTGCCGGACGCCGCGACGAGCTCGGCGTGGAAGGCGTGGTCGGCGTCGGCGAGTGCCACCGGGTCGTCCGCCACCTCCTCCATCGCCTCGAGGGCCGCGGTGAGCCGCTCCGTGGCGGCCGTCCGGTCCCCGGACATCAGCAGCAGGCCCGCCGCCCGCTCGACGGCGCTGCGGGCGATGTAGACGTCGCGCACGTCCGCGGCGTCCAGGTCGCGGACGAACAGCCCGCGGTGGCGCTCGCTGCGCAGCAGCCCCTCCGCGACCAGGCGCTGCATGGCCTCGCGCAGCGGACCCCTGCTCACCCCCAGCCGGGCGGCGAGCTCGACCTCACCGAGCTGGGTGCCGGGCGGAAAGACGCCACGCATGATCGCTTCCCGGATCCGGTCCGCGACGATGGCCGCCGTCGACCGGCGCTCCACCGGTTCGAGGTCGCTCAGGTCCACTGCCACTCCCGTCACGCGCGTTCGATGGGCGCTCCGCCTCCGTCACCCGCGCGGGCGAACACCCTACCCAGCCCCGACCGCGGCACGTCCGCCCCGGCGAGCCGCAGGCCCTGCCAGATGCTCACCTGGTTGGCCGTCAGCACCGGCTTGCCGACGCGGGCGTCGAGCGCGTCGAGCAGGCCGACCGTGTGCAGCGCCGTGTCCGGCAGCAGCACCGCCTCCGCGTCGGGGTGGTCGGCCGCCGCCGCGAACGCCAGCACGTCCTCGGGTTCGAGGGTGCCGACCTCGGCGGCCGTGATGATGCCCCGGGCGGAAAGCGAGAGCACCTCGACGCCCGCCCGTGCGAGGAACGCGACGAAGCGCTCGGCGACGTCGTCGGGGTAGGTGGCGCCGACCGCCACGCGGGTGACACCGAGCCGAGCGCACGCGTCGACGAACGCGAACGACGTGCTCGACGCGGGCACGCCCGCCGCCGCCCCGAGCGCCGCCACCTGCGCCGCGGCGCCGTCCCAGCCGAACACGAAGCTCCCGCTCGTGCACGCCCACACGACCGCGTCGAGCGGCTCGGCCATCGCCTTGACCCCCTCGGCGAGGACGTCGTCGGCGCCGATGTCGAGCAGCGCGTCCACGCGGTGGGCGTCCTCGCGCATCTCCGTGTGCACGAGCTGCAGCCGGGGCCCGCCCAGCAGCGACTCGGCGCGCGGGTAGTCGTCCTCGGCCGAGAAGCCCGGGTAGAGGATGCCGATGGTGGGGGTCATGCCGCTCCTGCCGGTCGTACTGCACTGATCCGAGTGGGGCCGATCTCGACGGGTGCCGGAGGGTCCGGCACCGCCGTGAGCTCGGCCGGGGCGGTGGTGGTGAGCTGCACCTCGGCGGCCGCGCCGGTGTCGAGCAGGCTGCCGCGGCCCACCGCGACCCGGCCCATCGCCCGCAGCGCCGCCCACATGGTGACCTGGTTCGCCGTCAGCACCGGCTTGCCGAGCGCCTGCTCGAGGGGCTCGATGAGGTCGTAGGTGGGCAGGTTGGTGCAGCTGATGAATAGGGCGTCGGCGGTGTCGGTGTCGACCGCGCGCACGATCTCGACGACCTCGGCGTAGGTGACCCGCCAGATGTGGCCCAGCAGCCCCAGCCCCTCGCACGACACCGTGCGGACGCCGTACTCGGCCAGGTAGCCGACGAGCCGGCGGGTGACCGGCTCGACGTAGGGCGTGGCGATCGCCAGGCGCGCGACGCCGAGCGCGGCCAGCGCGTCGATCAGCGCCCCGGACGTGGTGCAGGCGGCGGGCGCGCCGGCGTCGACCATTGTGCGGCGGAGCACGAGCTCGCCCGCCGCGCCGTCGACGAAGCTGCCCGATGTGCACGCGTAGGCCACGACGGCGGGCTCCGGCGTGAGGACGTCGCGGGTGGCGCGGCGGACCGCCCGCCGGTCACCGCACGCCACCGCCATCTCGACCGTGACCGGGGTGGTGAAGAACGGCAGCCGCGTGAGGTAGAGCGACACGTCGTCCGGCACCCAGCGCCACAGCTCGCGGTCGAGCGCGAAGTCGAACGGTGCGACCACGCCGATCCCCTGCTGACGGACGGGTTCGGCGAGTCCGACCGACAGCTCGGTGGGCATTGCGGCCTACCGGGCGTCTGCGCCGTCGAGGCGCTCGTAGACCAGCCGCTCCCCGACGCTGCCGGACCGCCACACGTCGTGGCACGCCTCGGCCATCACGTCCAGCCCTTCGACGATCGAGGCGTAGACGTTGCCCGGCACCCAGCCGACGTCGCCGTTGATCAGGAGGTTGTTGCGGCCGTAGAAGATCGCGAGGTCGATGGCGCCTTCGTCGAGGTCGATGCCCTGGTCGGCCTTGAACGCGGTGTCGAGCATGCCGCCTGCGAAGTCGAACAGCACGACGTCACCCGGGATCGGGGTGACGGTGGTGTTCTCGCGGCCGATCTGCGCGAACCGGGGCACCATCGTGTAGACCTCGTTGCGCGCGTACTTCGCGTGCTGGGCGTCGCCGCCGAGAGGACCGTTGTCCAAGGCGTTCCACACCGCGGCGCTCGTGCGCGGTGCGTCCTTCTCGAGGAGTTCGGCCACGCACGACACACCGCGTCGGGCGAGACTGATGCGGAGGAACTTCGACATATCCATCCATTCCCACCGGAGGGGCCCCCCGCGCGCCGCGGATGTTGACAATCATACGAGCGCTTCCTAGCGTGTCAATGCGCCGGACCGCCGCTGGAAGGTCGTTAACGTGCCCGTTACCGCAGCTCAGGGGCCCGCCCCGACCATATGCGTGCTGCACGGCGAAGATCGTCCACCGGGCCTCCAGGCCGATCATCTGCGGTTCGCCACGGAGGACACGCTCGCCGACGCGTTGCCCGGCAGCGAGGTCCTGCTCGTCTGGGACTTCACCTCCGACGCCGTCCGCGACGCCTGGCCCGCCGCGGACTCACTCCGCTGGGTGCACACCGCGAGCGCCGGTGTGGACCGGCTGGTCTTCCCCGGCCTCCTGGACTCGCCGGTGACCCTGACCAATTCCCGCGGCGTGTTCGACGCACCCATGGCCGAGTACGTGCTCGGCCTGGTGCTGGCGATGGCCAAGGACCTGCCCGGCACGCTCGCCGCGCAGGGCAGGCGCGAGTGGCGCCATCGAGAGACCGAGCCGGTGGCCGGCCGGTGCGCGGTGGTGGTCGGCGGCGGACCGATCGGCAAGGCGATCGCGCGCCTGCTCGAGGCCGTCGGGATGCAGGTGGAGCTGATCGGGCGCCGCGAGTTCCCCGCGCTGCCCGATGCGCTCCCCCGCGCCGACTGGCTCGTGCTCGCGGCCCCGCTCACCGACACGACCCGCGGGATGTTCGACGCGGCCGCGCTCGCCCGATTGCGCCCGTCCGCCCGGGTGATCAACGTCGGGCGCGGCGCGCTGGTCGTCGAACCCGACCTCGTCGACGCGCTGCGGGAAGGCCGCATCGCCGGCGCCGCGCTCGACGTCTTCGCCCGCGAACCGCTCCCGGTGGACTCGCCACTGTGGGAGCTGCCGGGCGTGATCGTGTCGCCGCACATGTCGGGCGACCTCGTCGGCTGGCGGGACGCGCTCGTCGAGGTCTTCACCGACAACCTCATCCGCTACCGCGCGGGCGAGCCGCTGCGGAACGTCGTGGACAAGTCGTTGGGCTACGTGACCGGAGGTACCTCATGACGAGCACGGCCGCGCGCACCGCCGCGGACCTCACCGCCTCCGAGCTCCTGGCCGCGTACCGGGCGCGGGAGCTGTCCCCCGTCGAGGTGATCCGTGACGTGCTGGACCGCGTGGACCGGCTCGACCGACACGTCAACGCGTTCTGCCTGGTGGACGAGAACGCGGCCCTGGCGGCCGCCCGCGGCTCCGAGGAGCGCTGGTCGCGCGGGGAACCGGTCGGGCTCCTCGACGGCGTGCCCGTCTCGATCAAGGACATCCTGCTCACGGCGGGCTGGCCCACGCTGCGCGGCTCGCGCACCGTCGACCCGGCGGGCCCCTGGACGGTGGACGGCCCGCACGTGGCGCGGGTCCGCGAGCACGGCGCCGTCCTGTTCGGCAAGACCACCACGCCCGAGCTCGGGTGGAAGGGCGTGACCGACAACCCGCTCACCGGCATCACCCGCAACCCGTGGGACCCGACCTGCACCGCGGGCGGCTCGTCCGGCGGCAGCGCGGCGGCCGTCGCCCTCGGGATGGGCCTGCTCAGCCTCGGCACCGACGGTGGCGGCTCCGTGCGCATCCCGGCCGCGTTCACCGGCACCACCGCGCTCAAGCCCACCTACGGGCGCGTCCCGCACTACCCGGCCAGCCCGTACGGGACGTTGGCACACGTCGGACCGATGACCCGTACGGCCGTGGACGCGGCGCTGCTGCTCGACGTGATCTCCGGGACGGATCCGCGCGACCCGTGGGCGCTCGCCCCGGCCCCGCCGGCCCGCGAGCGGCTCGACGCCGGCGTGGCCGGCCTGCGCATCGCCGTCAGCCCCGCGCTGGGATACGTCGACGTGCACCCCGAGGTGGCGGCCGCGTTCGCCGCGGCGGTCGAGGTGTTCGCACGGCTCGGCGCGCACGTCGAGGAGGCCGACCCCGGCTTCAGCGACCCCGTGGCGGCGTTCGAGGTGCTGTGGTTCGCCGGTGCCGCCAAGTCGACCGAGCACCTCGGGCCCGCCGAGCGGGAGCTGATGGACCCGGGCCTGGTCGAGGCCTGTGAGCAGGGCGCCCGCGCCTCGGCGCTGGACTACCTCGGTGCGATGGGCGTGCGCAACGACCTCGGGATCCGGATGGGCGAGTTCCACACCCGCTACGACCTGCTACTCACCCCGGCGATGCCGATCCCGGCGTTCGAGGCGGGCGTCGAGGTGCCCGCCGGGTGGCCGCGGAAGCGGTGGACGTCCTGGACGCCGTTCAGCTACCCGTTCAACATGACGCAGCAGCCGGCCGCGAGCGTGCCGTGCGGGTTCACGACCGCGCGGAGCGAAGGCGGAGCGCGCAACGGCGCTGACGGGCTGCCGGTGGGGCTGCAGATCGTGGGACCCCGGCACGCCGACGACGCAGTGCTCGCCGCCGCCCACGCGTTCCAGCAGGCGACGGACTGGCACCTGCGCCGACCGGCCCTCTGACCACGGTCGGCCGGGCCGCGCCCGTTGCTCGAGCCGTTTCCCGTCGCCGGGAGCGGTGGTCAGGTGGCGTCGGGGTCGATCGGCGGCCGCTCGTTCTTCGCCAGGCTCTCCTTGGCCGCTGCCGCGGGCGGGGTGGCGGTGGCGCCGTTCGACTTCGTGAGGTTCGGCCCCGTGGCGTGGCCGTTGGGCTTCACGGGCGGGTCGTCGAACAGCGTGCGCTGCACCGCGGTGCGCGGGTTGAAGTTGCGCAGCCCGCGCAGCTCCTCGAGCGGCTTGCGCAGCTCGTCGAACTCCGGGCCGAGCTCGCCGCGGAGCTGTTCCCTCGCACCCGTGGCGTAGTCCTTGACCTGACGGATCGAGCGGCCCAGCCACGAGGCCGCGGAGGGAAGCCGTTCCGGGCCGAGGATGAACAACCCGGCCACGATCAACACGATGATCTCGCCCCAGCCGACGCTGTCGAACACGGCACCACCCTACGGGGTCGGAAAGTATGATCGCTGGAAAAGCTGTCCCCGGTTCCGGCGTTCGCTCCGCGTGCCCACCCGGTTCGGCCGTTGTTCCCTAATCGGACGTGAGCACCACCGACACCGTGAGCGGGCGGCCCTCCCTGATCAGCTCGACCTCGACGGTGTCGCCCGGGTTGCGTTCCCGGACGGCGACGACGAGCTCGTCGGCTCCGCCGATCGTGCGGTCACCGACCCGGACGATCACGTCGCCCTCGACGATGCCCGCCGCCGCGGCCGCGCCGCCCTGCTGCACGTTCTGCACCTGAGCGCCGTCGGTGATGCCGTCGGTGACGGAACGGGCGTTGACGCCGATCTCGGCGTGGCGCACCGCGCCGCTGCGGATCAGCTCGTCGGCGATCACGCGCGCGTCGTCGATCGGGATCGCGAACCCGAGGCCGATCGAGCCGCCCTCGCCCATCCCGAGGCTGCGGATGGCGGTGTTGATCCCGACGACCGCGCCCGTGGAGTCGACCAGCGGACCGCCCGAGTTGCCGGGGTTGATCGCAGCGTCGGTCTGGATGGCATCGATCACGGCGTTCAGGTCGGTGCCGCTCCCGTCGAGCCGGACCGGACGGTCCAGCGCGCTGACGATGCCGGTGGTGACCGTGCCCGCCAGGCCCAGCGGCGAGCCGATCGCGATCACCCCGTCGCCCACGGCGAGGGCCGAGGACGACCCGATGCTCGCGACGACCGGGTTCGTCACGGCCACCCGGATGACGGCCAGGTCCGTCTTCGGGTCGCGGCCCACGACCTGGGCCGCGCTGCGCGTGCCGTCGTGGAAGATCGCCTCGATCCGGCCGCCGTTGACCTCGGCCGCGGGGGCGATCACGTGGTTGTTGGTGAGCACGTAGCCGTCCGGGTCGATGACGACGCCGGATCCCGTGCCGCCCTCCTCGCCGACGCGGACCTCGATCGAGACCACCGCGGGCACCGTGCGGGCGGCGATGTCGGCCACCGAGCCGGGCGGCCGCTCCTTGCCCTCGATCGCCTGGGTGATCGTCGGGTCGGGGTCGGTGAGGCCGGAGGCGCCGTCGGCCGTCATCCGGCCGACGAGCCCGCCCCCGGCGCCGATGAGCAGCGCGACCAGTGCGAGCCCGGCCAGCGCCCGCGGCTCGACGCGCCTGCCGAACAGCACCTCCCGGAGGCTGAGCCGGGCGCCCTCACCGCGCGGCGGCGAGGGTTCCGGCTCGCCCGTCTCGGCGGGCGGACCGAGGGCGGCCGGGCTGTCGGGGTCGCGCCAGGGATCATGGTCGGCGCCCTCGTCCCAGAACGTCGCGTCGTCCGGCGCGTGCCCCGACCCGTTCGACGGGGGTCGCTGCAGCGCGGCCGCGCCCGGGTTGGGGCGGCCGAAGGCACTGGCCAACGCTGTGGGCGGGGGCGCAGCCACCGTGGTGCGGGTCGGCATCGCGCCGGAGCCCCGCGCGGCGGCGAACCCGCCGTCCACGCCATTGGGGCGGCCGAACACCGAGGCCGCCGCGGCGTCCACGGGCGGCCGGTCGAGCGGCTTGGGGGCCAGTCGCGGCGGTTCGCTGCGGGCCACGGGCACCGTGGGCGTCTCGTCGGTGGTCGCGGCGCCGGTTTCGGCGGTGGGGTCGCCGGGGGCGCCGGCGGTGGTGTCCCGGCCCGGCTCATCGCCGGCGCGGTCACCCGAACGCGTCGCGGGGGCGCTGCGTTCGTTCATCGCGCTGCTGACTCCTGGGCTCTGCGGTCACCGGCCGCACCCAGCCTGCCGCAGCGGCGGTGAAGTCCGCGTAGCCGGATCAGGGGCAGCCGGATCAGGGCAGCCCGCGGAAGGACGCGGGAAGGCGCTGGACCCGGTCGAGCAGATCCGCCCGCTGGGCAGGGGTGGCGGCGGGTGTGACCCGCAGCCTGGCGTCGACGACACCCGCCGGGGCGCCGCCGAGCACACCGCGGTCGGCCGCCGTGGGCACCGGGGACGGGCCGCCCGATGCGCTGGGCAGACCGAAGGCGAGCGCGCCGAGGGCGAGCCCGGACACGGCGACACCGGTGCCGAGCCGGAGGCCGCGGTGTGCGGGAGGCCGCCTGCCGTGGTGCGGCACGGGCCCGTCGAGTCCGGCGGGCGGTGCCTCCGCCAGCGGGGTGCCCACCGGGGCCTGCTCGGTGAGCTGCACGTCGCGCCGCCCGCGGCGGGCGTCGTCGCGTTCGGGGCGCAGCACCGTGACGAGCTCGCCGTCGGCGGTCATCGAGAGGCCGGCGGGTGGCCCGGGCAGATCGGTGTCCTGCGGTATCGCACGCAGGCTGGACAGCAGCGACGACGGCAGGCTGGGACAGTCGGCCGTGCGCAGGGCCGCCCTGGCCTGGCCCTGCGCGACCACCTGGGCGGCGCACTCGGGGCACTGCGCCAGGTGCTCGGTGGCACGGGTGTGGGGGCCAGGGGCGAGCTCGCCGTCGACGTATGCGACGACGGCATCCGACGACAGATGGTCGTGTCCCCAGTCGGGGACCGTGACCGAGATGCGCCAGCGGCCGTCCCTCACCCGCGTACCTCCTCCGACGCTCCGTCTCCCGCCGCCCCGGACGCCGTGGCCTGCGCGGCAGCGCGGTGGCGCTCCAGAGCGCCGCGCAGTGCGGCCCGCCCGCGGTGGATCCTGCTTCTCACCGTACCGAGCTTCACGCCCAAGGTGGCGCCGATCTCCTCGTAGGAGAGGCCTTCCACGTCACACAGCACGACGGCGGCGCGGAACTCGGGCGGCAGCTCGTCGAGGGCGGCCTGCAGCTGCGGGTCGAGGTGGGTGTCGGAGAACACCTGCTCAGGCTCGGGGCCGCGGCCGGGCAGCCGGTCGGAGTCGTCCGGCAGCGCCTCCATCCGAATGCGGGAGCGGCGGCGGACCATGTCGAGGAAGAGGTTGGTGGTGATGCGGTGGAGCCAGCCCTCGAACGTGCCCGGCTTGTACGACGCCAGCGAGCGGAACACTCGCACGAACGTCTCCTGGGTGAGGTCCTCGGCGTCGTGGGGGTTGCCGGTGAGGCGGTAGGCGAGCCGGTACACGCGGTCGGCGTGCTCCCGGACGATCTCGTCCCAGCTCGGCGGCGACCAGTCGGCGCCCTCGCCGGGAAGTGCCATCCCACCGGACGCGGGGCCGCCTGCCACGGGACTGCTCGGCAGCGTGGCTGTGCCGTCGCTCATCGTTCGGGTCGCACCTCCTGCGGCGGGTCGTGCCTTGCGGCCAACGAAGCGCCGGGGCATCGAGTTCCCGGCCCTTCACCGGCCGACGACCCCGACCGATGGCACCTACGGTGCCGCATACCCGTGAATGGCGGGTGAGAACCGGCTGAGAGGAACCTGTGAAACCGCCTACCGCGGGCGCAGGCGCGCCGGGCACACCGTGGAAGACCCATCGCAGTAGCCTTCTCGACCATGAGCGGCCCGGACAGCGCCACGGATCTCCCGGCGCTGCGCGACCACGTCGAATCCTACCTCCCCGAGGACGAGGTGCTCCTCGCCGCGCGCGACTCCGCGGCGCAGGTGGGCTGCGTGCCGATCGGACCCGGCGTGGGCGCCGCGCTCCGGTTCCTCGCGGCAACGATCGGCGCGCGCGCCGTCGTCGAGGTCGGCACCGGCACCGGGGTCAGCGGACTGTGGCTGCTGGCCGGGATGACCGGCGACGGCCTGCTCACCTCGATCGACGTCGACCCCGAGCACCAGCGCACCGCCCGGCAGGCGTTCGTCGCGGCGGGCCACGGGCCGTCCCGGCTGCGGCTGATCAACGGCATGGGGCTCGAGGTGCTGCCGCGCCTCACCGACGGCGGCTACGACCTCGTGTTCGTCGATGCCGCACCCGGTGACCACCCCCGCTACCTCGACGAGGCCGCCCGGCTGCTGCGGGCCGGCGGGATCGTGGTGTTCCACGGCGTGGTCGACACCGACGAGCCCGGCGGCGCGCTGCGCGAGGTGGCCCAGCAGGTACGCGAGGACGATCGCCTCGTGCCGGTGCTGCTCCCCCTCGGCGATGGCCTGCTCGGCGCGTTGCGGCTATAGCGCGGTGGCACCCTTGCCCAGCACGACCACGCCGCCCTGGCTGACGGTGTAGCGCGCCCGGTCCAGCCCGAGGTCCACCCCGACGAGGGCACCGTCGGGGACCACCACGTTCTTGTCGAGGATCGCGCCGCGCACCACCGCGCCGCGGCCCACCCGGGCGCCGGGGAGCACGACGGAGTCCGACACCTCGGCGCCCGCCTCGATCCGCACGTTCGGGCTGATGACCGACCGCCGGACGATCGCGCCGGAGATGATCGTGCCGACGCCGACGATCGAGTCCTGTGCGATCCCGCCCTCGACGAACTTCGCGGGCGGCAGCGGCGCCATCGCGGTGCGGATGGGCCAGCGGTCGTTGTAGAGGTTGAAGATCGGGTGCACCGACACCAGGTCGGTGTGCGCCTCGTAGTAGGCGTCGACGGTGCCGACATCGCGCCAGTAGCCCGCGTCGCGGTCGGTGGCCCCCGGCACCACGTTGTCGGCGAAGTCGTAGACCGCGGCGTCGCCCTGACGGACCAGCCGCGGAATGATGTCGCCGCCCATGTCGTGGTCGGAGTCGCCGTCCTCGGCGTCGGCCCGCAACGCCTCGAGCAGCACCTCGGTGGTGAAGATGTAGTTGCCCATCGAGGCGAACGTCACGTCCGGGTCGTCCGGCACCGACGGCGGGTCCGAGGGCTTCTCGAGGAAGTCGACGATCCGGCCGTCCGGATCGGAGTTGATCACCCCGAACGCCTTGGCCTCGGCGCGCGGCACGCGGATGCCGGCCACGGTGACGCCGGCTCCGCTCTCGATGTGCCGCGCCAGCATCTGCGCGGCGTCCATCCGGTAGACGTGGTCGGCGCCGAACACCGCGATGTAGTCGGGGCGCTCGTCGTAGACGAGGTTGAGGCTCTGGAAGATCGCGTCGGCGCTGCCGGTGTACCAGCGCCTGCCGAGCCGCTGCTGGGCCGGGACCGTGGTGATGTACTGGCCGAGCACGCTGGAGAGCCGCCACGTGGTGGAGATGTGCCGGTCCAGCGAGTGCGACTTGTACTGCGTGAGCACGCAGATGCGGTGCATTCCGGCGTTGACCAGATTGGACAGTACGAAGTCGATCAGCCGGTAGTTGCCGCCGAACGGCACGGCGGGCTTGGCCCGGTCGGCGGTGAGCGGCCAGAGACGCTTCCCCTCGCCGCCCGCGAGGACGATTCCGAGGACGTTGGCGGCGAGCACCCGCGGCGAGGCGAGGGAAAGCCGAGCCATGGTCATGCCGACGCTCCGATCGCGGTCCCGGGAGCCGGGTCAGCCGGCAGCATCGTCACGGAGCCGACCCTAGTGCTCTCCCTGGGTGTCCGGCCACCGCTACACGATGTCGAACCGGCGAAAACCATGCGGCGGGCATACCCGCGGGCCCGCCGTCGATGCCTTACGGTTCGCGGAGTGCGGATCGGCCTGCTCACCCGCGAGTTCCCCCCGGACGTCTACGGCGGGGCCGGGGTGCACGTGGAACATCTCGTGCCGGCGTTGCGCGGGCTCGTCGACGTCGAGGTGCACTGCTTCGGCGACGCCCGTCCCGGGCAGCCGGAGACCCACGCGCACCGCCCGCCCGCCGCGCTCGCCGACGCGAACCCGGCGTTGCAGACCCTCGGGGTCGACCTGTCGATGGTCGCGGCACTCGCCGGGGCCGACATCGCCCACTCCCACACCTGGTACGCGAACATGGCCGGGCACCTGGCCAAGATCCTCCACGAGGTGCCGCACGTCGTCACCGCGCACTCGCTGGAGCCACGCAGGCCGTGGAAGGCCGAGCAGCTCGGCGGCGGCTACCGGCTGTCGTCGTGGGTGGAGCGCACGGCGTACGAGGCGGCCGACGCGGTGATCGCGGTGAGCGCCGGGATGCGCACCGACGTCCTGGAGTGCTACCCGGCGCTCGACCCGGCCCGGGTGCACGTGGTGCACAACGGCATCGACACGGACTTCTACCGCCCCGACCCGAACCGCGACGCCGTGCGCGCGGCAGGTGTCGACCCGGACCGCCCGAGCGTCGTGTTCGTCGGCCGCATCACGCGCCAGAAGGGGCTCGCCCACCTGGTGGCCGCGGCCCACCGGATCGACCGGGACGCCCAGATCGTCCTGTGCGCCGGCGCGCCCGACACCCCGGAGATCGCCGAGGAGACCGAGAAGGCGGTCGCCGAGCTCAGCGCCGCCCGCCCGGGGGTGGTGTGGGTGCGGCGCATGCTGCCCACCGCCGAGGTGCGGCAGCTGCTGTCGGCGGCCACCGTGTTCGTCTGCCCGTCGGTGTACGAGCCGCTCGGCATCGTCAACCTCGAGGCGATGGCCTGCGGCACCGCCGTGGTGGCCTCCGACGTCGGGGGCATCCCCGAGGTCGTCGACCACGGCGGCACCGGCCTGCTGGTGCACTTCGACGAGCACGCCGTGGAGGAGTTCCGGACCGGGATCGCCGATGCCGTCAACGAGCTGCTGGCCGACCCGCAGCGGGCGGCGGCGATGGGCGCCGCGGGGCGCGCGCGGGCGGAGCGGGAGTTCTCCTGGGAGCAGGCCGCGGCCCGCACGGTGGAGATCTACCGCGCTCTCGGCTGAGGGCTACCGCACCCTCGCCCGCACGCGGGCCCGGTGGGCCGCCACGGCGGACCGGTTGGCGCACGCCGAGGAGCAGTAGCGGCGGGCGGCGTTGCGCGAGGTGTCGGCGAACACCCGTGCGCAGCCATCGGCCGCGCACCGGCCGTGCCGGTCGAGCCCGTACTCCGACACGAGCATGGCGAGCGCGAACGCGGTGGTGGAGCGCACCCGGTCGACCACGCCGGCCTCCGGCGGCGCGTAGTGCAGGTGCCAGCGCTGCCCGTCGTGCCCGGACAGGTGCGGCTCGACCCGCACATCGGCCAGCAGGGCGTTGACCGCGACCGCGGCGGCGTCGAGGTCGGCGGCGTCGAAGACCGTGCGCAACCGCCGCGCCCAGGCCCGCAGCGCGGGCTCGACCGAGCCCGGGGCCGTCTCGGCGAGGTAGCCGTGCTCCAGGAGCACGCCCCGCATCCGGCCGCCGGGCGGCGGGTCCTCGTCCGGGGCCGTGGCGACGGCGTTCACGAGGTCGACGGCCGCGCCGAGCGCGTTGCTGCGGTAACCGATGAAGTCCAATGGACTATTACTCCCGGCGCCTCGAGGTGTAAGCTCTCATATCAAGACGGATATTACACTTGAGGAGCGCGCGCGATGCGGTGTCGGCACTGCGGATGGCCCGGCGACGAGGCGGAGGTGCTCTCCACGCACGCCACCTCCGAGGGATGGGTGCGGTACCGGCGCTGCGTGTGCGGAGCGGTGTCGATCGAGCTCGTGCGGCTCGCCGGGCCGGGGGTCCGGGCCGAGCCGGTGCGGGAGGTCGTGCCGGCGCTGTGACGGGCGCGCGTGGTTGCGGTGCCGGCGGTGATCGCCGCGAGATGCGCATCCGCGCAGTTCCAACGACAACGAGCGCGCCCTCGCGGCGATCACCCACTCCATGATCGCCGTCAGATTCGCATCCGCGCAGTCCCGACGACAAAGAGCGCACCCTCGCGGCGATCACCGGCGCCAAGATCGCCGCAAGATACGCATCCGCGCGGTCGGAACTGCCACACGCGACATCTCGCGGCGATCAATGATCTCGCCGGATCGAGCCGGAAGAACGACGAACGGCACCGGCGGACGGCGCAGTGCCGTTCGCCGGTGCCGTTCGTCGAACCGGGGTCCCCGCGTCACGCGGGGTTGAGGTCAGCCGGAGGCGGACTTCAGGGCGTCACCGAGGTCGCTGGCCTCCTCGACCGACATCTCGACGACCAGGCGGCCGCCGCCCTCCAGAGGAACGCGCATCACGATGCCCCGACCCTCCTTGGTCACCTCCAGGGGACCGTCGCCGGTCCGGGGCTTCATCGCCGCCATCTCCTGCTCCCTCCTCGTCGTCTGCAGGGTGCCGCTGCGCGGGGAGAGCGCGCGGCGGGGATGCTGCGAACATCTTTCCTCATCCGTCCGACGGGGATGCAACCGGAGCGATCAACCACCCAGCAGGCTCACGGTGAGCAGCCGTCAGGTCGCAGCGCGCCAACAGGTGGCGACGTGGTCGTCGACCAGGCCGGCGGCCTGCATGAGCGCGTAGCAGGTCGTCGGTCCGACGAATCGCAGGCCGCGGCGCTTGAGCTCACGGGCCATCGCCCGGGACTCCGCCGTCGTCGCCGGCACCTCGTCGAGGGAGGCGGGTCGCCGCTGCGTGGCGGGGTCGGGGGCGAACGACCACAGCAGCTCGTCGAGCGGCGTGTCCAGGTCCAGCACCCGCCGCGCGTTGTGGACCGTGGCCTCGATCTTGGCCCGGTTGCGGACGATCCCGGCGTCGCCGAGGAGGCGCTGCACGTCCACCTCGCCGAACCGCGCCACCGCCTCGGGGTCGAACCCGGCGAACGCCGCGCGGAACGCCGGGCGCTTGCGGAGGATGACCAGCCAGGAGAGCCCGGACTGGAAGCCCTCGAGGCTCAGCCGCTCGAACAGCGCGGTGACGCCGCGCAGCGGCCGGCCCCACTCCTCGTCGTGGTAGGCGACGTATTCCGGTGCCGTGCCCGCCCACCCGCAGCGGTCGCGCTCGTCAGCCACGCGACCGATACCTCGCCTCGCACAGGCGCGCCATCCGCCGCAGCGAGTACGCGACGCCTGCGCGGAACGCGGGCCGGGCCACCGGCCAGCCGGCCCGTCCGAGCGCCCCGAGCGGGAGGTCCAGCCGCTCCGTCCACACCACGCGCGCCCGCTCCGGTCCCAGCTCGTCCACCTCGAACACCCCGTCGCCGCGAACGACCCGCCCGGTGTGCCGCACGACGCAGCGCCGCGGTGGCCTCCACTCGACGATCTCCATCGGGTCGGTGAAACCGATCGGTCCGACCCCGGTGACGGCCTCCAGGGTGGCTCCCGGCCCCCTGCCGTCACCGCCGCTCGTCACCTCGACCCGGGTGCCGAGCATCCATACGCTCTGGCCGGGCCAGTCGGTGACGGTCCGCCAGGCGACATCGGCCGGCGCGTCGACGTCGACGCCCACGGTCAGCTCCACGCGCTGCGTCATCGCTCCCCCTTCGCCCGCAACCCGGGCCCGGCCAGCTCGGACTCCAGCTCCGCCACCCTGGCGAGCAGCCCGTCCCGCTCGGCACCGGCCCGGTCCAGCTCGTCGGCCAGCCGATCGAGCACCCAGTCGACCTCGTCCATCCGGTAGCCCCGGAGGGCCTGCTGGAACCGCAGCTCGCGCACGTCGTCGCCGTCGATCTCTCCCGCCGGCAGGCGCGTGGGGGTGGCGCCGGGCGGCAGCGGTGCGAGCTCTTCACCGCGGCCGAAGACGACCGCCGCCATCCCGAACACGACGGCGGCCACCCCGGCGACGACCATCAGGTAGATCAAGGCGGTCCCCACGGGTGCGATCCCACCACGGCGCACCGTTCACCGCACCAGCACCTGGCGCATGGGTGGCCGCTCGGCGGCGTCCACCGCCGTGGCCGACGGCAGCCATTCCCCGTCGATCTGCACGAACTGGGTGAGCATCCCGCCGGCGTCCGGAACGCCGCACCGCGGCAGCGCCGCAGCGAGGATCTGCCGGGCCATCACACCGAGCTGCAGCAGCGAGCGGTTGCGGTGCTTGCGCACGCCCAGGTTGACCTGCGCGAGCGCATCGAGGCCGAGCGCGGAACAGGTGTCGAGCAACAGCCCGACCTCCACGCCGTACCCGGCCGCGAACGGCACCGACTCCAGCAGCTCGCGCGTGGCGGCGTACTCCCCGCCCAACGGCTGGACCACGCCGCCCAGCTCGGGGCGCAACGCCGCCAGCAGCGGCCGCACGAGCAGCTCGGTGACGCGGCCGCCACCGGTGTCGGCCTGGGTGGTCTCCAGCCGTAGCGGCCGCCGGTAGAAGCCCTTCACCAGCCCGATGCCCGGCGTGGCGAGCAGCGGGCCGAGCAGCGCCGGGACGAAACCGGGGTCGAAGTCGACCAGGTCGGAGTCGAGGAAGCAGAGGACGTCGCCGGAGGTGGCCGCGAGCGAGCGCCACAGCACCTCGCCCTTGCCGGGCACCGGCTCGAGCTCGGGGAGGACGTCGGTGCGCAGCACCACCCGCGCACCGGCGGCCCGCGCGACCTCGACGGTCCGGTCGGTGGACCCGGAGTCCATCACGACCAGCTCGTCCACCAGCGGCGACGGGTGCCGGGTCAGGGGCCCGACCGCCTCGACGATCGCGCCGACCGTCGCCTCCTCGTCGAGCGCGGGGAGCACGACCGACACCTTTCGTCCCGCCTTGGCGGCGACGAGGTCGGCCGCCGACCAGTCCGGGTCCTGCCAGGTGCGGCGGGCGAACCAGTCCTCGGCGACGCGGTCCATGGGGCCCTCCTCGCACTCGGCAGCTCGTCAGGGATCGGCCCCGTCGGCGCCCCAGGTCAGGCCAGCGCGCGGACCGTACGTGCGGGGGGACGGGTACCCGCGACGGCCGCGACCATGTCCACGGTACGGCGGGTGGCGGCAACCTCGTGCACCCGGAACACCCGCGCGCCGGCCGCGGCGGCCAGCGCCGTGGCCGCGAGGGTGCCCTCCAGGCGTTCGGTCACCTCGGTGACGCCGAGCGTCTCGCCGATGAAATCCTTGTTGGACAGCGCCATCAGGACGGGCCACCCGCTGGCCACCAGTTCGTCGCAGCGACGCAGCAGCGCGAGGCCGTGGAAGGTGTTCTTGCCGAAGTCGTGGGTGGGGTCGATCACGATGCCCTCGCGCGCCACACCGAGCCCGACGAGCCGCTGGGCCTGGCCGCAGACGTCGGCCAGGACGTCGGCCACGACGTCGGCGTAACGCACCCGGTGCGGGCGGCGCCGCGGCACCGCGCCCCCCGTGTGCGAGCAGACGATCCCGGCCCCGGTCTCGGCGGCCACCTCCCCGAGCGTCGGGTCGGCCCCGGCCCACGTGTCGTTGAGCAGGTCCGCACCCTCGGCGACAGCGAGCCTGCCGACCTCGCCGCGCCAGGTGTCGACGCTGATCACGATGTCGGGGTGGCGGTCGCGTACGGCCGCCACGAACGGCACGACCCGGCGGATCTCCTCGGCCACGTCGACCTCGGGTCCCGGTCCGGCCTTCACGCCGCCGATGTCGATGATGTCGGCGCCCTCGGCGATCGCCTCGTCGACCTTGGCCATGGCGGCCTCGTCGGAGAAGGTCGCGCCGCGGTCGTAGAACGAGTCGGGGGTGCGGTTCACGATCGCCATCACCAGCGCGCGGTCCTGGGCCGGCTGCCGGCTCCCGAACCGCATCACGCCTGCGATCGCGAGAGGTCCACCGGGGCCGCGCACGCGTCGAGCGCCTCGGCGACGTCGGTGGCGACCACGAGCCGCGCCACCGCCTCGGGCCGCACGAAGCCCCGGCCGGCGATGTCCCGCACCCACTCGATCAGGCCGGCATAGTGCCCGTCGGGGTCGAGCAGCACGACGGGTTTGGCGTGCATCCGCAGGTAGCCCGCCGTCCACACCTCGAACAGCTCTTCACAGGTGCCGACGCCGCCGGGCAGCGCGAGGAAGGCGTCGGCGTGGGCCTCCATGAGCGCCTTGCGCTCGCGCATCGTGTCGACGACCAGCAGCTCGTCGGACTCGTGGTCGGCCCACTCGAGGTCGACGAGCGCGCGCGGGATCACCCCGGTGGTGCGGGCCCCGCCGGAGCGGGCCGCCGCCGCGACCGTGCCCATCATCGACGCCCGCCCGCCCCCCGACACGAGCTGCCAGCCGCGGTCCGCGATCTGCCTGCCCACCTCGGCGGCGAGCGCGGGGTACTGCGGGGGGATCCCCTCGATGGAGGCGCAGTAGACGCAGACCGCGAGCGGTCGCTCCGTGGTCAATGCGCCTCCTCCCACGCCCGCCACGCCTCCTGCACGATCTTCACGGCGTCGTCGACGTCGTCGGTGAGGTGCAGCAGGGCGAGGTCCTTGTCTCCGACCTTGCCGCTCTCCCGCACGGTGCTGGAGATCCACTCGTAGAGCCCGCCCCAGTACTCGCTGCCCAGCAGCACCACCGGGAACTTCGTGACCTTCTTCGTCTGCACCAGGGTGAGCGCCTCGAACAGCTCGTCGAGCGTGCCGAAGCCGCCCGGCAGGCAGACGAACGCCTGGGAGTACTTGACGAACATGGTCTTGCGGGCGAAGAAGTAGCGGAAGTTGATGCCGAGATCGACCCAGTCGTTGAGGCCCTGTTCGAACGGCAGCTCGATGCCCAGCCCGACCGAGAACCCGCCGGCCTCGGAGCAACCCTTGTTGGCCGCCTCCATGGCGCCCGGGCCGCCGCCGGTGATCACGGCGAAGCCGGCCTCGGCGAGCGCGGTGCCCAGCGCCCTGCCCTGGGCGTACTCGATGTGGTCGCGGGGGGTGCGCGCCGAGCCGAACACGGTGACGGCGCGCGGCAGCTCGGCCAGCATGCCGAAGCCCTCGACGAACTCGGCCTGAATGCGCAGCACGCGCCACGGGTCGGTGTGCACCCAGTCGCTGGGGCCACGCGAGTCCAGCAGGCGCTGGTCGGTGGTGGTGGGTTCGTTGCGGTGCTCGCGGCGCAGTACGACGGGGCCGCGCTGCTTCTCGTCGGGGCGCCCTCCCCCGGTGGCGGTCATGCTGCCCACAGTAGTGACGCCGACTCGGCGGGCGCTCGGGGCGGCGCGCCCGGAGCGGGACGGCGCGGTGGGTGGCGCTCGCCGTTGCAGCAAAGCCACTTTCACGCAACCACATGGCAGGAAAGTGGCTTTACTGCAACCACGGGCGGGGGTTCAGCGGGCCAGGAACCGGCGCAGGACGGCGGTGGCCTCCGTGATCTGCCGGGTGTCCACGTACTCCTCGCGGGTGTGGGCGAGGTTCGGGTCGCCCGGCCCGTAGTTCACGGCCGGGATCCCGAGGGCGGCGAACCGCGAGACGTCGGTCCAGCCGTACTTGGCCGACGGGGTGGCGGCGGTGGCCGCGATGAACTCGGCCGCCGCGGGGGCCGTCAACCCGGGCAGCGCGCCGGGCGACAGGTCGGTGACCGCGACCTCGAACCCGTCGAACACCTCCCGGACGTGCTGCTCGGCCGCCGCGGCGGTGCGGTCGGGGGCGAAGCGGAAGTTCACGGTGACGACGCACTCGTCGGGCACGACGTTGCCCGCCACCCCGCCGACGATCCGCACCGCCTGCAGGCCCTCCCGGTACTCGCAGCCGTCGATGTCGACCGTGCGAGCGCCGTAGGTGTTGAGCCGGTCCAGCACGGCCGCGGCGGCGTGCACCGCGTTGCGCCCCAGCCAGGAGCGCGCCGAGTGCGCCCGGCGCCCCCGCGTGGTGATCTCCCCCCGCAGCGTGCCCTGGCAGCCCGCCTCGACGCCGGCGTTGGTGGGCTCGCCGAGGATCGCGAGGTCGGCCCGCAGCCAGTCGGCGTGCTCGCGCTCGATGCGGCCGAGGCCGTTGCGGGCGGCCTCCACCTCCTCGCAGTCGTAGAACACGAGCGTGAGGTCGTGGCGCGGGTCGGACACGGTGGCCGCGAGGTGCGCAATGACCGCGTCGCCCGCCTTCATGTCCGACGTGCCGCACCCGTACAGCAGGTCGCCGTCGCGGCGGCTGGGCAGGTTGTCGGCGATCGGGACGGTGTCGATGTGCCCGGCCAGCAGCACCCGCCGCTCCCGGCCCAGGTTCGTGCGCGCGAGCACGGCCTGCCCGGACCGCAGCAGCTCCAGATGCGGGGCCTGCTCGCGCAACGCACGCTCCAGCGCGTCGGCGAGCGGCGCCTCGTCACCGGAGACGCTGGGCACGTCAACGAGCGCGGCGCACAGGTCGACAGGGTCGGCGGTGAGGTCCAGGTGCGGCACGGTCACGGCCGCGGAGGCTACCCGCGCCCCCTGTGGCGGCAGCCCCTCCCCGTCCGCATGTGGCAGCAAGGTGGCCATGCTGCCGGCCAGTGGCAGTATTGCCACCTTGCTGGCGTCAGGCGGCCCCCGGAGGTCCCCTCCGACCGGCGCGTTGACTAGCGTCGGAGGCCGTGAGCACCGCACCGCGCCGCGAGGGCGCCTCCGGCACCGGCCTGGCGACGATCGCCGCCGACGGCACCGTCCTCGACACCTGGTTCCCCGCCCCCGCACTCGGCCCGGACGCGCCGGACGTCTCGGCCGACCTCGAGCCGCTCGCCGCCAGCGACGACGCGCGCGGCGTCACCACCGCGGTCGTGCGCACCGCGATCGACTCGCTCGCCGACCCGCCGGTCGACACGCACGACGTCTACCTGCGCCTGCACCTGCTGAGCCACCGCCTGGTCGCGCCGCACGAGGCGAACCTGGACGGCATCTTCGGGCTGCTCGCGAACGTCGTGTGGACCAACCACGGGCCGTGCCCGGTACCCGGATTCGAGCGCACCAGGGCCCGGCTGCGCGCCCGCGGCCCGGTGACGGTGTACGGCGTCGACAAGTTCCCGCGCCTGGTCGACTACGTGCTCCCCGCCGGGGTCCGCGTGGCCGACGCCGACCGGGTCCGGCTCGGCGCCCACCTGGCCGCCGGCACCACCGTCATGCACGAGGGCTTCGTCAACTTCAACGCCGGCACGCTCGGCGCGTCGATGGTCGAGGGCCGCATCTCGGCCGGGGTCGTCGTGGGTGACGGCTCCGACGTCGGGGGCGGTGCGTCGATCATGGGGACGCTGTCGGGCGGCGGCAAGGAGGTCGTGTCCGTCGGGGAGCGGTGCCTGCTCGGTGCGAACGCGGGCATCGGGATCTCGCTCGGCGACGACTGCGTGGTCGAGGCGGGCCTGTACGTCACCGCGGGCACCAAGATCACGCTCCCGGACGGGAGCAGCGTCGCCGCACGCACCCTGTCCGGTCAGGACGGGCTGCTGTTCCGCCGCAACTCGGTCAGCGGCGCCGTCGAGGTCCTCCCCCGCACCGGCGAGGGCATCGCCCTCAACGCAGCACTGCACGCGAACTGAGCCGGCGTGCCCACGACGACGCGCAAGCGCCCGCGGGGTCTCCCGTTCGCCGTGTCCGACCTGCCCGAGCCGCTCACCGCCGCCCCGTCCGACTCGCCCGCGCACCACGTGCGGGTGGCGCTGGACCGGCGGCTGCGCGCGCTGCTGCGCCACGACCCGAGCACCCGCAACGGGGCGGACATGGAGGACCTGCACCAGATGCGGGTCGCCGTGCGGCGGATGCGGGCAACACTCAAGGCCGCCCGGCCGCTGCTCGAGGCGACGTGGGCCGACGGGCTGCGCGCCGAGCTCGGCCGGCTGGGCCGAGCGCTGGGCCCCGTCCGGGACCTCGACGTGATGCTGCTGCGGCTGCGCGGGGAGATCGCCACGCTGCCGGCGCGGGAGCGGTCGGCGGGCGAGGTGCTCGTCGACGTACTGGAGTCGGAGCGCTCGGCGGCCCGGGCCGAGATGCTCGCCGCGCTCGACGCACCGCGCTACACCGCTTTGCTGGAGCGCCTCGCCGACGCGATCCGGCTGCCGTTGCCGACGCCGTCGGCCACGAAGGCGCGCCCGGAGCTCGCCGACCTCGTGCGCGCCGAGGCCCGCACGCTGCGCAAGGCCGTCGAGCGGGCCGGGGAGAACCCGCCCGACGAGGCGCTGCACGCCCTGCGGATCCACGGGAAGCGGCTGCGCTACACGGGTGAGCTGGCGAAACCCGCCCTCGGCAGACCGGTCAAGCAGCTGCTCGTGGCCACCGAAGGGCTCCAGGAGGTGCTGGGCGACCACCAGGACGCCTGCGTGGCCGAGCAGCGCATCCGCGAGCTCCTCGACGGCCTCGGCGACCTGCCCGACGCGCACGTCGTGTTCGCAGCGGGCCGGCTCGTGGAGCGCGAACGGGCCCGCGCCGAGCAGAAGCGGGCCCAGTGGTGGGCCGCCTGGGAGCAGGTCCGGGTTCGCGCCGAGGAGCTGTAGGGCCGGTCGGTCGGGACAACTGATCACCGCGAGTGCGCGGTTCCTGTCGTCCCGGCTACGCGGACGCGTATCTCACGGCGATCTTCGATGATCGCCACGAGCGTGCCCACTTTGCTGTCCCCACCGCGCGGACACGTATCCCACACCGATCACGCGACGAGTGATCACCGCCAGTGCGCCGTTCCTGTCGTCCCGGCTACGCGGATGCGTATCTCGCGGCGATCACGGCCGCCGTCCCCCGTCACGCCGCCCGGTCGCCGATCCGCACGATCGCGAAGCCCTGGAGCGCCGCGGCGGCCAGGAGCAGCCCGATCGCCGCCGGGTAGCCGCCGGTCAGGTCGATCAGCACCCCCATCACCAGCGGGGCCAGCCCGGCCGCGGTGTAGCCGACGCCGAGCGCGAGGCCGCTCGTGGCGGCGCTCGCCGCGCCGTCCGGGGTGCGCCACGCGATCACGGTGAGCCCCATCGGGAAGCCCGCGCCGAGGCCGACACCGATCAGCACCACCCACGCCCACGGGCCCACCAGCGGCACCATCGGCGCCAGCATGGCCCCGAGCGTGCCCGCGACGCCGCAGGCCAGCGTCAGCCCGGCCCAGAACCGCCACCGGCGGTTGCGCTCGGCCAGCACGGGCACGAGCAAAGCCACCGGGATCTGCATGAGGCTCCACACGGCGAGCAGCACCCCGGCCCGCTCGGCACTCCAGCCCTGCCCCTCGTAGTAGGGCGCGAGCCAGGTGAGCCAGCCGTAGAACATCACCGACGTGCCCGCCTGGTAGCAGGCGGCCAGCCGGGCGAAGGGATCCCGCCAGGGCAGCCGGATCCGGGCGAGGGTGCGGTCCGCGCGCGGCATCCGCAGCGCCAGGGGCATCCAGACGGCCGTGGCGAGCACGGCCGGGACGGCCAGCGCTGCCAGCGCGAGCGACCAACCGCCGAACGCCGTCGCCATCGGCACGGCGACGCCGCTGGCGACCGTCGCCCCGATCATCATCGACACGACGTAGGCCCCGGTCGCGACGCCGGCGCGCTCGGCGAGGTGCTCCTTGACGACGCCCGTGAGCAGCACGCCGGCCAGGCCGATCCCGAACCCGATGACGAGGCTGCCGCCGATCAGCGACAGCAGCGCGGGGACCCCCCGCACGAGGCTCCCGACCGCCACCAGCCCGACGGCCACGCCCAGCGCGCGCTCGCGGCCGATGCGAGCGCCGATCCCCGCGCCGGCGAGGGACCCGACGGCCATCATCAGCACCGCCCCGGCCTGGACGAGCCCGGCGGCGCCCGCGGACGCGCCGAGGTCGGCGCGCACGGTCTCGAGCAGCGGCGGGTAGCCGGCGAGGGCGGCCCGGAGGTTCGCGGCCAGCGCGAGCAGGCTGAGCAGGACGACGGCGGGCTGCACCGCCCGCGTGGCGGCGGGTGGGGTCACGCCGCGGTGAGGCGCTCCGCCGCCGCCGCGATCCGCTCGTCGGTGGCGGTGAGCGCCACGCGGACGTGCTGTGCGCCCGCCGGACCGTAGAACTCCCCTGGTGCCACGAGGACACCCTGCGCGGCCAGCCGCCGCACCGTCAACCGGGAGTCCTCACCGGCGGTGGCCCACAGGTACAGCCCGGCCTCGGAGTGCTCCACCCGCAGCCCGGCGCCCTCGAGCGCCACGCGCAGCTGGGCCCGCCGCCGCGCGTAGGTCTCCACCTGCGCCTGGACGTGGGCGTCGTCGGACGCTGCGGCCGTCATCGCGGCCTGCACCGGCCGGGGCACGATCATGCCGGCGTGCTTGCGCACCTCGAGCAGCTCCGCGACGAGCGCCGGGTCGCCGGTGACGAACCCGGCCCGGTACCCGGCCAGGTTGGAGGTCTTCGACATCGAGTGCACGGCCAGCAGGCCCTCGTGGCTGCCGCCGCAGACGTCCGGGTGCAGCACCGAGTGCGCGTCGCGCGACAGCGACAGGTAGCACTCGTCGGACGCGAGGACGGCCCCGCGCTCGCGGGCCCACGCCACGACCTTCCGCAGGTGCTCGACCGGCAGCACGCGGCCCGTCGGGTTGGACGGGGAGTTCAGCCAGACGAGCGCGACGCGCTGCGGTCCGAGGGCCGTGGTCGAGTCGGCGCGGACGAACTCGGCGCCCGCGAGCCGGGCACCCACCTCGTAGGTCGGGTAGGCGAGCTCGGGGATCACGACCGTGTCCCCGGCGCCGAGCCCGAGCAGGGTGGGCAGCCAGGCGACGAGCTCCTTGGACCCGATCGTCGGCAGCACCGCGACCGGGTCGACCGTCACGTGGAAGCGCCGCGCCACGGCACCGGCCACGGCCTCGCGGAGGTCGGCGGTGCCGTGCGTGGTCGGGTAGCCGGGCTCGGCGGCCGCGGGCCCCGCGAGCGCGGCCCGGACGACGTCCGGGACCGGGTCGACCGGCGTGCCGACCGACAGGTCGACGATCCCGCCGGGATGCGCCGCGGCGCGGGCCTTGTCCTCGGCGAGCGAGTCCCAGGGGAAGTCGGGAAGGTCGATCTTCACTCGTCGTGCTGCTGCGGCGGCAGGCTCGCGGCAGGCTCCACGTCACGGTTGATCTTGCCGACCTTCGAGGCACCACCCGGCGAGCCGAGCTCGTCGAAGAAGTCGACGTTGGCCTTGGTGTAGGCGGCCCACTGCTCCGGGACGTCGTCCTCGTAGTAGATCGCCTCGACCGGGCACACCGGCTCGCAGGCACCGCAGTCGACGCACTCGTCGGGGTGGATGTAGAGCATCCGCCCGCCTTCGTAGATGCAGTCGACCGGGCACTCTTCGATGCACGCCTTGTCGAGCAGGTCGACGCAGGGCTCGGCGATCACGTAGGTCACGGACGGGGCCTCCACTCGGGCGGTTCAGGACGCCCCACAGTATGTCTCGGCAGTTCGCCGCGGCGGGACCCGGGGCGGTGTGAGCCGCGTCGTACCGGCGACGGAGGATGACCTGCGTGGAGATCCCCGACGAGCTGGTAGGTGCTCGGGTGGCACTGCGGTACCGGATCGGGACGAGGGACGGCCGCCCGCTCTACAGCGACGCGGTCGGCGAGCTCAGCGCCGATCCGTCCGGCGGGGTGCTGGTGCGGACGCGGTGGGGCCCCGTGGCCGTCGACCGTGCCGCCGTGGTGGCCGTGCGCGCCGTGCCACCCGCCCCACCCCGGCGGGCGCCGCTCGCGGCGATCACCCGGCTCGAAGCGCTGTGCGCGGACGCGTGGCCCGCCCAGGTCGACCGCCCGCTGGGCGCCTGGCGACTGCGCGCGGCGGCCGGCTACACCGCGCGCGCGAACTCCGCTCTGGCGATCGGCGACCCCGGGACGCCGGTGCCCGCCGCGCTGGACGCAGTGCGCGCCTTCGCGGCCGAGCACGCGACCCCGGCGCGCGTCCAGGTGCCGGTCGGCTCGCCGTGGGACACCGCGGTGCAGGCACAGGGGTGGGTGCTCGACGTCGGTCATGCGGCGGGCGCCGAGGTCGCCGTGCTCGTGGCCCCGCTGCCCGAAGAGAGCGCCGACCCCCGTGTCGAACTGGCGGATCGGCCGTCCGACGACTGGTGGCGGCTCGCGCTGGACCGGGCACCGGACGCCGCGGAGCAGCAGGTCCTGGCCGGTGCGCCCGACACGGCGTTCGGGCTGTTGCGCGGATCGGGGGGTGCACCGCTGGGCCAGGTGCGCGCCACCGTCGTCGAGGACCACGTGCACGTCTCGCTGCTGGAGGTCGTCCCGGAGGCCCGCAGGCAGGGCCTCCGTACGGCGCTGCTGTCCGCCGCCGCGGCGTGGGGCCGCGACCGCGGCGCCCGGTGGGCCGTGCTGCAGGTGGCGCTGCACAACACCGGCGCCCGCGCCCTCTACGACCGGTGGGGCTTCGCCGAGCACCACCAGTACCGGTACCTGGTCCCGCCCGGCTGACGCCAATCGTGAGTGCAAAACAGTGCTGGAGCACTGATATTCACTCACGGGCGGCGGAGCCGCTTCTCTGCCTCGCGGGCCGCGCGTTTGAGCCCCGACCACTCGCCGAGGTACTTCCCGACGGCCCCGACGACCGGCAGCATGCCCAGCCCCTCGTGCAGGAGGTTGCCGTGGGGACGCTTGTCCAGCTCGTCCTCCACCGCGAGCAACGCCCGCCCGAGCCGCCACACCGCGCGCCCGACCCTGGCGAGCGTGGGCCGGCTGTCCGGCTCGGCGAGGTCGCCGGTGAGCTCGGCGGCGCGGGCGTCGGCGGCGGCGTCGTCGGCCGCGCTGGGGCCGGCCACGGTGAGGTCACGCCGGAACAGCACGGCGCCCAGCAGCCCCACGAGCTCGCCCTCGTCCCGCACGCCGTGCTCGCCCGCGATCGCGACGAGCAGCAGCCCCTGCCCGGCGGCGCCCACCACCTTCGAGACGGGCAGCCGGTTGGCGAGCGCCCCGCCGAGCCCGGGGACTGCGGCCAGGAGCGTGGTGAAGCGGCCGACGCGCCGCACCCACCAGCGCGAGCGGGCGGGCACGTCCATCGCCGCCCACGCGGCGGTGCCGGGGACCTCGACGGCGGCCAGCGCGTCGAGCACCTTGTCGCGCAGCCCGCGCTCGGCGCCCTCCCCCACATCGTCCTGCGCCGCCTCGTTCTGCCCCGCCTCGTTCTGCCCCGCCTCGTTCTGCGCCGCCTCGTCCGCCACGCGGGACCGCAGCCCGAACGGGTCGGCGTCGCGCAGGCCGTCGAGGACCGGGCGGGTGGCCCGGACGAACGGCCGGAGGATCGCGACGATCACGCGGTCCGGGATCGCCTCAGCCACGGGTGCGTCCCGCCGCGAGGGCCCGCCCCAGCGCCCAGAGGCCGGCCAGCAGCCCCCCGAAGACGAGCAGCGCCGACTGCCACGTGGCCGGCAGGATCACGTCGCCGCCCGGGCCGGTGAGGCCGACGGCGCCCACCACCAGCAGCCACGCGACCAGCGGCGCCGCGGCGACCGCGGTGCGGGGACGGATCTCCCCGGCCCGCAGCACGAGCCACGGGAGGATGAGGATCGACAGCACCGCACCCATCGGCACCGGCACCCCGCCCGAGTGCAGTGGCGTGAACACCAGCCCGATCCCGCCGAGCAGCAGCCCGTTGAGCACGAGCAGTCCGAGCAGCGCGCCGTCCGGCACCACGGGCGGTTCGGGTCGCGGGTCCGGGGGCGGGCCGGTCATCGTGGGCCCCGCCGTCGGTTCGGTCATTCCCCGGCCCCCGCGAACAGGTCGTCGACGTCGTGGCCGGGTCCGTCGGCCGCCATGAACTCCTCCACGTCCGGCAGCGGCTGCGCGACGAGGTTGCTCAGCGCGAACGCGATCGCGTCGCCGTCCGCCTCCGGCCAGACAGTGACCTGGGTGGCGTGGGCGCGCAGGGCCGCGATCCGGGCCGCCCGGTGCGTGCGCACGTCGATCCGCGCCGTGATCGCGTCGTCCGGCACGGTCGGCAGCTCGTCGGTGTCGGGCCGCCGGAACGGCAGGTCGGCGACCTCGGCCAGCGCGGCGAGCCCGGCGTCGAGCGTCGAGCGGCCGACCGCGGTGAAGTACAGGCGCGCGGGCACCCGCTGCAGGGCAGCGACCGTGATCTGGTGCGCCCTGACGTGGTCGGGGTGGCCGTACCCGCCGTCGGCCGGGTACGTCACGACGACCTGCGGGCGCACCTCCTCGAGCACGGCGGCCAGCGCGTCGACCTGCTCGTCGAAGGCCTCCGGCCGGGCGAACGCCCGCTCGTGCAGGTGCTCGGGCGTGGCGGCGCGGACGCCGTGGCCGGCGAGGGCCATGCCCGAGTCGCGCCAGCGCCCCGGCCGGGAGAGGAAGCGGTGGTCGGCGACGCCCAGCGCGGCACACGCGGCGGCTAGCTCGCCGATCCGGTAGCCACCGAGCTGGTCGGACCCGCCGGGGCCGAGCAGTGCCAGCTCCGGAGGGATGACCTCGCCCTCCTCCCCGAGCGTGCAGGTCACCAGCGTGACGGCGGTGTCCGGGTCGGCGGCGTAGCGCGCGATGGTGCCGCCGGTCGTCAGCGTCTCGTCGTCCGGATGGGCGTGCACCAGGAGCAGCCGGCGCCGGGGAACGGGCGTCACGAGCGCACTGTACGTGCCGGTACCTCCCCCGACGTTCAGGAGGGATGTCACGAATTCACCGGGGGTGAGCGCGTCGCGACACATTCGTTACATCGCGACTGCCGCACGGGCGAGTGATGGGCGCTACGGTCCGCTCACAGCGAACGGCAATGTGGCCTCGCTACACCCGCGCGTGGCCGCAGCGAATAGTGGGGGAAGCTCCATGCGATCACGTCGAGTCGGCGGCCTGCTGGCCGTCACCACCTCCGTCGCGCTGGTGGCCGGCGCGTGCGGGGGATCCGGCGGCGAGCCCGCCGGCGGCGGCGGCGGGTCGGGCGAACCGACCGACGCCACGATCAGCATCTACAACACCTATCCCGAGAACCCGCTCGTACCGGGCAACACCACCGAGGTCGGCGGCGGGCGCGTGATCGACGCGATGTTCACCGGCCTCGTGGAGTACGACCCGCGCACCGCCGAGCCGTACAACGCGGTGGCGGAGTCGATCGAGACCACCGACTCCCGCGTCTACACGATCACGCTCAACGACGGCTGGACGTTCCACGACGGCACCCCCGTCACCGCGCAGAGCTTCGCGGACGCCTGGAACTACACCGCCTACTCGCCCAACGGGCAGCAGAACGCGAGCTTCTTCGCCCAGATCCAGGGCTACGCCGACGTCCACACCGAGGACCCGGACGGCGCGGACGGGCCGCAGGAGGCCCCACAGCCCACGGCGCAGGAGATGTCGGGCCTGCGCGTGGTGGACGACCTCACCCTCGAGGTGACCCTCGCCGAGCCGTTCTCGGTGTTCCCCACCCAGCTGGGCTACTCGGCGTTCGCGCCGCTGCCCGAGATCTTCTTCACCGACCAGGGGGCCTACGAGGCCAAGCCGATCGGCAACGGGCCGTTCGCGTTCGTGTCGGCGCAGCCGGGCGTCAACATCATGCTCGAGCGCTACGAGGAGTTCGCGGGCGAGAACCAGCCGACGATCGGCGGCATCGAGTGGCGGGTGTACGAGACCGCCGAGGCCGCCTACGCCGACATCGTCGCGAACAACCTGGACTTCCTGCCGATCATCCCGTCGTCGGCGATCGCGGGGAACCTCTTCCAGACCGACCTGCCCGACCGGCACGTCTCGCAGCCCTACCTCGGGATCCAGACGGTCACGTTCCCGGTCTACGACCCGCGCTTCCAGGACCCGCAGCTGCGGCAGGCCATCTCGATGGCCGTCGACCGGAACGCGGTCAACGAGCAGATCTTCGGCGGGCTCAAGCCCCCCGCCGACGGTTACGTGGCGCCGAACGTGCCCGGCCGCACCGAGAACCAGTGCGGTGACCTGTGCACCTACCAGCCGGAGCGCGCGAAGCAGATGTTCGACGCCACCGGTTTCGAGGGCCCGATCGAGCTCACCTCCAACGCCGACGCCGGCAACGCGGAGTGGATGCAGGCCGCGTGCGTCACGATCAGCAACGCGCTGGGCCGCGAGTGCAACTTCGTGCCGGTGCCGACGTTCGGCGAGTTCCGCACGGCGATCAACGCCCAGGAGATGAGCCGCATCTACCGCTCCGGCTGGGTGGCCGACTACCCGTCGATCGAGAACTTCCTCAACCCGATCTACCGCACCGGCGGCTCGTCCAACGACGGCGGCTACTCCAACCCGGAGGTCGACGCCATGCTCGCCCGGGCCGACGCGGCCCCGTCCGAGGAGGAGGGCCACGCGCTCTACCAGGAGGCGGAGCGGATGATCATCCAGGACATGCCGGCGATCCCGCTGTACTTCCAGTCCGTGCAGGCGGGCTGGTCGGAGCGGCTCGACACCGTCACCGTCACCCCGTTCCGCGCGCTCGACCTGTTCAGCGTCACCGTCTCCGAGTGACGACCCGCCCATGACGGCGGCCGGGGCGCGCCCCGCCCCGGCC
>NZ_JAHKRK010000050.1 GCF_019396355.1 Pseudonocardia nigra
AGCACCTCAACTGCTACGAGCGCCAGCACTGGACCGTGGAAAACCGTCTTCACTGGACACGTGACGTGACATTCCGGGAAGACCTGTCCCAGGTCAGGACCGGCACACTGCCAGGAGCCCTCGCCGTCTTCCGAAACTTGGCGATCTCCACATTCCGCCTCGCCGACCGCGCCAACATCGCCCACGCCCGACGAGACCTCCTCAACCGCGACGACGTCTTCACCGCGTACGGCATCTAACTGAATCCGACCAAACCGGACAAAGATCAACAACGCCGGGGCCCTGCGGGGCCGCCGGGTCGGGCGATACGTGCGATATGACCCCCGCGATGTTCGCGACTGGTTCGCTGCTCAGGACGACGGCGCCGCCTGATCAGGCCGAACGAGAATGGGCAGCATCCATCGCCGTAGCCGGGACGGCGGCGTGTCCCGGGACGTGCGGTGGCGCGACCCGGCCGGCCGGCAACGCAAGAAGACGTTCGAGAGGCGAGTCGACGCCCAACGCTTCCTGGCGACCATCAGCGCGGACGTCGTGCGCGGCACCTACGTCGATCCCAATGATCCGACGACCTTCAGCGAGTACGCGGAAGCGTGGCGCGAGGCACAGGTCCATCGCCCGACGACACGAGCACGTGTCGAGACCAACCTGCGCCGGCACGCCTACCCCTACTTCGGCGATCGGCGGCTCTCCACGATCCGGCCGAGTGAGATCCAAGGCTGGGTTACGACGCTCAGCCGGCGACTGTCACCGGCCACGGTCCAAGTCATACACGGCATCGTCGCCGCGATATTCAAGGCCGCGGTGCGAGACCGCCTCGTCGGCCGCCTCGTCGGCGGTTCGCGATGCGACAGCACAAGACTCCCGAAGAAGCGTCCGATCGGGGTGATGCCCCTGAGCACCTCGACCGTCCACGCATTGGCGGAGGCGGTGCCCGAACGCTATCGGGCCATCGTCCTCCTTGGGGCCGGAACCGGCTTGCGCCAGGGCGAGTGCTTCGGACTCGACGACGAGCACATCGACTTCGACCGCCACACGTTGCGCGTGGACCAGCAACTCCTCCTGCTCCCCCACCGCGAGCCGTTCCTCGGGCCGCCGAAGACCTCGGCCTCCTATCGGACGATCCCGCTGCCCGGCGTCGTCGTGGATGCCCTTCGGCAGCACCTCCGGAGCTTTCCCGTGCAGCACATCGACCGGCTCGTCTTCACCGACGACGACGGCCGCGCCATCAGCCGGACCAGATTCTCCCGGGAGGTCTGGCGACCGGCCGTCGCCGCAGCAGGAGCACGCCGCGGAACCGGCTTCCACGACCTGCGGCACTACTACGCCTCCCTGCTCATCCGGCACGGCGAATCCGTCAAGACCGTCCAACGCCGCCTCGGACATGCGACCGCGGCCGAGACCCTCGACACTTACGCTCACCTCTGGCCGGACTCGGAGGACCGCACGCGCAACGCCATCGACTCCGTGCTGCGCGCCGCCCGTCCCGCAGCCCCTCACGAGGGGGCCAGGAGCTCGAGTCGGACGCACTTCCGCGAAGGACCTATGCCATAGGCCACGAGCGCGGCCTACCCGGTCCTTGCACGGGGGGGTCAGCACCCCGACGGCGGCGAGGCACCCCGTAGGTGTCACGCTCGGTGACCATCGGCTGGTCGTGCCCAACGGGGGCTCACTCATGATCAAACTGAACGCTCCGGAATCCTGCGCCATGTGCGCGCCATGGAAGCGATCTTCAGAGACGTTTCCGCACGTCAGAGGCCCGGGGCGGACGAGCTGGCCTGTAAGCCGGATTCTGTTCCCGGGCGCCTTGCGGCGCTCCGTTCGGCGACCATCCATCTAGGCCCGCCGTTGCCGGCGGGCTCGAGCGGTCCACCCGCAGGCTCGGGCGGGCCGCCCTCGAACGCCTGCGCAGCTCCCGTCCCGGAGGACGCGAACCTTTTGACCTTGCTCCGGGTGGGGTTTACCGAGCCACCCCGGTCACCCGGGGTGCTGGTGGTCTCTTACACCACCGTTTCACCCTTACCCCGCACCTGGGTGCGGGGCGGTCTGTTTTCTGTGGCACTGTCCCGCGGGTCGCCCCGGGTTGCCGTTGACAACCACCCTGCCCTGCGGAGTCCGGACTTTCCTCGGCGGCGGTTCGGATGAACCGTCGACGCGGTCGCCCGGCCAGCTCGTCCGCAGGGACATTGTACGCGGGTGGCCATGGGGGCGATCAGCGGTGCACACAGCCGGCAAAGCCGCTGATCAAGGCACTGACGTCCCTTGTCGATCTGTCACAGCGACATCAGCGCCTTGATCGACGGGGTTCCGGTCGCCACGGATCGGCGGACGCGCTGCGGCGGCGGCCGGTCACCCGGCCGCCGCCCCGGCGTGCCGTCACGACCAGCGGTGCGCGACGTCCAGCACGATCCGGTCCCGGTCACCGGGCCCGTCCAGCGTGAACACCCGGAACGGCAGGCGCGCCCGCGTCCCGACACCGATCGTCGTCTGGCCCTCGAAGCTGCCGGCGTAGATCACCGACCGCAGTGTGGAGTAGCCGCGCACGTCCTCGAGCGACCGGCCGGGACGGGCGCCGGGCAGCGTGGAGTTGCCCCGGTCGTCGTAGGCCGGGTGGTGCAGGACCACCTGCAGGCGCGCACCCCCGGGCACCGGCACCACGGCTCCGGAGCCGTCCTGGGTCACCTGGCCCACGTACTGCACCGAGTAGCCGGCGGCGGGGCCGCGGACCTCGAACACGAGCCGGTCGAAGCAGGCGTGCCGCCCGCTGCGGACGTCGACGACCGCGCCGCGACCCAGCAGCGACGCGGACTCCGGGAGGCTGCCCCACGGCGTCGCACACGCGGTGGCCGCCGAGGCGGGCACAGCGACCGCGGCCCCGGCGAGGGCGAGCAGCGCGACGAGCAGTACGCGGATGGTGCGGGACATGGCGGCCTCCTCAGGAGCCGGGAACATTCACAAACCTGAGGACGTGTGGTCGGGCTCTCAGGTTGTGTCACGTTTCCGTTCCGTTGCACCGCACCGCCAGCACCGCTCGGGCTCGTCCTCGGTGGGCACGGCTCCGCACTCGGGGCACAGCCGGTCGAGCCAGCACACCGGGTCCCCGCCGTCGTCCTCGTCGGCCATGCCTCCATCCTCCCCCGCCGCCCGGCACGTGACCCGGACCCCACCACGGGGCCGGTGGGGACGCGGCCGGATAGCGTGGCTCGTCGTGGTCGACGCGTCCCCGGTATCGCTGGTGTTCCTGCTCCTCGCGGGTCTGTTCGCGGGAGGGGTGAACGCCGTGGCGGGCGGCGGCTCCCTGCTGGTGTTCCCGGCGCTGCTCGCGGTCGGGTTCCCGCCGCTCGCGGCGAACGTCACCAACTCGATCGCGCAGTGGCCGGGCTACGCCGGAATCGTCATCGGGGCCCGGCACGACCTTCGAGGTCAGCGCCGCCGCATCCTGCTGACGGCGGCCGTCGCCGTCGTCGGGTCCGCCATCGGGTGCGCGCTGCTGCTGGTGCTGCCCGGTGCGGTGTTCAACACCGTCGTTCCGGTGCTGGTGCTGCTCGCCAGCGCGCTGCTCGCGCTGCAGCCGTGGATCAAGCGCTGGATCGGGTCGCCGGAGATCGGTTCACCGGACCGGCTCGCCGCGCTGCTGCCCGCCGTGTTCGTCGCCGCGATCTACGGCGGCTACTTCGGTGGCGCGCTGGGCGTCACCTCATCGCGACGCTGTCGCTGTGCGCCCACGACGGTCTCGTGCGGCTCAACGCGCTGAAGGGCCTGCTGTCGCTGGTGATCGCCACCGTCACGGTCGTGATCTTCTCGATCGGCGCGCCGGTGGACTGGCTGTCCGTCGCCCTGCTCGCCCCCACCACCCTCGCGGGCGGGTTCCTCGGCGCCAAGCTGGCCCGCAGGCTCCCGGACCGGGTGCTGCGCTGGTGCGTGGTGGTGCTGGGGGTCGCCGTGGGCATCTACCTGCTCGTGGAGTGAGCGGAGCGAGTGTCAACGCTCGCCGGGGTGGAAGCTGGTGTCGTTGACCAGCCGTACGCTCGCGCCGCCGTCGGGGTAGAAGCTCGCCTCCGAGAGGCTGCCCGGGTCCAGGTGCAGGCGGTATAGGATGCCCGGCCCGCCCTGCAGGGCGTCCCGCAGCAGCATCTTGATCGGCGTCACGTGGCTGACCACCACCACCGTGGCCGCCGGGTACTCCTCGACGATCGCCGCGCGCTCGGCCTCGACCCGCGTGCCCACCGCGGCGAAGCTCTCGCCGCCCGGCGGGGCGATCTCCTCCGAGCCGAGCCATGAAGCGTGCAGTTCGGGATCACGCTCGCGGGCCTCGGCGAACGTCAGGCCCTCCCAGGCACCGAAGTCGGTCTCGATCAGCCCGTCGCGCACGACGAGGGGCGCCCCGGTCGCCTCGGCCACGGCCGCGGCGGTCTGCCGGGCCCGCCGCAGCGGTGAGCTGAGGACGGCGGCGATCCCGGGCACCGCCCCGAGCCGCGCCGCCGCACCCGCGGCCTGCCGGTGCCCGAGATCGGTGAGCTCCGGGTCGCCGTGCCCGGAGTAGCGCCGCTGCACCGACAGCTCGGTCTGGCCGTGTCGCAGCAACAGCAACCGCGTCGGCTCGCCCACCTGCCCCGTCCAGGTTGCGGAGGCGGGCCGGGTCGAGGCGGGCTCGACGCGGGCGGACGCGGCCGGGGCCGCCGGCGCCACCCCCGCCTGCGCGTCCATCGCCTGGTTGGCCAGCGCGTCGGCCTTGGCGTTGCGGGCCCGCGGGATCCAGCCGAACTGCACCGAGCCGAGCTCCCGGATCAGCCTGCCCGCCTCGAGCGCGAGCGGCTTCATCGCCGGGTGCTTCACCTGCCAGCGCCCGGACATCTGCTCGACGACGAGCTTGGAGTCCATCCGCACCTCGACGTCGGTGGCACCCAGCTGGAGCGCGGCGCGCAACCCCGCGATCAGCCCCTGGTACTCCGCCACGTTGTTGGTGGCGACCCCGATGCCCTCGGCCCGCTCGACGAGCACCTCCTCGGTGGCCGCGTCGAGCACGACCGCGCCGTAGCCCGCCGGTCCGGGGTTGCCGCGGGAGCCCCCGTCGGCCTCGACGATCACCTTCACAGCCCCGACTCCTTCATGCGCACGAGGATGACGCCGCACTCGGCGCAGTGCACCAGCTCGTCCGCCGCCGCGCCGCGCAGCTCGGCGAGCGCGGTGCGGTCCAGCTCCAGCCGGCACGCCTGGCAGCGCCGCGCCACCAGCTGTGCGGCACCGATCCCGCGCTGCTCGCGCCGCTTGTCGTAGGCGGCGAGCAGCTCGGCGGGAACGTCGGCGACGATCCCCTCCCGGTCCCGGCGGCGGCCCGCCTCGGAGGCGTCGATGTCGGCGAGCGCGGCGTCGCGGCGCTCGGTGAGGTCGGTGAGCTTCTGCTCGGCCGCGGCGAGGGCCTCGCGGGAGTGCTCGACGTCGATGCCGACGGCCTCGCGCTGCTCCATCACCTCGAGCTGCTCGTCCTCGAGCACCCGCTGCCGCCGCGCCAGCGTGTCCAGCTCGTGCTGCAGCTCCGTGGCCTGCTTCGCCCCGATCCCGGCGCCGGCGAGCAGCTGGTTGTCGCGGGCCGTGCGCGCCCGCACCCCCTCGACGTCGCGCTCGATGCGGCGGATGTCGCGGTCCAGGTCGCCGGCCGCGGTCTCCACCTCGACGAGCTTGTCCTTCGCCGTGCGCACCGCGGTCTCGGCCCCGGTCAGCTCGGCGTGCTCGGGCAGGGTGCGGCGGCGGTGCGCGAGCCGCGACAGCTCGGCGTCGACCCCGGCGAGGTCGAGCAGCCTCCGCAGGGCGGCGGGATCGGCTTTCACGGGTGCGTCCTTCCGAGGGGTCCAGGGATCGGTGCGCCGCAGCGAGACGCGGACCTCGACGCTACCGCCCGGCGCCGTGGGCGCGACCCCGGCCACGCCGCAGGAGCGGTGTGCGGACCGCGTCCGGCAGTTGCCCGACGCTCCTGCGGCGTGCCGGGAGTCCGTCACGGCCAGAATCGGGATGGGCACCCGTCCTCGCCGCCAACAGTCGGGCGCAGCGGTTCCCGAGCACAACGGGTGGGTCGACGAGGGACCGTTCGAGCACCGGGCGGAGGGGCCGAGCGTCCGCAGCTCCCGGATGTCCGGACGACTCGGGGTAGGTTCGTGACGATGGCGAACCCCACCCGCAGCTGGGCCGGCTGCTCGTCGGGCAAGGACAGCGCATTCGCGGTGGACGTCGTCGGCCTCCTCCCGACCCTGGACGCCGCGACGCGCCGGGTGCCGGTGCCCGGCGTTCCACACGCAGTGGTGCAGGCCCAGGCCGAAGCCCTCGGCTTGCCGCTGCGCACCCTCGACCTGCGCCCCGCCGAGCTGGCCGCGCGAGGTGGACGTCGTGGTCGAGGCGCCCGTCGAGCAGGACGGGTTCGTGGTCGCCGAGCGGAGACCGGGATGAGCGGAGCCTGCGGAGTGAACACGGGCACCGAGCGGTGAGCACGGCCGTCCGCGTCTCGGCTGCCGTCGTCGTGCTCCTGCTGGTGCTCGTCGCGCTGGCGTGGGGGTTCCAGCGGCGGCTGATCTACCTGCCGTTCGGGGTGCCCGACGTTCCGGCGGCGGCGGTGTTCGCCGGCGGCGAGGACATCACGCTGCGCACCGTCGACGGGCTCGAACTGACGGCCTGGTGGGCGCCCGCGACCGGCCCGCCGCGGTACACGACGGTCCTGGTGGCGCCCGGGAACGCCGGCTCGCGCGCGCTGCGGGTGCCGCTCGCCCAGGCGCTCGCCGCCGAGGGCTTCGACGTGCTCCTGGTGGAGTACCGCGGCTACGGCGGCAACCCCGGCTCGCCCAGTGAGGAGGGGCTCGCCGCGGACGTCCGGGCCGCGTACCGGTACCTCGTCGAGGGCCGCGGCGTCGACCCAGCAGAGCTGGTGCTGCTGGGCGAGAGCCTCGGCGGCGCCGTCCTGACCCGGCTGGCGGCCGAGCGGCCCGTCGGCGGGCTCGTGCTGCGCAGCCCGTTCACCTCGCTCGCCGACGTCGGCGCACACGTCTACCCGTTCCTCCCGGTCCGCGCGCTCCTGTGGGACCGGTTCCCGCTCCGCGAACACCTGCGGTCGGTGCGGGTACCGGTCGCCGTGGTCGCGGGCGGGGCCGACGAGGTGGTGCCGGTCGAGCAGAGCCGCGCCGTCGCCGCGGCCGCAGGCGCGTTCTACGTCGAGCTGCCGGGGGCGCGGCACAACGACCCCGCGCTGGTGAGCGGGCCGGCGGTCGTCGAGGCCGTGGTCGAGGTCAGCACGCGCTGACGCTTCAGCGCAGCCGCCCGCGCAGCTCGACACGGGCGAACAGGGCCACCATCCCCGCCAGCACGGTCCCGGGCAGCAGCAGCCACAGGGGCCGCTGCGCCCACCACGCCGCGGTGGGCTCGGAATGGATCGGGAGCCCGGACACCTCGACCACGGCCAGCGTCGCGAGCAGTGCAGTGGTGTGCCACAGGAACACGGTCACGGCCACCGAGTTGATCGCCACCACGGCCTTCCACACCCGGCGGCGCTGCAACCACGGCGTCAGGACGGGGTGCAGCAGCACCACCACACCGAGTTGGAAGACCGCGAGCACCGCGACGCCCACCGTCGTCGGGTACATGTGGCTCAGCTCGGCCCCCACGGTGGCCACCATCGAGCGCGGGTAGGGGTCCAGGGACACCACGACGACCAGCCCGGCCAGCCCGGCCCCGGCGGTCGCCCACCGCCGGTGTCGGGCCGCGAGAATCCCGTCCCGCCACAGGTAGCCGAGCTGGTGCGCGAACACCCACACGAGGACGCTGTTGACCAGGCCGAAGGCCGCCGGCCCGGCGCCGAACCGCGCGGCGTCGACCGCGACCACGGCCGCGCCCAGCACCGCGACGGCCGCCACCGGCGCCCGCCGGTGCGCCCGGGCGGTGAGCGGCACCAGCAGTACCACGCCGACGTAGGCGGCAAGGAACCACAGCGGGGTGACGACGATCAGCCCGTAGGAGAACACCCCCGGGTAGCCGGGAACCACCGCGAGGAGCACGGCCTCGACGACGGCCCACACCGCGAGGAACGCCGCCGACGGCCGCAGCAGCCGGTCCAACCGGTGACGCAGGAACGCGCGGGCGTCCCCCGCGACCCCGTCCCACCGGGCGAGGTTGGCGAATCCCCCGATCAGGAAGAACACCGGCATCACCTGGAGCACCCAGGTGGCCAGCCAGGCCAGCGGCACCGCGTCGATCGGGCTGGTCATCACGAACCGGCCGTCCTGTCGGTGGGTGACCGACAGCGCCCAGTGCCACACGACGACCACGGCGATGCCGAACGCCCGGAACAGGTCGACGGCGCGGTCCCGCGATGCGGGAGTGACCGCGACGGCCCGGTCGAGATATCGGTTCGCCGCCCGCAGCACCGCCGTGGCCCCCACCGTCGCCACCTCCCTCCCGGCGCAGGCGATCACCCCGGCGTGCGGATCAGGCGTTCTCCCACAGGCCGAGCGTGTTGCCCTCGGTGTCGGTGAAGTAGGCGAACGCCCCCATCCCGGGGATCTCGGTCCTGGGGCGCACGACGCGCCCGCCCGCGGCCTCGACCTGCTTGAGCGCCTGGTCCACCGAGTCGACATCGATGGTGATCACCGGCGACGGCGTCTCCCCGGTCCGGCGCATCAGGCCGCCGTTGATCGCCCCCGCCTCGGTCGGCATCTGGGTCTGCTCGTCGACGTCGGTGGTCTGAACGATCGTGTACTCCATCTCCGGCATGTCTTGCAGCTGCCACCCGAAGGTGAAGCCGTAGAACTCCTTCGCCCGGGCCACGTCGTCCGCCGGGATCTCGAAATGCACTACCTTGCGCATCCTTCTCTCCTTCCACCGCCGCGTGGGGACCCGACGATGCTTCTACTCCGACAGCAGGGCTCGTGCAACGAGCACAACGGGTGGGTCGACGAGGGCCTGTTCGAGCGCCGGGCGGAGGGGTCGAGCGGGCGGATCCGCGTTGCCGCGCACCGGTACGTCAAGCAGCTCACCTGAGACCGAGGGTCGGCCGGCCCGCGGGACGGGTCAGCCTCCCGCGGCGGAGCCGTCCTCGGCGTAGAGCTCGGGCCTGCGGTCGGCGAACGCATGGTTGTCCGGCCCGAGCGCCTTGACCCGGGCCGCGGCCGGATCGAACCCCGCCGTGAGGACGGCGCTCGCGGCCGTCTCCCCGGCCGCGGTGGCCGGGCCCGCCAGCAGGTAGCCCGAGCTCGCGCAGATGACGCTCCCACCGATCCAGTCGACCCCGCGCTCCCGCCCGCAGCGGTCCGCCACGACGACGTGCACGCGATACGCGCCCGCGGCCGCCTGCGCCTTGATCACCTCGAGGGGACGCTCGGCGGCCGGGCGGGGCTCCCACGGCCAGTTGGCGGGCACCGCGACGATCTCGGCACCCGCCTGCGCGGCGATGCGCACCCACTCCGGGATCTCGAGGTCGTAGCAGATCATCACCGCGATCCGGCCCACCGCCGTCTCCACGACGGCCGGCGGCTGCGTGCCCGCACGGAAGAGCTCGGGCTCGCGCCCCCACAGGTGCGCCTTGCGGTAGCAGTGCCGCACCCGGCCGTCCTCGACGGACGGCCGAGTTGTAGACCTCGCCGTCGGTGCCGAGCTCGGCGAACCCGCGACGAGCACGCACCCCAGCTCCCGCGACAGCGACCGGAGCAGCCTGACGGTGGGGCCGTCGAGCCCCTGCGCCGCCGCGCGCCTCGGCGGCGTCCCGGAACACGTAGCCGCAGGCCGCGAGCTCGGGTAGGACGACGAGGCGCGCGCCGCGGCCGGCCGCCATCCTCACGGCGAAGGCCGGGCGCTGGGCGGTGCGCCTCAACACGGGCGGCGACGGGAGCGTCTCGACGCGCTTTCGGTGCCCGCGGGTGCCTCGGCCGCGACGACACCGGCGGCATCATCTGGGGACCGTCGGTGCTGCGAAGGCCGTTCCCACCCGGGCCGGCGGCCGGTCGGGAACCGACGTCGCCGAGCGCGTCCGGACGATCATCGACGACGTGCGCACCCGCGGGGACGCGGCCGTGCGCGAGTACTCCGCGCGGTTCGACGGCTGGGAGCCCGAGAGGTTCCGGCTCTCCCCCGAGCAGGTCGCGGAGCTGGTGGCGTCGCTGCCCGCCCAGGTCGTCGACGACATCGCCCGGCCGTTCCGGCATCCCGGCGCGGTTCGCCGTCCCTCGAACGGGCACATCTGCTCGGTGACGATGACCGTGCTGATGAACGCGGGGCCGTGGCTGGCGGTCCCGCCCCACGGCTACGGCGGCATCGAGAACGTCGTGGCCGCGCTCGTCCCCGAGCTGCGCCGGCGCGGGGTGCGGGTGGTCCTGGCCGGCGTCGGCAGCAGCGAGCTGCCGGTGGACGAGCTCGTCTCCGTCTATCCGGACGGGCAGTTCGCGCAGCTGCAGCGCCCGTTCAACCGCGTCATGGGGGTCGCGGCGGCACACCTGCACCGGGTCGTGTGCGAGGTGCGGAGCCGCGACGACATCACCCTCGTGCACGACCACCAGGAGGCGTTCGGGCTCACGGTCCTCGCCGCGATGGGCGCGGACGCCCCGCCGGTGCTGCACACGCTGCACTGGGACCTGGCCAAACACCCCGAGCTCTACGGCAACGTCGACGGTGGCGGCCGGCTGTTCGTCAACGGGGTCTCGTTCAACCAGCTCACCACCGCGCCGCCCGCCCTCCGCGCGCTCAGCGTCGGGCACGTGCACCTGGCGACCCCGCTCGCCGTCCGCGCCGACCGCCGCCCCGCGCCGCCGAAGGCCGGGCACCTGGTGACCCTGGGCCGGATCACCCCGTGCAAGGGCCAGCACATCGCCGCCCGGGTCGCCCACCGGATCGGCCGCGACCTGGTGCTCGCCGGGCCGGTCGGCCCCCATCACACCCCCGACCAGCTGGCCGCCGTCGGCCCGGACGACCCGAACCCCGACGTCCGCTACTGGCGCGAGCACGTCGAGCCGCTGGTCGACGGCCGCCGGGTCCGCTGGCTCGGCACGGTGGTCGCCGGTGCGCGCGACGAGCTCGTCGCCTCCGCGGCCGCGGCGCTGTTGCCGATCGAATGGGAGGAGCCGGGCGGCACGGCGGTGGTCGAGTCGCTCGCGCTCGGCACTCCGGTCGTGGGGTTCCGCCGGGGCTGCCTGCCGGAGCTCGTGGAGCACGGGCGCACCGGGCTGCTGGTCGAGCCCGGCGACGAGGAGGCGCTGGCCGCCGCGGTCGGCGAGGCCGCCCGCCACGACCCCGACGAGGGCCGGCGCGACGCGGCGCGGCGGTTCACCCCCGCCCGGATGGCGGAGCGCTACCTGCGGCTCTACCAGCGGGTCCTGGCCGCGGCCCGCAACGGAGGGACGCACCGGCTGAGCCGGGCGGGATCGACCGGATAGTGCCCCGCCAGGGTGGCAGCAAGGTGGCCATACTGCCGTCCAGTGGCAGCAAGGCCACCTTGCTGCCACACCTTCGGGGCCGCTAGTCGAACGCGAAGACGGCCTGGATGACGTGGCGCCGGTGCGCGGCGAGGTCGGCGAGCAGCGCCGGTCCCTCGTCGAGCGGCACCACATCGGTGACGACGTGCTCGCGCACCGCGGCGCCGTCGGCGCGCAACACCCCGATCGTCTCCGCCGACAGTCGCTCCCGGTCCCACACGTGCGCCGTCCCGCGCGGCACCCGGCCGATCTGCGCGCACCGCACACCCAGGCCGTTGTGGTGGAACTCCTCGCCCAGCCGCACCGCCGCGGCGTCGTCGACGTAGAACGCGAGGTCGACGACCGTGCCCTGCGGCCGCAGCAGCCGCAGGGCCAGCGCGAGCGCGGCCGCCCGGCCGCGGCACTGGAAGACGACGTCGGCGCCGCGGTCACCCGGCCCGTGCCGCCACCGGGTCTTCAGCACCACCGCCGGGTCGCCCACCTCCGGGTCGAGTACGCCCAGCCCGAGGCGCTCGGCGGCGGCGCGCCGGTCGGGCGTCGGGTCGAGCACCACCACCTCCCCGGCCCCGTGCCGGCGCGCGAACAGCCCCGTGAGCAGGCCCACCACCCCACCGCCGACGACCGCGATCCGGCGGCCGCGCACGCCGTCGCCGAGGTCGCGGACGTCGGTGCCGTGCACCTCGGCCGCGGCGTGCAGGAGGCCGTTGGCGCAGATGGGGCCCATGTGTGCCACGTAGATCCCCAGCAGTGGGTCGAGGTCCGGCGGCAGCGGGACGATCCGGTCCCGCAGCGGGTCGGCCAGATACGCCGTGCGGTGGCCGTAGGTCATCGCCACGAGTCCGCCGTCGGGGACAAGGCCGACCTCCATGTAGCCGAGCCGGGTGATCGGGTAACCGACGGCCGCGCGGTCGGTGCGGAACAGCGCCAGCTCCGGGTCGAACGACGTGTGCAGGGACGGATGGTTCCCGGTGTAGAACGCGAGCTCGGTGCCCGCCGACAGCCCGCTGTAGACCGTCCGGACCGGGAGGGGCCCCTCCCCCTCGGGCACCTCCCGCACCGCGGCCACCTCGGCCCGCTCGACGACCAGGGCCCGGTGTCCCCCCACCCTCACACCCCCTCGGGCCGGCCGGAGGCGACCGAGCGCGCCACGGCGCACGCCAGCCGGTGGGTGCGCAGTGCCTCGGCGTAGTCCGGCAGCCCGTCGACGTCCGCCGCCCTGCGGACGGCGTCGACGAAGGCCCGGTCGGCCGCGGCCTTCGCGACGTCGGGGTCGGCGGGGAAGTGCCGGAAGCCGTCGCCGTCGCGGGCGGTGACGCCCTCCTCGGTCACGTCGAGCACGAGGTCGTCGGTGACGATCTCCAGGCCCGCACGGTGCTTCCAGCCGAGCCGGCACGTGGCGTCGAGGGTGCCCACCGCGCCGTCGGCGAACCGGAGCACGGCCGCGGTGGCGCCGTCCACGGTGCGCTCCTCCGGCTCCGCGGCCCGGCACGGCCCGGCGACCGCGTACACCTCCTGCACCTCCCCGACCAGCGTCCGGGCGAGGTCCAGCACGTGCACCGCCTGCTCGACGACCTGCCCGCCGGAGCGCCGGGCGTCCACCCACCAGGGCACCGGCGGAACCTTGTCCAGCCACGACCCGCGCACGACCCGAACCGGACGGTCGGCGAGCAGCTCACGGGCGCGGCGCACCGGCTCCCCGCAGCGCCAATGGTGACCCACGCGGGCGACGACCCGCGCCTCGGCGAGCACGGCCCCGACCGTCTCGGCGGCGCCCACGTCGCAGCCGAGGGGCTTCTCGATGAACAGCGCGACGCCCGCGGCGGCCAGCTCCCGCTCCAGCTCGCCGTGCGCGAACGGCGGGACGCAGACGTACACCGCGTCCACGCCGCGGTCCAGCAGCGCCGGCACATCGGCCACGGGTGCGGCACCGTGCGTGCGGCCGAAGTCGGCGGCCCGCCCGGCGTCGACGTCGGTGGCCGCGATCAGCTCCACGTCGTCGAACCCGCCGAGGATGCGGGCGTGCCGCGCCGCGACCCCGCCCGTCCCGACGAATCCGACCCGGCAGCGGACGTCCTCCCTGGGGTGCACACGGGCGAGGTACCTGCTGCGCGCGGGTCGAAACTCGTGCGGTGGCCACGAACGTTGCCGGGGTGATCGCGGGATCAGGGCGGCGCGTCGCAAGGCGTCCCCGCACCCTCGTACCGGGCGTACTCGGGTGCGGGGGGCAACGCAGCGAGGCGTCGTCCTGGCCCGCGAGGACCCGGTGAACGTTTGTGGCCGCCGCACCAGCTACCCGGCCCCGACCGTCCAGGGGTCGGTGCGCCGCTGCGACACCCGCACCTCGACGCTCCCGCCGAACGCCGCGCGCACCACGTCCGCGGCCTGCGCGCACCACGGCCACTCCGACGCCCAGTGCGCGACGTCGACGAGTGCCGGGGTGGGCCGCCCGGCGAGGGTGCCCGCGAGCAGGTGCTCGGACGCGGGATGGTGGCGCAGGTCGGCGGTGACGTAGGCGTCGACGCCCGCCCCGATCGCGGCGCCGAGGGCGGAGTCGCCCGCACCACCGCACACCGCGACCGTCTCGATCATCCGCTCTGGGTCGCCCGCGGCCCGTACACCCCAGGCCGTGGCCGGCAGCGCCGCGGCGACCCGCTCGGTGAACGCGGCGAGCGGCTCGGGCTCCGGCAGGGTGCCGACCCGCCCGAGCCCGCGCGGCGAGGGCAGCTCGGCCAGCTCCAGGACGTCGAACGCGGGCTCCTCGTAGGGGTGCGAGGCCCGCAGCGCGGCGATGACGGCGACCCGCCGCCCGCGGGGCAGCACCATCTCCAGCCGCGTCTCGGCGACCCGTTCCAGGCTCCCGACCTCACCGATCGCCGGCTGGGCGCCCTCGAGCGGCTTGAACTGGCCGGTGCCCGCGGTGGCGAACGAGCAGTGGCTGTAGTTGCCGACGTTGCCCGCCCCGGCCGCGGACAGCGCGTCGTGCACGGCCGTGATCGCGGGCCCGACCGGGATGAACGTGACGATCTTGTCCAGCGGCTCGGCGGGCGCCCCGACCAGGGGGCCGGTGACGTCGAGCCCGATCGCGGCGGCGAGCGCGTCGGACACGCCGGGGTCGGCGGAGTCGGCGTTCGTGTGCGCGGTGAACAGTGCCGTGCCGGACCGGATGAGCCGGTGCAGGAGGGCCCCCTTGGGGGTGTCGGCGCCGACGCCGTGCACCCCGCGCAGCAGCAGCGGGTGGTGGGTGACGAGCAGCTGCGCGCCGCCCGTCACGGCCTCGTCGACGGTGTCCGGCACCGGGTCGACCGCGAACAACACCGACGAGACCGGCTCGGCCGGGTCGCCGCAGACGAGCCCGACAGCGTCCCAGTCGGCGGCGAGAGCAGGCGGGTAGGCGGCCTCGAGCGCGGCGACCACGTCGCCGAGGGTGGGGGCGGTCATGCCGCCACCTCCGTCAGCGCGTCGGCCAGCGCCGCCACGAGGAGCTCGACCTGCGCGCGGGGCCGCACCGCGACCCGGACGTGGTCGGGCCCGAGGCCGGGGAAAGTGTCGCCGCGGCGGACCGCGATGCCGGCCGCACGCAGGGCGTTGCGCACCCGCTCGCCGTGTCCGTCGGGCAGCCGCAGCAGCAGGTAGGGGGCGCGGCCGGGCAGCACCGTGACGCCGGGAACGGCCGCGAGCGCCGCGGCCTGCTCGGCGCGCTCGGCGGCGAGCCGTTCGGCGGCGCGGTGAGCCTCGGCGACGGCGAACGGGGCGGTGCAGGCGATGACGGCCTCCAGTGCGGGCGTGGACACCGGCCACGGTGGCCGCGGCGCGGCGAGCCGGGCCAACAGCCCCGGCTCGCCGAGGGCGTACCCGGCGCGCAGCCCCGCGAGCGCCCAGGTCTTGGTGAGGCTGCGGAAGACGAGCAGGCCGGGCGCGCGCTGGCCCGCGAGCGACTCCGGCTCGCCCGGGACCGCGTCGGCGAACGCCTCGTCCACCAGCAGCACGCGGCCCGGTGCGGCGAGCGCCCGGACGTCGGCGGCCGGGTGCAGCACGCCCGTCGGGTTGGTGGGGTTGCCGACGACCACGAGGTCGGCCTCCGCGGGCACGGCCGCAGGGTGCAGGCGGTGGCCGTCGGCCTCGTCGGTGAGCACGCGGACGACCGGGACCCCGGCGTCGCGCAGGGCCGCCTCCGGCTCGGTGAACCCCGGGTGCAGCACGGCGGCGAGCCGCGGGCGCAGGGCGGGCAGCAGCGCGAACCCCTCGGCGCTGCCGGCCAGCACCAGCACCTCGTCGGGGCGCCGGCCGTGCCGGCGGGCCACCGCCTCCCTGGCGCGGGCGTCGTGGGCGGCCGCCGGGTAGCGGGCCAGCTCGTCCAGCGTCGCGACCAGTCGGTCGCGCAGCCAGGCGGGCGGCCGGCTGCCCTGGACGTTCACCGCGAAGTCCACGAGTCCCGGTTCGGCGTCGACGTCGCCGTGGTGGCGCAGCGCCAACCCGTCGTCCGGCGCATGATCCATGAGGGCACAGCCTACGGTGGGCCGGTGCATGTCGTGTTCGTCTGTACCGGCAACATCTGCCGCTCCCCCATCGCCGAGAAGGTGTTCGTCCACGAGCTGGAACGCGCCGGGCTGGCCGACCGGGTCCGCGTGACCAGCGCGGGCACCGGCGGATGGCACGTCGGCTCGCCGGCCGACGACCGGGCCGCCGCGCTGCTGAAGGCGGAGGGCTACCCGGACGCGCACGTCGCGCGGCAGGTCGACGCCGAGCAGCTCGGGGCCGACCTCATCGTGGCGCTCGACAACTCCCACCGCCGCGCACTGCAGGCGATGGTCCCGGAACCGGACCGGGTGCGGCTGCTGCGCTCGTTCGACCCCGACGCCCCGCCCGGCGCCGAGGTGCCCGACCCGTACTACGGCGACGAAGACGGCTTCGGCCGGGTGCTCGCGATGATCCGCGCGGCGATGCCCGGCCTCCTGGAGTGGGTGCGGGAGCAGCCGTGACCCCGACCCGCGAGTCGCCCGTTCCCGACCCGCGAGTCGCCCGATTCCGACCCGCGAGTCGCCCGATTCCGACCCGCGAGTCGCCCGATTCCGACGCGCGAGTCACGGAGATCGTCAGCGGCCTTGGGTCCGCGAGTCGCCACAGGCTGGCGGGTGAGTCGGCACGGATCGGTGGCGTCCGGGAAGATCGGCCATGACTGAGTTCCCCGGCGGCCTCGGGCGGGTGACGCTCCCCGACGGCCGGACCGCCTTCGCCAAGTCGGCGGCACCGACCGCCGTGGCGGCGGAGGCGGCCGGGCTGCGCTGGCTGCGGGTTCCCGGCGGACCGCCGGTTCCCGAGGTCCTGTCCGCGGATGACGGGCGGCTGGTCACCAAGTTCGTGCCCGCCGGCCGCCCCGACCCGGATGCCGCGGCGGACCTGGGCCGCGCGCTCGCCCGCATGCACGCCGCCGGCGCTCCCGCCTTCGGCGCGGCCCCGCCCGACGGACCCGCGGACGCCTGGATCGGCCGGGCACCGATGCGCAACACGGCGGCCCCGACCTGGCCCGAGTGGTACGCGGCCGACCGGGTGCTGCCCTACCTGCGTGCGGCCCGCGACGCCGGCGAGCTGACCAGCGATGACGCCGCCGTCGTCGAGCAGGTGTGCGAACGGCTGCCCGCGCTGGCCGGCCCCGCGGAGCCGCCCGCACGGCTGCACGGCGACCTGTGGTCGGGCAACGTGCTGTGGTCGGACGACGCGCCGTGGCTGATCGACCCGGCCGCCCACGGCGGGCACCGCGAGACCGACCTCGCCATGCTGGCGCTGTTCGGCTGCCCACACCTCGACGTCGTGCTCGCCGCCTATGACGAGGCCGCCCCGCTCGCCGACGGATGGCGCGCCCGGGTACCGCTGCACCAGCTGTTCCCGTTGCTGGTGCACGTGGTGCTGTTCGGCGGCGGGTACGCCGCGCAGGCGGTGGCCGCGGCGCGGGCGGCCCTGCGGTCCTGATCCGGGCAGCCGAATCGCGCGTCGAAACCAGGCGACTCGCGCGTCCAAACCGGACGACTCGCGCGTCCAAGCCGGACGACTCGTGCGTCCAAACCGGCGACTCGCGCGGCGAAGCCGGGCGACTCGCGCGCCAGTTCGTGCCGACCGCGGGGTCAGCGCCAGTCGTCGAGCAGGTAGACGTCCTCGCGGTCGTAGCCGGGCTCGTTCGGGCGGTGCATCGTGACGCCCGACGTGTCGGTGCGGAAGCCGGCCCGGACGAGGTGACGGTAGGCGTCGTGGCGGGCCGTGTTGACGCCGAGCACGAGCCGGCGCGCGCCCGCGGAGGCGGCGTAGTCCCGGCAGGCGTCCAGCAGTGCGGCGAACGCCTGTGCCGCGCCCGGGCCGGGCAGGACCGCCGCGAACTTGATGTAGGTGATTCCGCTGCCCGCCTCCGTGCCCGCTCCGGTGTGGCAGACGGCGAACCCGCGCGGCGCCTCGGGCTCGCCCACGAGGACGACCTCCCCGAGGCCCTGGTCGAGCACCGCGAGAATCTCACCGGTGACGTCGAGACCGGGCAGGACGGCCGCGGTGACGGCGGCGCAGCCCGCCACGAGACCGGCCCGGTCCTGGGGCGCCGCGGCCGACATCCGCCAACCGAGCGCCACCGCGGCCCGTCCGGACACCGGCAGCGACATGATCGCGGTGAGGAACCGCGGCCAGAAGCCGAACTGCTGGTAGAGCCCGTGGTGCTGCGGGCTCTGCGCGAACGTGAACAGGCCCTGGTGGGCGGCGTCCCATGCGGCGAGGACGTCCGTCGTCGCTTCGACCAGCCGGCGGCCGATCCCGTTGCCCCACCGCTTCGGGGCCACGGCGAGCGGGCCGAAGTACGCGACGCTGCCCCATCGGGTCGCGACCGTGGCGCCCGCGAGCTCACCGTCGGCGAACGCCCCGAGCGAGACGGTGTGCAGCGCGTGGAACCGGGTGTGCAGCAGGGCGGTGTCGCCGAACACGTCGAGGCCGAGGAAGTCGCCGAAGGCGTCACGGACGATCTGCTCGGCGCCGTCCAGGTCGGTCTCCGTGAGCGGACGCACCTCGATCTCCATCCGGGCAGGATGCCGTAGCCGAGATAGCCGTTAGGTCGAACGACGCAGCGGGTCTAGCCCGTTCGCCCGGTCGGGTCAGGTGTTGTCCACCAGTTCGGCCAGCGACTCCTCCATCGCGGACGCGAGCACGTCGACGTCGGGCATCGCGTCGCGGTCGGCGGTGAGCCCGTAATGCACGCCGCCGTCGTAGGAGGTGATCCCGATGGCGACGGCCTGGCCGCCGGCGAGCGGCACGACCGGGTACATGTCGAGCATCCGGGCGCCCATCGCGTACAGCGGGCGCGGCGGCCCCGGCACGTTCGTGACGAGCACGTTGTAGAGCCTGCTGGAGTACTGGCTGGCCAGCCGAGTGCCAAGGCTGTGCACGATCGGCGGGGCGAGCCCGACGAGCCCGATCAGCGCGGTCGCGCCCACGGCCTGCCCGCTGCGTTTGTGCACCTCCATCGCGTCCCGCAGGATCGCGAGCCGCGCCACCGGGTCGGGTTCGGCGACGGGCAGGTCCACGATGTAGGCGGAGATGCTGTTGCCGGCGGGCCCGCTCGCGCCCCGCGCCCTGGCGCGCACGCTCACCGGCACCATCGCGCGCACGGCGGTGGCTGCGGTCAGCGGCTCCCCGCGGCTGATCATCCACCGCCGGAGCCCGCCGGTGACCACGGCGAGCACCACGTCGTTGACGGTGCCCCCGTGCGCCTTGCGCACGGCGCGGTGCTCCGCCAGCGCCGTGCGCGCCATGCCGTAGCGCCGCTGTGCGCCCGTGGCGGCGTTGAGCGGCGACAGCGGACGCGTCGCCGCCGCGCTCCGCCCGGCCGCCACCACGCCCTCGACCGTGCGCCCGACGGCCGCGGCGGCCTCCCGCACGTCGGCCAGCGCCCGGCCTGCGACGTCGACGGCGACGCGGGGCCTGCGCAGCGCCTCCGCGACGGCGGACGCCGCGAGCTGCACCGCGGGCGGCTCCGGGGCGGGCCGCCAGTCGTCCGGTGGGGTCTCCCGGGGCTGCGGGGTGAGGTCGAGCAGCGCCGCCCCGATGTCCATCGATGCGAGCCCGTCGACCATCGCGTGGTGGGTCTTGGTGACGACGGCGAACCGCCCGTCGGCCAGCCCCTCCACGAGGTAGACCTCCCACAGCGGCCTGCTGCGGTCGAGCTGCCGGGCGAGCAGCCTGCCCACCAGCTCGCGCAGGACGTCCTCGGTGCCCGGCGCGGCCAACGCCGAGCGCCGCACGTGGAAGGCCAGGTCGAAGTCGGGGTCATCCACCCAGACCGGCAGGCCGAGCCGGCCGGGCACCTCCCGCAGCTTCTGCCGGTAGCGCGGCACGAGCGCGAGCCGGCTGCCGATCAGCGCGGTGAACGCCTCGGCGTCGAAGCCGGACTCGGGCGGCGCGAACGTCATCACGGCGCCCACGTGCATCGCCGCCGTGCGGTGCTCGGCGAACAGGAACGACGCGTCCAGCGGGGACAGGCGGTCGGCCACGCCGCCTATTCTCCCGAACCGGGGTCGTGAGTGGATACGAGTGCTGGAGCACTCATATCCGCTCACGGGCGGCGAAGCCGCGCAGCGGGAAACCGGCCCGCCCGTGGGAGTCGAGCTTGACCCCCAGCACCTGGTGCAGCTGGATGTTGTCGCGCTCGAACCCGAGCCGGCACGCCGCCATGTACAGCCGCCACACCCGTGCCCGGCCGATCCCCACCTCGGCCACCGCCTCGTCCCAGTGCGCCTCGAGGTTGTCGCCCCACCCGGCGAGGGTGCGCGCGTAGTGCTCGCGGAAGTTCTCCTCGTGCCGGATCTCGAAGCCCGCGTCGTTCATGACCGAGACGAGGTGCCCCACCGGCTCGAGCTGGCCGTCGGGGAAGACGTACCGCGCGATGAACGGGTCCAGCCGGCGCGCCCGCGGCGTGTGGGGCTGCGTGATGCAGTGGTTGAGCAGCCGCCCGCCGGGCCGCAGGCGCGCGTACAGGGAGGCGAAGTACGACGGCAGGTTGTCCTTGCCGATGTGCTCGGTGAGCCCGATCGAGCTGATCGCGTCGAACTCCGACTCGGGCGCGTCGCGGTAGTCGAGGTGGCGCACCTCGGCGAGCCCGTCGAGGCCGCGACGGGTGATCTCCGCCTGTGCCCACTCGGCCTGGTTGCGCGAGAGCGTCACCCCGAGCGCCTTGACGCCGTGCTCGGCCGCGGCGTGCATGACCATCCCGCCCCAGCCGCAGCCGACGTCGAGCAGCCGCATGCCCGGTTCGAGCGCCAGCTTCTGCGCCACCAGCTCGTACTTGGTGGCCTGCGCCTCCTCCAGGGTCGCGCCGTCGTGCGGGTAGACCGCGCACGTGTAGGTCATCGACGGCCCGAGCACGCACTCGTAGAAGCGGTTGGACACGTCGTAGTGGTGGGAGATCGCCTTGCGGTCGCGCGCCTTGGAGTGCAGCCGACCCGGCGGCCGGTACTCCAGGTCCGGTGGAGGCATTCGATGCCGCAGCCACATCGGCAGCAACGTGCGCGCGAGCCGGACCTGCTCGCTGCGCGGGATGTCGTGCAGCGTGAGGTCGGCCATCACGTCGAGCAGCGTGTACAGCTCGCCCTCGACCTCTATCTCGCCCTCGACGTAGGCCCTGGCCAGCCCGAGCGTGCCGGGCGCCGTGGCCAGCCGGGCCAGCGCCCGCGGCGACGTGATGCGCAGCGCCACCTCGGAGCTGTCGGGGCCCGCCTTGCTGCCGTCGTAGCCGACGACCCGGACCGGGACGTCCCTCCCCACCACCCCGGTGAGGATCTCCGCGACCTGCATCATGCCCTCCCTGATCCGGTCACCTTGGAGAAGAGGTCGGGCAGCCGTCCGTGCGGGTCGTAGCGCTCCTTCAGCGCACGGTAGGCGGGCCCGTTGTAGCGGTCCCAGAACTCGCGCTCGCCGTAGTGGACGGTCGAGTAGAGGGACTTGTGGCCCCCGAGGTCCCCGACGAGCTCCTCCACCCGCCGGTTGTGGGCATCGGGACATCCGGGTACCTCCGGTGCCGACGACCAGAACCCCACGTTCACGTAGAGTCGATCGGGCTCCATCGGGTAGAGCGGCCAGGACCGCTCCCCCCGCAGCCGCAGCGGGCACAGCCACAGTGGACTGATCCCGATGTCGGTGTGGAAGGCGTCGAGGAACTCCGCCAGCCGCTCCACGGGGATCTCGACGTCCTGGATCACCGGCTCCTCGGCGGGCTTCCCGGCCAGGTTCCGCACGCGCCCGCTCAGCCCGGTGCGCCGGTCGAGCGCCACGATCCGGCGGTAGACGTCCGAGCGGCGGTACTTGCGCGGCCACAGGCTTCGCACCACCGGGTTCTGCACGCCGAGGGCGCGGGAGCACCAGAACCAGTCGGTGTCCCAGCGCCAGATGTAGTCGTGCACCGTCAGGTGGTCGACCGTGCGCTCGCGGATGGAGCGGTAGAAGACCTGCCGGCCGGTGTAGTCGCTGGGGCCGGGGCCAGGGTCGTCGGTGAAGGTGCCGAGGGTAAGGTACTGCTCGCCCGGGGCGAACACGGTGCCGTCGATGAAGTCGGGGGCGTCCGGCCCGCACACCTCGGTGATCTTCTGCGTCAGGTCGCGGTTGGCGACGGGCCGGTGCTCCAGCCGCACGTATGGCGCCACCGGCAGCAGGTCGATCACCAACCGCAGGGCGTAGCCGAGGGTGCCGTAGGAGTTCGGGAACCCCGCGAAGAGGTCGGCGTGCTCGCCGTCCGGCGTCGCGGTGATCACCTCGCCGTCGGCGGTGAGCACGTCCATCTCGCGCACCGACTCGTGCGGCAGGCCGTGCCGGAACGACGTCGACTCGATCCCGAGGCCGGTGACCGCGCCACCGAGCGTGATCGTCTTCAGCTGGGGCACGACCATCGGCATCAGCCCGTGCGGCAGCGTGGCGGCGACCAGGTCCTCGTAGGTGGTCATGCCCTGCACCTCGGCGGTGCGGGCCACCGGGTCGACGCCGATGACGCCGGTGAGCCCGGACGTGTCGAGCAGATGCGCGGGCGGGGCGCCGAACCGGAACAGGTTCGACGTCCGTTTGCCCAACCGCACCCGGGTGCCCGGCGGCAGGGCCCGGTACTGGCGTACCAGTTCGGCGACGGCGGCGGCGTGCGCTGCCGGGGCGACCGTGGTGGGGGCTGGGGAGGTTCCGGCCACGCTCATGGGAGGGACGCTAGTCCGATGTGGCCCGGCTGCCCAACCACTTGATCAGGGCCTGTTGGTCACACCGGAACTCGTCCGATCGGAGTGCGGCCCGCGGCCCGGCGGATCGGGCGTCCTCGTGATGTGATGTCGGCCGTGTCCGAGAACTCGCTGCAGAACGTCACGTACCCGAGCAACGGCAACACCGCCCACGGATATCTCGCGATGCCGGAGTCCGGCAGCGGACCCGGCCTCGTCGTGATCCAGGAGTGGTGGGGCCTCACCAGCCACATTGCCGACGTCACCAACCGGTTCGCCGCGGAGGGCTTCGTCGCCCTCGCCCCCGACCTGTACGGCGGCGCGACGACCCACGACTCCGACGAGGCCGGCGAGCTGATGGCGAAGCTGCCGGTGGAGAGCGCCGCGCGCGACCTGGGCGGCGCGGTCGACTACCTCCTGGGCCACGAGGCCGTCACCTCCTCGACCGTCGGTGCGGTCGGCTTCTGCATGGGCGGCGGCTTCGTCCTCGTGCTCGCGGCGCAGCAGGGCGACAAGATCGGCGCCGCGGTGCCGTTCTACGGCGTGCTGAAGGAGGACTTCCCGGACTTCGCCGGCCTCACCGCCCCGGTGCTGGGTCACTTCGGCGAGCAGGACACGATGGCCGACCCCGACTCGGTGCGCGCACTGGCCGAGCGCATCGAGGCCGAGTCCGGGGTGACGCCGCAGTTCCACCAGTACCCCGCGGGCCACGCGTTCTTCAACGACGAGAACCTGCTGGGCACCTACGACAAGGAGCAGGCCGACCTGGCCTGGCGACGCACCCTGGAGTTCCTGCGGGCGAACGTGGCCTGAGCCGCCCCGGCCGCGCCTGTGCGCGCGTTCGCCCTCCCACGACCCGCTGATCACGGCGCTGGTCTCGTCGGCGGTCTCCTCCCCGACGTCGGCGCCGCGGTCGGGGTCGGGGTCGGTGCGGCCCCGTGCCGTCGCCGGGCACCTCGCCGAGCGAGGTCCACGTAGTAGTGCTCAGCGGGGCGTCGGTGTCGGCGCGTGGCCGGCGAGGAAGGCGTCCAGCTCCTGCCAGGTCGTGGTGCGGGCATCCCGGCCGGTGAGCACCCCGAGGTGCCCGCCGGGGGCGGTCGTGAACCGGACCTCCGGTGCCCCGGTCAGCAGGCCGGTGAGCTTCTGCACCGCGCGCAGCGGGGCGATCACGTCGCTGCGGCCGGCCACCACGAGGGTGCGGACGTCGACCGCCGCGAGCGGGATCGAGCGCCCGCCGAGCGCGAGCTTGCCGTCGGCCAGGTCGTTGTTGCGCAGCAGCAGGTGGAAGATCTGCCCGAACACCCGGCCCGGGTAGCCGTGCATGTTGTTCATGAGGTGGTCGACGGCCTCGACCTGGGCGAGGAAGTCGCGGTCGTCGAACCGCGACAGCAGCGTGAGCGGCCGCGTCACGAGCCGGTCGACGGCCGTCAGGTGGAACACCGCGCTCACCACCGGCGGCGGGAAGCTCCCGACCGCCTGGTAGACGGCCGACAGCGGGCCGCCCGCGAGCGTCGCGAGCGGCCGCAGCGGCGCCACGAGCGGGACCGCCGAGATGTCGACCGGGCTCCCGATCACGGTCAGCGTCTGCACCGGCAGCGGCGCGCCCGCCTCGACCGCCGCCGCGACGGCCAGCGTGCAGAAGATCCCGGCGAGCGACCAGCCGAGCAGGTGCACGCCCCCGCCGCCGGTGTCCTCGGCGACGGCCCGCGCCGCCCACGGCACCACGTCGTCCACCCAGTGCTCCATGCCCAGGCGGCGGTCGGCGAACGAGATCGGGCCGTGGTCGACGAGGTGGACGGTGCGACCGGTGCGGAGCAGGTGCTCGATGAGCGAGCAGCCGCGGCGCAGGTCGTAGGCGAAGTCGGGCGCCCCGAGCGGTGGGACCAGCAGCACCGGCGGCCCGTCGGCGGGCGCGACGCCCTGGATCGGGCGGTAGCGGTACAGCGTGCCGCTCGTCCCCATGTCGATCCGGTCGCGGGGCATCCGCCGCAGGTCGGCGACACCGCCGTGGGCCTTGTCCCACAGGTTCGCCACGCCGGCCGACAGGTCCACGGCGACGGACGCTACCGACCGGGTTGCGCCCCGGAGCGCCTCGGGGGCGCGGACGTTCCGAAGTTACCCGCGAGTATGTGAGACTGCGCCGATGCAGCGGGACATCTTCGAGGCCGAGCACGACGCCTTCCGGGACCTGGCGCGCACGTTCATCGCCAACGAGGTGACGCCCCACCACGACCAGTGGGAGCGCGACGGACAGGTCAGCCGCGAGGTCTGGCAGGCGGCGGGCAAGGCCGGCCTGCTCGGCATGGACGTGCCCGAGGAGTACGGCGGCGGCGGCGTGCCGGACTTCCGCTACAACGCGGTGCTGCTGGAGGAGCTCACCCGGGCCGGGGCGAGCGGGATCGGTTTCCCCCTGCAGAACGACGTGGTGGCGCCCTACCTGCTCCGGCTGTGCACCGACGAGCAGAAGCAGCGCTGGCTGCCCGGCTTCTGCTCGGGCGAGACGATCACCGCGATCGCCATGACCGAGCCGGGCACCGGCTCGGACCTGCAGGGCATCCGGACGAGCGCGCGCCAGGAGCCGGGCGGGGACTGGATCCTCAACGGGTCGAAGACCTTCATCACCAACGGGATCATGGCCGACCTCGTGATCGTCGTGGCGAAGACCGACCCGGACGCCGGCAGCCGCGGCTTCAGCCTGCTCGTGGTGGAGCGCGGGATGCCGGGCTTCGAGCGCGGCAGGCGGCTGGAGAAGGTCGGCATGAAGGCGCAGGACACTGCGGAGCTGTCGTTCACCGACGTCCGCGTGCCCGCCGCGAACGTGCTCGGCGAGGTGGGCGGCGGCCTGATCCACCTCATGCAGAACCTGGCGCAGGAGCGACTCTCGATCGCCGTGGGCAGCGCGGCGGGGGCAGCGAGGGCGCTGGAGCTGACCGTGGCGTACACGAAGGAGCGAGCGGCATTCGGCAGGCCGGTCGCCACCTTCCAGAACACCCGCTTCGAGCTCGCCGAGATGGACACCGAGGTCAGTGTGACGCAGGCCTTCGTGGACCGGTGCATCACCGAGCACGTCGCCGGCGCGCTGTCGGTGCCGGACGCGGCCAAGGCCAAGTGGTGGGCCAGCGATGTGCAGAAGCGCGTGGTGGACCGCTGCGTCCAGCTGCACGGCGGGTACGGCTACATGCTCGAGTACCCGATCGCGAAGGCGTTCGTCGACTCCCGGGTGCAGGCCATCTACGGCGGCACCAACGAGATCATGAAGGAGATCATCGGGCGGTCACTCCTCGGATAGGTTCCGGCTGAAACTCGGCCGTTCGGGGTATAACGCGCCATGGCCTTCAGGTTGACGCCGCACGAACGCGGCTTCTACCCCCTGTTCACCCGCGCGGCTGAGAACATCGTCCGCGCCGCCGACGAGCTTGCCGCCCTGGTGGCGGCCGAGCCGGCAGAGCGGCCGATCATCGCGAAGCGGGTGAAGGACGCGGAGAACGCGGGCGACGCGCTGACCCACGAGATCCTCGTCAAGCTCAACTCCACGTTCGTGACGCCGTTCGACCGGGAGGACATCTACCGCCTCACCTCGTCCCTAGACGACGTGGTCGACCTGATGGAGGAGGCCGCCGACCGGATCGTGCTCTACCGGCTCGGCGATCTCCCCGCCGGCGTGCGCACCCAGGTCGCGGTGCTGCAGCGGGCTGCCGCGGCCACCGCGGAGGCGATGCCCCACCTGGCGACGATGGCGGAGCTGCGCGAGTACTGGGTGCACGTCAACTCGCTGGAGGACGAAGGCGACGTGGCCTACCGGGCGTTGCTGGGCGACCTGCTCGCGCCGCCCGATGACGCCCCGCCGGCCGACGTGCTCTCGGTCCTGAAGGTCAAGGAGGTCGTCGAGACGCTCGAGCAGGCGGCCGACGCGTTCGAGACGGTGGCCAACACCGTCGAGAGCATCGCGGTGAAGGAGTCCTGAGTGGAACTCGCCACGATCATCGTGGTGATCGTGGTGGCGCTCGTGTTCGACTACACGAACGGCTTCCACGACGCGGCGAACGCCATCGCCACCTCGATCGCGACCCGCGCCCTCACGCCGCGGGTCGCACTCGCCATGGCCGCAGTGATGAACCTGATCGGGGCGTTCCTCGGCACCGAGGTCGCCTCCACCGTCGGCAGCGGCATCATCGATGCGCCTCAGGGCATGTCGGGCCTGGTGGTCGTACTGGCCGCGCTGGTCGGCGCCATCACCTGGAACCTGATCACCTGGTGGTTCGGGCTGCCCTCGTCGTCGTCGCACGCGCTGATCGGCGGCCTCGTCGGGGCCGCGCTCGCCTCTGCGGGCGGGGTGCAGTGGAACGGGGTGCTCGAGAAGGTCGTGATCCCGATGGTCGTGTCGCCGGTGGTGGGGTTCGCTCTGGCCGCGCTGCTGATGACGACGATTCTGTGGATCTTCCGCAACCGCAGGCCGCACCGGCTGACCCGCGGCTTCCGCCACGCCCAGACGGTGTCCGCGGCCGCGATGGCGCTGGGCCACGGCCTCCAGGACGCCCAGAAGACGATGGGCGTGATCGTGCTCGCGCTTGTGGTCGGCGGCTACCACCAGGGCTTCGAAGTCCCGTGGTGGGTCGTCGTGCTCGCCGCGGGCGCGCTGTCGGCGGGCACCTACGCCGGCGGCTGGCGGATCATGCGCACGCTCGGGCGTCGGATCATCGACCTCGACCCGCCGCGCGGCTTCGCGGCCGAGGCCACGGCGTCGGCGGTGCTCTACACCACCGCGTTCGCCTTCGCCGCACCGATCTCCACGACGCAGACGATCACGTCGTCGATCCTCGGCGTCGGCGCGACGAAGCGGCTGTCGGCGGTGCGCTGGGGCGTGGCGGGCAACATCGTGGTGGCCTGGGTGCTGACGATCCCGATGGCGGCACTGGCCGCGGCGCTCGCGTTCTGGGCGCTCCACGCGCTGGCGGTCTGACCCCCGCTAGGCGATCACGCTCGCCGCGAGCCGGGCGCGCTCGGCGTCGACGTCGATGGTGGCCGGCGGGAACTTCGGGTCCATCTCCCCCAGCGTCTCGGCCAGCAGCTGCGCGACGACCCAGTTGCGGTACCACTTGCGGTCCGACGGCACCACGTACCAGGGCGCGGCGTCGGTGTCGCAGTGCCGCAGCGCGTCGGCGTAGGCCTCCTGGTAGGCGGGCCACTTCGCCCGCGCGTCCAGGTCGCCCGGGTTGTACTTCCAGCGCTTGCCGGGGTTGTCCAGCCGGGCGAGCAGCCGCTCCGCCTGCTCCTTCGGCGAGATGTGCAGCATGCACTTGACGATCGTGACTCCGCGCGCGGCGAGGTCCGCCTCGAACGCGTTGATCTCGGCGTAGCGGCCGCCCCAGACCTCCTCCGGGACGAGGTCGTCGACCCGGGCGATGAGCACGTCCTCGTAGTGCGAACGGTCGAACACCCCGATCTGCCCCGGCGCGGGGACGTGCGGGCGGATCCGCCAGAGGAAGTGCTGCTCGAGCTCCTCGGGGGTGGGCTTCTTGAACGAGGCGATCTGCAGCCCGAGGGGGTTCATCAGCCCGGCGACGTGCCGGATCGCCCCGCCCTTGCCGGAGGTGTCCATCCCCTGCAGGACGAGCAGGACCGACCGGGTGCCCCCGCCGGTCGCCTCGGCGTAGAGGGCTTCCTGCAGGTCGTCGAGCCTGTCGTCGAGGGCGCGCATGGCCTCGGCGGCCGCCGCCTTGTCCTGCGGGCCGATGGGCGTGCCCCGGGGGTCGAGGGCGGCCAGGTCGGGATCGGCGGCCACCCGGAAAGTCTCGCGTGCGGTGCTCCCCATCCCGCCGACCCTAACCGCGCTGGCAGCGTGGTGCCGCGCGGCGAACACATGCGCCGGGGGCCGTCTCCGTCATCGCCGGATCGAAGCTACACGTGGTGGTGCCTCCCGGGCCCGCGGCCGCGCGGCGTGCGGGCCCGGGGGCTGCCGACGAGTGGGTGCATCTCGGCGCCGCGGGGTAGCCGATGGCGTCCGGGCCGGAACCACCGCTTGATCCACGCCAAGAGTGCAGCCACTCCGGCTACGGTTGTTCGGTCTCGACCGAGGAGGCAGGGACGATCGCGGGGATCCCATGGGGAGGGATCTGGGTGGAGCCGAACCGACAGCTGCGGGCCGCGCGAGGGGCGCACCCGTCGGCCCGTACGCCCGGCCACCCGCTCAGCCGTGGCGAGCTGGCCGAACTGATGGCCGCTGAGATCTACCGGCGCACCGGCCGCGTGGCACCCGTGGACGCCCATTACGTGGCCAAGCTGGAGCGCGGCGCGATCCGCTGGCCCGGCGAGGAGTACCGGGCAGCGCTGCGCGCCGTTCTCGGCATCGACACCGACGCCGTGCTCGGCTTCCATCCGCCCGCCCATGCCAACAGCGGCGGCGCTTCCCTGCCACCCGCCTACGTCCCCGACGGGCTGCTGGAGCTGGCCGCCCGCGCGGAGGTGTCCGACGTCGGCGCCGCGGCGGTGGAGTCGTTGGAGGAGGTCGCCGAGCTGCTCGCGCGGGCCTATGCGAGCACGCCCCCGAACGAGCTGCTGGTGCAGGTGCGCCGCCGCGCCGCAGAGGTGTCGGCGCTGCTGGACCGGCGCACCACGCTGGCTCAACGGCGGCGCCTGCTCGTCACCGGTGGGTGGCTGGCGTTGCTGGGCGCCACGGTGCTCGTCGACCTGGGTGAGCGGGCCGGCGCGGCGGCGGCCCGCGCGTCCGCGGCGTCCCTGGGACGGGAGACCGAGCACCCCGAGCTGGTTGCGTGGGCGGTGGAGGTCGCGACCTGGACCGCGCTGATCGACCAGGACTGGCCGCGCGCGGCCCGGCTTGCCGCCCAGGGTGAGGCGCTCGCCCCGACCGGTACGTCAGCTGCAGTGCAGTTGTCCGCCCAGCGGGCCCGCGCCGCGGCCCGGCTCGGCGACGGCGCGACGGTGCGCGCGGGGCTAGCGCGGGCGGAGGCGGGTGTGGACCACCAGTGCGGCGGCCGCCCACGTGATCACCATTTCGTGTTCGACGGGCGCAAGCTCGACGGTTACACCGCCACGTCGCTGGCCTGGCTCGGTGACCCCGCGGGCGAGCACGTGGCCCGCGAGGTCGCCGCCCGCTACGCGGATGGACCGGCCCGGCGGCTGGCCACCGCCCGCGTCGACCTGGGGCTGATCCTGGCCCGCGACGGGCGCCCGGACGAGGCCGCGCACCTGGGCATGCTCGCCGCGGACTCCGGCCGGTTGGTGCCGTCGAACGCCTGGCGCGTGGCGGAGCTGGATGACGTGCTGGCCGACCACCGCGACGTCGCCGAGGTCGCGGAGCTGCACGAGCGCGTGCGGGGCGCGCGGTCACGACAGGGGCCCTGAGCGACGGGAACGTGGGGGAACACCGAGGCGAACGCCCTGGCCGTTCGCCCGTGGCCTGCCCTACGCCGTGGCCGCCGGGCTGCCCGCCTCCGGCTGGGCCTCAGTGGCCGCGCGCAGGTCGATCTCCAGCACGAACGGTTCCTCGATGCGCAGCGGCCGGTCCCCGCCCGCCTCCGCGTACTCGTGGTACCGCCCGCCGATGATGAGCTCCGCGACGGCGAACGGGACGTCGTGGTCGATCAGCAGCGAGTACGGGATGCGGCTGCGGGCGTAGAGCTGCGGTTTGAACATGCGGTCGGCGGCCCCGTGGTCGCGGCCGACGACCTCGATCACCATCAGCGCCGCGGTGCCGTCGAGCACCCGGGCGGCCGAGTCCTCCGGGGTGTCCCCGGTGAGGTCCTCCCCCGCCGCCGTGACGACCAGGTCGGGCACCAGCACGCAGTCCGGTCCGAGGCGCAGCGGCACCGGGCCGACGACGCGCAGGCCCTCGGGGAGCGCGGCCGCCACGGCCTTCCGCACCCGGTCCACGACAGCGGCCCGCCGTTCGGTGACGTGCGGCCCGACGAGCAGGGTGCCGTCCACCACCTCGACGCGGCCGTCGTGGGCCAGTGCGAGGTAGGCGTCCTCGGTCCAGGGCCCCTCGTGGTCGAACACGTCCACAGCAGGCCACCTCTCACGTCGTCGCAGGCCATCGGCGGGGACATGGTGACATGCGACACCGGCCAGGTCTCAGGACGTCCTGGAGTGCCCCCCGATCGGGACGACGAGCGGCGTGCCGGCCACCGGGTCCGGGATCACGCGCGCCGCGAGCCCGAACACCTCGGCGAGCAGTGGCTCGGTGATCACCTCGGCCGGCTCCCCCGCCGCGACGATGCTGCCCTCGCGCATCGCGACCAGCCGGTCGGCGTAGCGGGCCGCGAGGTTGAGGTCGTGCAGCACCATGACGACCGTGCGGCCGGCCTCGGAGTGCAGTCGCCGGACGAGCTCCAGGACGTCGACCTGGTGGGCCAGGTCGAGGAACGTGGTGGGCTCGTCGAGCAGGAGCAGGTCGGTGCCCTGGGCGAGCGCCATGGAGATCCAGGCGCGCTGGCGCTGCCCGCCGGACAGCTCGTCGACGGGGCGCTCGGCGAGGTCGGAGATCCCGGTCCACTCCAGCGCCTGCGCGACGGCGTCCTCGTCGTCGGCCGACCACTGCCGGTACCAGGCCTGGTGCGGGTGCCTGCCGCGGGCCACCAGGTCGCCCACGGTAAGGCCTTCCGGCGCTGTCGGCGCCTGGGGCAGCAGCCCGAGCACCTTCGCGACCTCGCGGGTGGGGATCCGGTCGATCCGCTTGCCGTCGAGCAGCACCTGGCCGCCGGAGGGCTTGAGCAGCCGGCCCAGCGCCCGCAACAAGGTGGACTTACCGCACCCGTTCGGGCCGATGACGGCGGTGATCGTGCCCGCGACGACGTCGAGGTCCAGCCCGTCGACCACGGTGCGCTCGCCGTAGCCCAGCCGCACCTCCTCGGCGCGCAGCCGGACGGTCGGGGCTTCCTGGGCCGGCACGGCGGTCTCCACGTCGGTCTGGGTCATGCGCGGGCCCTCCGGCCGTGACGGGCGAGCAGGAACAGCAGGTACGGCGCACCGAGCACCGCCGTGACGATCCCGACGGGCAGCTCGGTGGCCCCGAACGCGCTACGGGCGATGAGGTCGGCGACGACGGTGAGGGAAGCCCCGATCACCAGTGACGCGGCGATCGGGGGCCGGGCCGACCCGACCAGCCGCAGGGCGATCTGGGGCGCCACCAGCGCCACGAACGCGATCGGGCCCGCGGCCGCCGTGGCGACCGAGGCCAGCCCGACGGCCACGAACAGCAGACCGGTGCGCGCGCGGTCGACCGGAATGCCCAGCCCGCGTGCGGTGTCGTCGCCGAACTGCAGGCCGCCCAGCACGTGGGCGAGCAGGAGCGCGGCGGGCACCAGGACCGCGAGCGCCACCGCCACCGGTACGACGTGCTCCCAGCCGCGGGCGTTGAGGCTGCCGTTGAGCCAGACGTAGGCGCGGGCGGCCTCGAACACCTCGGCCACCACGAGCAGCCAGTGCACGACCGCGATCAGCATCGCGTGGATGCCGATGCCGACCAGCACCAGCCGGAAGCCCTGCACCCCGCGCCGCCAGGCCAGCAGGTAGATCGCGGTGGCGGTGACCAGTCCGCCGACCAGCGCGGCGACCGGCAGCCCGGCCGCGGCGAAGACCGCCCCGACGGTGCCGAACCCGCCGCCGAGCACGATCACGAACACGGCGGCGGCGCTGGCGCCCGCGGTGAAGCCGATGAGGTCGGGGCTCGCCAGCGGGTTGCGGGCGATCGACTGGGTGATCGCCCCCGCGACGGCGAGCGCGGCCCCGACGAGCGCGCCGGTGAGCGACCGGGGCAGCCGCAGCTCCAGGATGATGAACTGCTGGGCCTGCTCGCCGCCGCCGAGGAGCACCGCGAGCACCTCGCCGACGCTGATCGGGAACTCGCCGCGGCCGATGTTGACCGCCATCGCGAGCACCAGCACCGCGGTGCCGATCGCCAGTACGAGTACCGAGCGCGGCCGCCACACGACCGAGAACCGCCCGAGCCGCAGCGCCGGGCGGCCCGCCACGCGCATCGGCGGGCGACGCGGCGACGCCGGCTTGTCGAGGACGGCCATCAGATCGCCACCATCTTCCGCCTGCGCACCAGCCACACGAAGAACGGCCCGCCGACCAGCGCCAGCACGATCCCGACCTGCAGCTCACCCGGGCGCACGACCACGCGGCCGATGATGTCGGCCAGCAGCAGCAGCACGGCACCCGCGAGGGCCGACGCCGGCAGCAGCCAGCGGTAGTCGGGCCCGGTGAACGCACGCACGATGTGGGGCACCACGAGTCCGACGAACGCGATCGGGCCGCACGCGGCCGTGGCCCCGCCGGCGAGCAGGGTGATCGCGACGATGCCGAGCACCCGCGTGCGCAGGACGGAGTGCCCGAGCGAGCGGGCGACGTCGTCGCCGAGGGCCAGCGCGTTCAACGCAGGCGAGCCGGCGAGCCCGATCGCCGCCCCCACCAGCAGGAACCACACCACCTGGCCCGCGATCTCGGCGTCGCGCCCGGCGAGCGAGCCGACGGCCCAGAAGCGGTACGCATCGAGCGTCTGGACGTCGATGAGGATGATCGCGGACGTGAGCGCCAGCAGCAGCGCCGTGACCGCCGTGCCGGCCAGCGCGAGCGCCACCGGGGTGGGCCCGCCGCGCCCGACCGAGCCGAGCACGAACACCGCGGCGCTGGCCCCGAGCGCACCCACGAAGGCGAACCAGATGTAGCCGTAGAGGCTGGTGACGCCGAAGACGTAGATCCCGATGACCACGAGGAACCCCGCACCGGCGTTGACGCCCAGCAGCCCGGGATCGGCCAGCGGGTTGCGGGTGTGGCCCTGGATCAGCGCACCCGCCATGCCGAGTGCGGCGCCCACCAGCACGCCCAGGAGCGTGCGCGGCAGCCGCAGCGCCCGCACGACGATGTCGTCCTCGGTGCCGGTGGGCGCGATCAGCGCGTCCCAGACCGTGCCGAGCGGGATCGCCTTCGCGCCGACGGCGATGCTGGCCAGGCAGCAGCCGGCAAGCACGACCACCAGCAGCGCGAGCCCGAGCAGCCGGCGCGCCCGCAGCGGGCGTCCGGCCGGCGGTGCGGGGGCCGGCTGCGCGGCGACCACCGGAGTCTTCGTCACCAACGATCCTCCGGGGTCGCGTCGGGCGTGCTCGAACGGGCGTTGCTGAAAGGGCTTCGCTCACCATAGGTGAGGCTGCCCTAGGAACCAACGTGGGCGGCGGTTCCGCCGCGTCGCCCGGTCGGGATCTGCGTCACGTGTTGGGATGGTGGGATGCACCGCCTGCTGCCGCCCGCCGACACCGGGACCGGTGGCCGGTCCGACGAGCCGCTCGACGGACCCCTCGACGATGCCGCGCTCGCCGCGCACTACGCCTACCCCGACGGGCTCACCGCCCCCTGGGTGCGCGTCAACTTCGTGGCGAGCGTGGACGGCGCCGTGTCGGTCGACGGCCGCTCCGGCGGGCTCGGCTCCCCCGCCGACCACCGGGTGTTCGTGCTCCTGCGCGAGCTGGCCGACGTGGTGCTCGTCGGCGCGGGGACCGTGCGTGCCGAGGACTACCGGGGCGCCCGGCGGCCCACCCGCGGCCGCGACCTGCCGCCCGCGATCGCGGTGGTCACCGGCTCGGCCGACCTGGACCCGGGCAGCAGGCTGTTCACCGACACCGCGGTGCCGCCGATCGTCCTCACCCTCGACAGCGCCCCGGCACAGCGCCGCGAGCGGATCGCCGAGGCGGGCGGCGAGGTCGTCGTGCTCGAACGCCTCACCCCCGACCTCGTACTGGGCGAGCTGGCCCGGCGCGGCCTGCACCGCGTGCTGTGCGAGGGCGGTCCCACACTGCTCGGCGAGCTCGTGGCCGCCGACGCCGTGGACGAGCTCTGCCTGACGGTGACCCCGCTGCTCACCGGCGGGACCGCAGGCCGGATCGCCGTCGGACCCGAGGGCACGCACCCACGTCCGTTGCAGCTGGTCGGAGCGCTGCACGAGGAGGGGACGCTCGTGCTGCGGTACCGGCGAGCTACTCCGATCGTGTGACTTCCCGGGAGGGCACCCCGGGTGCCAGCGTCGTACTGACGACCATGCAGAGCGACATGACAAAGGAGCGCGCGATGAGCGAGAACACGGCGACCGCCACGACGAAGGCCCCCTCGACCACGTCCTCCTCACCGGCCCGGCTCGCCGACGACACCTCGCAGGGCAAGACCACGATCGCGGCGTCCGTCGTCCAGAAGATCGCCGGCATCGCGGCCCGCGAGATCTCGGGCGTGTACTCGATGGGCGGCGGCGTCTCCCGGGCGTTCGGCGCGATCCGCGAGCGCATCCCGGGCGGTGGCAGCACGGGCGCGGCGAACATCGCGGGCGTGCAGGTCGAGGTGGGTGAGAAGCAGGCGGCGGTCGACCTCGACATCGTCGTGGAGTACGGCGCCTCGATCGTCGAGCTCGCCCGCGCCGTGCGCCGCAACGTGATCAACGCGGTGGAGCGGATGACGGGCCTCGAGGTCATCGAGGTCAACATCGCCGTCAACGACATCCACCTGCCCGACACCGACAACGGTGACGAGCAGCCTCCGGCCCCGACCGCACGGGTCGAGTGACCCCGGTCCCGCCGCCGCTGCTCCGATGAGGAAGGACGACCAGGTGCAGGCGTCCACCGGTTCCGCCGACCCGGCCGCGCTCGCCGAGCGCATCGCGGCCACCGTGACCGCCCATCCCGCGGTCGCACGGCTGGACGGCGGCATGTTCGGCGCGGTCGCCACCTACCTCCCCGGGCGGCGGCTCACCGGGGTGCGCGTCGGCGAGGGCGACGAGCCGGTCGAGGTGGGCGTGGTGCTCTACCTCGACCGGCCCATCCCCGACGTGGTGCGCAGCCTGCGGCGGGAGGTCTCCGGGATGTGCGGCGGGGCGGCGGTCGACATCACCGTCGCCGACGTCGCACTCCACGGGGAAACGGAGTGAGCGACGAGGACCGCGCCGCGGCGATGCGCGCCCGGGAGCGGGCGGCCTACCGCGCGTTCGTCCGCGAGAACCACCCGGACCGGGGCGGCGACCCGGACGTCTTCGTCGCCGGCCTGGCCCGGTTCCGGTCCCTCGCCGAGGCGAACGCCGACCACCCCGACGACGCGCGCTACGACGCCCCCGTCGAGGTGGTGCCGCCGATGTCGCTGCCGGTGCGCGTGGGCGTCGCCCTGATCCGGACCTGGCACCGCCGCAGGCGGCGCCGCGTGGAGTGACCCCGGCAACGGTGCTCCCGGGAACCTGAGCGCACCCACCAGCGTGAGGAGAACCAGATGAACGGCACGCAGACCGGTCTGTTCGCCGGCCTGATCCTCGGCCTCGCCGGGGCCTTCGGCGGCTTCGACGCCTTCCTGATCGTGCTGATCGTGGGCGCGATCGGCCTCGTCGTCGGCCGGGTCCTGGACGGTCAGCTCGACATCAACGCCGTGCTCGGACGGGGTCGGGACCGGTGAGCGAAAACGGGGTCGCGGTGGAGGACCGCGGCCGGCTCGAGATCCACCCGTCCGTCCTCCGCAAGATCGTCGAGCACGCCGCGGACCAGGTGCAGGGCACGCTGCGCCACGAACGGCGGCTCGCGGGGATCGACGTGGGCGAGACCGGCGCCAGCGCGAAGATCATCACCGGGTCGGGTGACGCCCGCGCCGTCGACGTGCGCCTGGAGCTCACCCTGCAGTACCCCGCCCCGGTCCGGTCCGTCGTCGCCGCGGTGCGCGCGAAGGTGGGCGACGAGCTGCAGCGGCTCGCCGGTCACCGGGTCCGCGCCCTCACCGTCACCGTCGCCGGGCTGCGCGGCGCCCCCACGGGCGCCGCCCGAACCCGCTGACGACCTCCCCGCCCGGCGGGAGGCCGCCCCAGAAGCCCAGGAGGAACGACATGCGCGTGCTGCTGCGGGTGCTCGCCCCGCTGCTCGGCCTCGCACTCGCCGCCGTGGGCGTCCTCGTCGTGATCGAGGTCGTCGCCGCGTGGGTGCGCCCGGACGCCGCCACCGGCGTGGTCGTGCCGTGGCGCGACTGGCGCGCGGTGCTCGAGGACGTGACCTGGGCGCAGAGCCCGGTGCCCGCCATCGCGATCGGCGTGGCCGTCGTCGGGCTCCTGCTCGTCCTGCTCGGCGTCATGGCCCGGCGCTCCGACATCACGCTCGACGGGCCGGTCCCGGAGGTCACCGTGACCACCACGCCCCGCGTGCTCGCCCGGCTCGTCGGCAGGCGCGTGCGCGCCACCGACGACGTGGCCGCGGCGTCGGTCACCGCGTCCCGGCACCGGGTCGCCGTGTCCGCACAGAGCTGGGGCGCCGCCACCCCCGACCTGCGGGACGCGGTCCGCACCGAGGTGACCGAGCTGATCGACCAGCTCCCGCTGCACCGACGCCCCCGCGTCGCGGTGTCGGTGCAGGAGCGGAAGGGACCCCGATGATGCCCGGACCGGTCGACCTCGAGAAGACCACCCCGATCGGACCCGAGCCGCCTGCCCCCGTGGAGCCGGCACCGCGGCCCGCGACGCTGCGCAGGCGGGCCCGCGCCGCGATCGCCCGCTCCGCGGCCCGCGACCGGTCGCTCACGACCCTGATCGGGCTGATCCTGCTCGCCGCGGGCGTTCTGGTCGCCCTGCTGTCCTACGGCGTGTTCGGCGCCGGCCGGGCCGGCCGTCCCCTGCTGGACCCGGTGATCGTCGACGCGCTGCGCGCCCAGCCCCTCGTCGCGCGCGTCGTGGCCGTCGTCGTGGGCGTGCTGCTGCTCGTGCTCGGCCTGGTCTGGGCCGCCCGGTCGCTGCGCCCGGAACGCAGGCCCGACGTCGTGCTCGACGGCGGCCAGGACACCGCGATCGTCGTGAGCTCGCACGCCGTCGCCGAGGCGGTCGGCAGCCAGGCCCAGGGCCTCGCCGGGGTCGGCCGGGCGCGCGCCCGCATGGTGGGCGGCGACACCGCCCCGGCCCTGCGCATCACCCTGTGGCTCGCCGACGACGCCGACGTCCGGGACGTCCTCGATCGCCTGAACGACGAGGTCCTCGGCCCCGCCCGCGACTCGCTTGGGCTCGCCGCACTGCCCGTGGCGGTGCGGCTGGAGCTCGACTCGGGCAGCGCACCGCCCCGCGTGGCGTAGTCCGTGGATCGTGGGCGGAAGGCGGCACCCCCGGCCCCGAATGGCAGCAAGGTGGCGATACTGCCGTCCAGTGACAGTATCGCCACCTTGCCGGCATCTGCCGGCGTGCTCGGCCGGCTGGGTTCCCGTTCACCGTCCCCACACCGCCAGTGCGGCACCGTGTACCCGACCAGCAGGACCGGGAGGGCACGTGGCACGAGCACCGCACCGCGCGGTGGCAGTCGTCCTGGGGTGCCTCGTCGCGCTGGTGGCGGGCTGCACCGTCGGCCCCTCCCAGCGGCCACCGGTGGCGGTGCGCGGCGAGAGCATGCCCCCGGCGGCCGGCCCCACGCTCGCGCCGGACGAGGCCGAGATGCTGCCCGAGCCGCAGGAGCAGCGGGCGGCGATCCCGTTCTACGAGTGCACCGAGGACACCCTCGTCACGCTGCCCACCCCGATCCCGGCGGACCGGCAGCTGCGCATGGACTGCGGTGAGATCACGGTGCCCGCCGACCCGGACCAGTCCGGCATGGGAGGGGTGACGCTCGGCGTGCTGCGCGTCGGCCTGGCCGACGCCCCCGAGGACCGGCCGCCGCTGCTGGTGCTCGGCGACACCGCACAGGAGCCGTCGGCCCGGCACGCCGCGATCGTCGCCGGGCAGGTGTCACCGGCGCTGCTGGAGCGCTTCACCCTCGTCGGGCTGGACCGTCGCGGCTCCGGCCTGGACGTCCTGGACTGCGCCCCGGACACCGCCCGCGCCGCGCTCGTGGACGCGGGCACCGGAGCCGCGACCGCCCCCGCCCTCGCCGCGCTGCTCGAGGAGGCCCGCGCGGTCGTCCAGGAGTGCAACCTCGCGCTCGACGGCGGGCTCACCGGCTACCGCACCGCGGCCACGGCCGCCGACGTCGAGCTGCTGCGCGCAGCGCTGGGCGTCGACCAGCTCTCTGCGGTGGGGACGGGCGACGGGGCCGGCGCGCTGGCCGTCTGGGCCCGCACCGCGCCCCGGGCCGTCGGGCGCCTGGTGCTCGACGGGCCCCCGCACCCCACGCTCGACCAGCCCGACCTCGCTCAGACGCAGGCGGCGGCCGCCGAGGCCGCGTTCACGGCGTTCGCGCTCGCGTGCACGGGGCAGCCGGACTGTGCGCTCGGCGCCGACCCGCGGGCCACCGTCACCGCGCTGGTCGACCGGCTGCGGACCCAGCCGCTGGCGGCCGTGGACGGGCGCAGGCTCACCGCGGGCGCCACCGTCACCGCCCTGCTGATCGGGCTCGGGGAGCCACGGGGCTGGCCCGCGCTCGCCGCCGCGCTCGCCGCCGCGGGGACCGGTGACCCCGGCCCGCTGCTCGCCGTGCTCGACCCGGTGACGGGTCCGCGCGGCCGGTTCGACGCGATGCTCGCCACCACCTGCAACGACACGCGCCGCCGGATGGCCCCGGGCGAGGTCGCCGACCTCGCGACCAGCTGGCGGACGTCCTACCCGCTCTTCGGTGGGACGTTCGCGATGCGGCTGCTGGCGTGCGCACCGTGGCCGACCGGGGGGCCGGCGCCGGCTGCCGGGCGGGCGGAGGGCGCGCCCCCGATCCTCGTCATCGGGACCGCGGCCGACCCGGCCAACCCGCTGGACGGGTCCCGCCGCGCCGCCGAGTCGATCGCCCCGGGCGTCTTCCTGAACTGGCAGGGAGCCAGTACCGGAGCCTATCCCCGCACGCCGTGCGTCCGCGCCGCCGTGGACGCGATGCTGGTCGACGGCGTCGTGCCGCAGGCGGGCACGCTCTGCCCACCGTGACGCCGAACCCGCGGACAAGTGTCATCCCTGAAGGAGCGGGGCCGGTCAACCCCCAATCTCGTTCTTGATCTTTCTTCTTGTTCTTCTGCTGCTTCTCGGCCTGCTTGTGGGCGCGCCGGGGTGAGGCGTCGGGGTCAGGGATCG
>NZ_JAHKRK010000484.1 GCF_019396355.1 Pseudonocardia nigra
CAGCCGTTCGAACGTAGATCGAACGTGTGTCCATGAGTTTCACCGGCTTCGGACGACCGGCACGCCGCTGAGCTGCGGTTACGCCGTTGTGCGTGTCCAGAGCCGGCCATCAGCTGCGGAACCCGGGACTGAGTTCCGCCGTCATCATGATACATCGAGTCCACATTGGATGATCGAGAAAGACAGCACCGGAGCTGAGCGGACGACAAGCCGCTTACAAGGTCGTCCATCGGTGCCGTCCAGGGCCTCTACCAGCACCAACAGTCACGGCGGCGACATCACGAGATGCCCGGGGGCGCACCCCGCAACGGTACTTCGCACCACGTTTGATGGCACGCAGTACGCCACCGGCCTCTATCCCAGTCTGGTTCGCCTACTTCCCGACGCCCTGGGGCATGTCGTCCAACCCTCTACCCATGGGCAGCTCGCGGAGCGTGCTGGCTTGTACGTGGTGGGAGAGCGTGGCCAGCGCTGCGGCGAGCCAGCGCCGCTCCTGCACGTCGCGGCAGCGGTCCGTCAGGCGTTCAACGATCTGGGTCAGCGCGGGTAGCGCCTCGACCATCATCTCGGGCGGCGGTTCGAAGTCGAGGCCCCGTTCCGCGGCGACTCGCTCGAGCAGCTCGACCACCGTCGGCGGTCGAGACGATTCGGGGGCCCTGGTGTGGTGCGGCATACCCCGTATCGTGCCTGGGCCATTGCACCATCACCTGGGTTCATCCACAGATCCGGCGGAGTTGTCCACAGCGGGTCGCCGTCCGCATAGTGTGCTCGCGGCTAGGTTAGCGCTCATCATCGTCGGCGTCGGCTCGGTGAACCTTGATCGTCTTCCCCAGCTGGCGGCGTAGCGGTTTCTGGGAAGGTTTTCCGGCTGGGGCGGCATGCTCGGCGCGCCGTTCGTTTCGCGCCGTCGCGAGGGCTCGTCGCGCCCGGGTCCCGGACCGCGATCACCGACCGGTGTCGGCCGGGCCGCGGGCCACGCTTGTGCCAGTTGTGCCCACGCGGCGGTGTGCCCGACGGGAATGGGGGGTAACTAGGCGTCGATGACGTCGATCGCCGACTACGCCCTGCTCGGGGATTGCCAGGGTGCTGCCCTGGTGTCACCGCATGGTTCCATCGACTGGTGGTGTCCGGTCCGGTTCGATGCGCCGAGCGTGTTCAC
>NZ_JAHKRK010000485.1 GCF_019396355.1 Pseudonocardia nigra
CTCGGGCTCGGCCTGCTCGGGCTCGGCCTGCTCGGGCTCGGCCTGCTCGGGCTCGGCCTGATCCCTGCTGTCGGCGAGGAGGTCGGCGATGAGGTCGGCGGCGACGCTGGCATCGCCGGCGTTGCCCGGGGTGACCGTGGTGGCGGTGATGATCTCCGAGTCGGGGTCGATGCCGGCGTGGCCCTTGTAGCCGTCGAACCCGCGCGCGGAGGTCTTGTGCCCGTGCCGGGTGTCGGGGTCCACGGTGGAGATCACCCGATCCTTCGCGACCCGCCGGGCGATGCGGAACCCCCCGTCCTCCCCGCTGGTCAGGTCCTGGCCCAGCACCGTGGCCAGCAGCGCCGCGGCCTGCTCGACCGGCTCGTCGAGCGCGCGTCCGTCGAGCAGCGCAAGCACCGCGAACCCGTCCCGGCCCCGAGAATCGACCAACTCCTCGCGGGCGACCGAGTCGTCCCAGTCGATCCGCGGCTTGCCCCGCTCGCGGTAGTCGTCGCCGCTTGTCAGCGCCGCGCGCAACTCGGCTGCCAGGTCCGCGTCGGCGGCCACGGCGGCGGCCAGCAACCCACGCAGCGCCGAGCGGATCAACGTCACGGTGTCCATCGTGGCCACCGCGTCATACAACGGCGTCGAGTCCAGCACCCGTCGCCGCCCCACCAGCCCCGCCGCGGCCGCCGCCTCCAGCCCCACCTCGAAGATCCGGTTCGGGCGCTGCGAGCGGCGCAACCGCTCACGCATGTCCACCAACACGGTGTGCGCGAACCGGCCCCACCCGCCCCCGCCGTAGCCACCGACCCCGGCCGCGTAGCGCCAGCGCACGTCGAAGGCGTACCGGTCGACCGACTCCCGATCCGAGAGCCCCTCCAGCCGCTGCAACACCATCACCGTGGCCACCACCGACGGCGGCACCGAGCGCCGCCCCCGATCGGTGAACAGATCCGCGAACAACTCGTCCGGGAACAACCGGTCGCGCTCCCGGGCCAGGAACCGGTAGATCGAGTTCTCCGGCAGCGACTCCTCGCAGAACCCGGCCGCGTCGTCGAACAGATCGACCTGACGATCAGCGCGCCCCAACGTCACCCCGAGATCCTCCCGCGGCGCGCCGCCCAGCAGGGCGACCGCCACGCGAAAGACACCAGCCACCTAG
>NZ_JAHKRK010000486.1 GCF_019396355.1 Pseudonocardia nigra
GGTGGTGTCTCCTTTTACCGGCTAATCGAACCCGGCTCGGGCGCGACACGCCGTGATGGTCGGGGTGCTTGCCCCGACACCGGGCATGGTGGTTGATACCCGTCTCATGACGGCGGTGACCGGGTTGCGGGTCGAGCGGCGGGACGAGGGCTGGGTGGTGGCCGGCCCGGAGAGCGAGGATCTGCGGCTGGTCAACGACTACCTCGGGTATCTCGGCGACCGGCATTACGCGCCAGGCACCCGGCGCGGTTACGCGTTCGACCTGCTGGCGTTCCTGCGCTGGCTGGCCGGGCAGGACCGGCGACTGGATCAGGTCGACCCCGAGATGCTGCTGCGGTTTCTGGCCTCCTGCCGGAGCACCGGCCCGTCGAGCGGCCCGTCGAGCGCGGATGCCGGGTCGTCGGGCGGCGGCCGGGAGGAGGGGTTGGCGGCGGCGACGGTGAACCGGCGGTTGGCCGCCGTGGGCGGGTTGTTCGCGTTCCGGGCGATGCGCGATCCGAGCGCGCCGAACCCGATGCCGCGCGGGCCGGCGGCCCGCCGGGCCGCACCCGGTCAGCGGGACGGGCTGCTGGGGCATCTGGCCCGACCGCAGCCCCGCTCGGCGCTGCGGGTGCGCCAGCCCCGACGGCTGCCGCGCGCCCTGGACGCCGGCGAGGCCAACGCGCTGCTGGGCAGCCTGCGCTCCTGGCGGGACCGGGCGATCGCCGGGCTGATGCTGTTCTCCGGTCTGCGCTCGGCCGAGGTCCTCGCCCTGACCGTGGCCGATGTGGACATCGCCCGGGGCTGGGCCCGGGTGGCCGGCAAGGGCGGGCGGGAACGCCGGGTCCCGGTCGACGCCCAGGTCGCCGGCTGGATCCAGACCTACCTGCTGGCCGAACGCCCGGACACCGAGGCGAGCACGCTGTTCGTGGTGGCCAAGGGCCGCAACCGCGGCCAGCCGCTGACCCCGGCCGGGCTGCGCACGATCTTCCGCTATCACCGCGACCGGGCCGGGGTGCCGGCCGGGCATCCGCACGCGCTGCGGCACTCGTTCGGCACCGCGCTGGCCGAGGCCGGGGTCGACCTGGCGGTGATCCAGGCATTGCTCGGCCACGCCCACACCGATTCGTCGGTCGGTTACATCCATCTCGCGCCGGTGCGGGTC
>NZ_JAHKRK010000487.1 GCF_019396355.1 Pseudonocardia nigra
TCGCCGTGGCTGTGACCTGCAGAGATAGTTCCGCCTGGACACACGGGCACCGGGCGGCCATCAGCTGTATCCGCAGGTCAAGTACCACTTTCCGTGTCTAGACGAATGGTCAGCTGCGGAACCCCGGATGAGCGGCCACGACGAGGTGGCGTTTTCGGCAGCCACCCAGCCCGATGAGCTGACCTATGATGTGGTCGACCTCCTGCTGACCGCAGCCAGCCGCACCAGTGCCGCCATCGCGGCCTGGCTGATCGACCTGGAACTCACACCCGTTCTGGCCAACGCACTGTGGCAGCTCGACCCCGATCGGGCCGCGCCGTCGATGCGCTCGCTCGCAGTCTCCCTGCGCTGCGACCCCTCGACAGTGACTTTGCTCGTCGACAAGCTCGAACGGCGCGGCCTCGCCCGCCGCACCGCCGTCGTGGGTAATCGCCGCGTCAAGCTCGTCGCGCTCACACCCGAGGGCCGTCGAGTCCGTCGCGAGCTGGTCGAGGCAGCCACGTACGCGGCGCCAACAGCGCGATTGAGCCGATACGAGCATGCGACGCTCCGAGACCTGCTGGCGAAGTCCCTGAACGAACCGACGCAGGACAGCGCGCCTGGCTCCGGCTGCGTCCACGAGGAGGCGTCCGCCGCAGCTGCCTCCACTGCTCAGAACCCGTGGCCGTCCTCTGCGCCGGCTCCTGCCCACATGAGCCCGAGCTGGCAGGGGTAACCGGCGGATTCGCGGATTACCCAGGTTCACGAGTGAACGGCACGGCAAGGAGGGCTCCGAGTGATACGCAAAGGTGACCCGGGCGAGCGGCGCGCCAAGGCCAAGCAGGCTCGGGCCGAGGGGCAGAAGCCTAGCGAGGCGGGCGTGACCACGGGCCCGGGACAAGCAGCCGCGCAACCTCGGCGGGAAGCAGGCGAAGAAGGCAAACGCACAGCTCCACGAGGATGGCTGTAGCACTCTGAACTGGATCTGGATCTGGCCCACGTTTCGTGATCGTCTCGACCCCCGGCGGCGCTTGGGGGGTCAGCGTGCGAGTAGGACTCGTTTGCGGAGCAGGTTGAAGCCGGCCCTGCCGTACATCTGTCGCTTGATCATCTTGATCCGGTTCACTGAACCTTCCACGGCGCCGGAGCTGTGCGGCAGGG
>NZ_JAHKRK010000488.1 GCF_019396355.1 Pseudonocardia nigra
CTGATCAAGCTCGAAGCCCGCAATGCCTTCGGGTTCCGCAACCCCATCAACCAACGCCTACGATCACGCTGCGCGAGCATCCGAGCGGCCCTCCGACCAGCCAAGCCCGGTTAACTTCGAAGACCCGGATATTGAACAGTTTCACGTTAGGGCGCGGCCACCATGGCACGTGGCCGGGCGCGTCGATGTCGAGGGCGCTGATCGTCGCATCGGAGTGTTCCCACACGCGTCGGTATCGGTCGATGATCTCCGTGCGTGTCTCGTGCTCGGTGGCCCACATGTCGGTGGCGTCGTCCCGCAGGGGGGGCAGGGGTTCGGGGAACGGCCGGTCGAAGACCTCGCCGAAGTACCTGGCCTCCGAGGTCGATAGGTGCTTGATCAGGCCGAGGAGGTTGGTTCCGGTGGCGGTCAGGGGGCGGCGGATGTCGTATTCGGAAAGCCCGTCGAGCTTCCAGAGCATCGCATCGCGTATCCAGCGCAGGTCGTCGTGGAGGTACTCTTTCGCGAATTCGTCGATCATGGGGGATGAGCCTGCCATGCTCCGCTGATGGCGATCACCTGGCCGACCGCGTCCGTGACATCCGATGGGTCCAGGAGCAGAATCGTCCTCCCACAGCGCCAGGCCGCGATGCCACCATCACATCGGCTGGTCGAGCACGCCGACGGCTCGGCCGCCACCGGGGACCGCGAGCAGCAGTGGCGCATCACGAGGGCGTGACGGTCACGAGATGTTCGTCGTCCGTGCCCGCATCACTCAGCCCAACACTGATCACTTTCCAACTTGATCTTTCCCTGGCGGCCCTACGAAACCTCCGGCTGGCCGGCGGGTGGCGCGTGGCCTCCATGAACACGGCAGCGACACACGGCAGCGGGCCGCGTGCTGTGAGCCGACCACGTCTCGTAATCGTCAGCGAGCGCCTCGTCCCAGCTCATCCGATTAGTCTCGCAATCACCACGGTGGAGGTTCCACCGGAAATACCCCAAGCTGCCCCTGGCGTGGCACCGCGGCCAATGGCCTTGCGTTAGGTTGATCTTGGCGCCGACACGCCGGTCGAGGTGTGTCGTCTGGTGGTCGCCTCTGGGGATGATCGCCGGGTGGCGCACGACGGGTCGGAGGGGGTGTCTCCGGAGGG
>NZ_JAHKRK010000489.1 GCF_019396355.1 Pseudonocardia nigra
CGTGCTCGACCCGGTACTTGTTCACCCAGTTCCCGAGGGTGCCCTCGTTCACCTGGATCTCGCGAGCAACCTCGGCGATCGGACGAGACGACTCGGTCACCATCTTCACGGCCTCGTCCTTGAACTCCGGACTGAACTTCCTGCGTCGTTCCGGCATTGATCACCCTCCATTCCGGGCGGACCTTATTGGGTCCGGTGTCCGGAATCTGGGAGGCTCGCCAAATCCCTCATTGTGTAGTAGTGCAGACGCCTCGGTCCGCATCCGGCCGCTCAGGTGCCGCGTCAAATTCGCGGCGTCTCTTCATCCGCTGGCCCCTCAGCCACAACCGCGCCGGCCAGAGCACGGACCAACGAGGAGCGCCCGACGCCGAGCGTGGCCGCGATCTCATTGAGCGTCTTACCGTGCGCCCGCATCTCCTGGGCGATCACGATCCGATCTGGGGTCATGACGGTGGGGCGGCCGCCGACCCGGCCGCGGGCCCGGGCCGCTTGCAGGCCGGCGCGGGTGCGCTCGGCGATCAACCGGCGCTCCATCTGCGCGACCGCCGCGAAGACGTGGAAGACCAGCTCTCCCGCCGACGGTGGTGGTGTCGATCGCCTCGGTCAGCGACCGGAACTGGATGCCCCGCTCCCCCAGCTGGTTGACGATCGCGGTCAGGTCCGCGACCGAGCGACCGAGCCGGTCGATCCGCCACACCGCCAGGGTGTCCCCCGCCCGCACGTAGTCCAGGCAGGCGGTCAGCTGCGGGCGGGCGGCGGTGGCGCCCGACGCGAAGTCGGTGAAGATCCGCAACGCACCCGCGGCGGTCAGTCCATCGTGCTGCAGGGCCGGATCCTGCTTAAGGGTCGAGACGCGGGCGTAGCCGACCAAGGTCACAGCCTGGACCGTAGCCGGTGCAGTATCAGAAACGACGGAGGCCATCGGTTTCGGGCCGTAGTTTTCGGCAACGAGTTCCGGGCCGACCTCGACCTCCGGTGACCTGCGCTAACGCACTCTGCCTAGTAGTACTTTGTTACGTGTGTCGTTCCCGCTGATCCGGCTCGTCGTGTGATCTTGTTCTGAGCTGTGACGCCGGAGGAAATGGACCAGGTCAGGCCGCGGCTGGAGGCGTTCGCCGCCGAGATGC
>NZ_JAHKRK010000490.1 GCF_019396355.1 Pseudonocardia nigra
GTCCTGCGGCAGCACGTAGTCGCGGCCCCGGATCAGGGCGATCGCGCGGGCGGCGGCCACGATCCCCAGGGTGGCGCGGGGCGACGCGCCGTAGGCCACCCAACCGGCGATGTCGGCCAGGCCGTGCGCTTGATCATCTTAAAGGGTCTTCACCCACACGTCTGGCTATTGCTCGCCGTCCGCGCAGGGCCGCCATGGGACCGACGCCAAGCACGGTGTTGACTGGGGGCGTGGCCAGCGAGGAGGTGGCGCGGGTTCGCCGGTTGATCGACGGGCTGCGACGGGATCGGCGTATTCACCCGTTGCATGGGCGACGCGAGTACTCCCAGCGCGTGCGGGAAGTGGCGTCGGCATGCGGTGTACTGCTCGAGACGGAGCCGGCCGCGGTGCCCGGGCTCGCCGGGCGAGCGGTGGATCGAATCACGAGCGCGCTGATGTTCATGGATGACTCGTCCGGCATCGTCGGCAGCGATCTCCGGGTCATGATGGCCGTGCACGCGCGGGCCTGCGCCGCAGCGCCACCCGATCCGAAGCGCTTGGCGGCGTGGCTGGCCCGGCTGCGCCTGGACGGGCCGGGCTGGCCTGACTTCGAGCTGCGCGACTACGCGGCGGCGCTGGGCGAGACCGGAGCCGCGGAGCTGGCCCGGATCGTTGACCAGCGCGCCCGGGACGCCGAGCCCGACCTGCTCGGCAGAACGCCGTTCGCGATTCGCATCCTGCGTGAGCAGCTCGCCGAGCTCTCCGGCGACGTCGACGCTTACGTCCGCGTCGTCGCCGGAGACCTGTACGGAGCCCCGCAGTACCTCAAGATCGTCAACGCATTGCGGAAGGCCGGCCGCACCACCGACGCTGAGCAGTGGGCCCACCGCGGGCTCACCCAGACCGGCAACCCGATCGACATCGGCAAGCTGCGCGACTGCTACGTGGATCTCCTGTTCGAACGCGGCGCCACCGACGAGGCACTCGCCCTCCGACAGGCCCTGTTCGACACCCATCCGACCCAGGGGGTCGGCAAAGTCGCGGTGAGTGGGCGCTGAGCTGCGGCGACACGCGGTCGAGGATGTAAGCACGGGCACGACTCCGGTGGTGATCTTGCGGTTCTCACACCAAGCTTGATCATCGGA
>NZ_JAHKRK010000491.1 GCF_019396355.1 Pseudonocardia nigra
CAACCCGGTCACCGCCGTCATGAGACGGGTATCAACCACCATGCCCGGTGTCGGGGCAAGCACCCCGACCATCACGGCGTGTCGCGCCCGAGCCGGGTTCGATTAGCCGGTAAAAGGAGACACCACCAGCACCTACTTCGAGCTGGAGGAACCCGACGAACCCGTCACCCGCGACGACACCGGCCGCCAGCCCGACGCCGACGAGACAGACGGGGCGGTCGGCGAGGCGAACAAGGCCGGATTCCGCACCTACGGCAAGTCCAAGGACTCCCGCGATGACCTGCCGCAGATCGTGATCGGCATGGCGGTCACGAGGGACGGGATTCCGGTCCGCTGCTGGTGCTGGCCGGGCAACGCCTCTGACCAGAAGCTGATCCGGCAGGTCAAGGACGAGATGCGGGACTGGACCCTCAGCAAGATCGTGTGGGTGACCGACCGCGGTTTCTCCTCCGAGCAGAACCGCCGCTACCTGCGGCGAGGCGACCACGCCTACATCATCGGCGAGAAGCTGCGCTCCGGCAGCGCCGAGGTGAAGGCCGCCCTGTCCCGGCAGGGCCGTTACACTGAGATCGCCGAGAACATGCGGGTCAAGCAGGTCCGGATCAGCGACACCGACCGGTTCGTGATCTGCCACAACCCCGAAGCCGCCGACCGCGACCGGCACATGCGCGAGCAACTCGTCGCCCAGCTCGGCGACGTGATCGCCGACACCGACAAGCTCAGCGAGTTCAAGCGGGGCGAACTGCGCGGGAAGATCGCCGACAAGCCCGGCCTGAACCGCTACCTGCGCACCACCCCAGCGGGCAAGCTCCGCATCGACCACGCCAAGATCAAGACGGAGGAGAACCTCGACGGCAAGTACCTGCTGCGCTGCTCAGACCCCCACCTGAGCGCCGAGGACATCGCCCTGGGCTACAAGCAGCTCCTGGAAGTCGAGCGCGGCTGGCGCGACATGAAGCAGATCATCGACCTGCGGCCGGTCTACCACCGGCTCGAGGTGGAGTGTTCCCGATTTTATTGACACCGGTTTAGGCTGCCAGGTCGGTGAGTTTCCTGAATCCTAGCTCGTATTCGAGCGGTGTCAAGTAGCTGAGGGTGGAGTGTCGCCTCCGGCGGTTG
>NZ_JAHKRK010000492.1 GCF_019396355.1 Pseudonocardia nigra
GGGAGAACGATGAGAACGCTGCGGGACACCTTCGACCCGCGCAGCAACAGCTTCGACCTCCTGCGCCTGCTGTTCGCCGCGCTGGTGGCCGTGGCGCACGGGATCGCGATCCGCACCGGGAGCCAGCCGCAGTGGGGCGACTCGACACTCGGGGACTTCGGTCTGGACGGCTTCTTCATCCTCAGCGGGTTCCTGGTCACGCGCAGCTTCCTCAACCTCGGCTCGTTCCCCCGCTACGCGTGGCACCGGTCGCTGCGGATCATGCCGGGGTTCTGGGTGTGCCTGCTCGTCGTGGCGCTCGTGGTGGCCCCGCTGGCCGCGCTTCTGCAGGGCATGCCGGTCAGCACCCCGTTCACCGGCGACCCCTCGGCCCTGCGGTACGTCCTCGGCAACGCCGGGCTGCTGATCCTCCAGTACGACATCGCCGGGATCCTCGCCGACACACCGAACGGCGCCAGCTTCAACGGCTCGCTGTGGACGCTGTTCTTCGAGGCCTTCTGCTACGTGATCGTCGCGGCGCTCGGGATCATCGGCATGCTGCACCGCCGCCCCTGGGTGGTGCCGGCACTCGCCGGGGTGCTCGCCGTGCTCACCGTGCTGCAGGAGGCGGGGCTCCCGGTGTTGCTCAACGAGCGGGTGCTGCGTCTGGTGTTCGTGTTCCTGCTCGGCGCCGCGGCCCACCTCTACGCCCACCGCATCCCGATGCGCGCCTCCCTGGCCGCCGGCGCGCTGGCCGTCTTCCTGGTGAGCGTGGCGCTGTTCGACGACTACCGGGTGCTCGGCGCAGCCCCGCTCGCCTACGCCTTCTTCTGGTTCGGCACCTGCTTCCCCTGGCCGTGGTCGATGCGTGCCGACCTGTCCTACGGCGTGTACATCTACCACTGGCCACTGTTCCAGCTGCTCGTCCTCACCGGCCTCGCCGCCGCGCCCACCGCCGTGTTCGTGCCGCTCGGGCTGCTGCTCACGATCGCCCCCGCGGCAGCGTCGTGGTACCTCGTCGAGAAGCCCGCGCTGGGCCGCAAGCACAGCACCGTCCCGGACCGCATCACCGCCGCCCTGAGCCGCGCGGCGCGGCGGAGGCGGGTCCCCGCCCCGGCCGGCGCCGACGCCGTCACC
>NZ_JAHKRK010000493.1 GCF_019396355.1 Pseudonocardia nigra
CGGGCCACGAAGAAGGCCGGCGACTTCCCCGCCCGCAAAGATCAACCCAGTGTCGTCCACGTCACCCGCCGCATCCAACTCCACTGCCTCCGACAGCGGTCACCGACCTAACGCAAGGCCATTGGGCACTGGGCCACGGCGGCTGATCAGTGTCAATCCGGTGAGCTATTCGGTGATGTGCAGTAGCTTTGTGGGATTGATGATGTCGACGGCGCCGTAGCGTACCTCGATCAGTCCTTGGCGTTCCAGGTCTTTGAGGATTTTGTTCAGTGACGGCCGTTGCGCGCCTAGCATCGCAGCCAGGGTGCGCTGCGGAAGGGGAACCATGCCGTCGACGGCTTCCTCGAGCAGGAGACGCGCGACTTGTGAGGTGAGTGATCGGCCGAGTAGGCCGATCACGCGTTGCTGGCTGGCTGCTAGCCGTAGGGCGATGCTGGAGAGCCAGCGGCGGGCGATGGGCTGGCTGTCGTTGAGCAGTGTGTCGAATTCCGTCGAGCCGAGGGTGAGCACTGTGGCGTCCTCGAGCGTGCGCGCGGTGTAGGGCATGGGCATGTCGAGCAGTTGTTGGATGTCGCCGTCCACGTCGCCGCGGCGGAGCACCCCGATGACCGCGCGGGCGCGGCCGGTGCCCACCGAGAGCTCCACGCGGCCCTGGCGGATGATCCACACGGCTTCGGCTTGGGTGCCGCCGCGGAACAGGAGTCCGCCTGGTGGATAGGCGCGAGTGGTCAGGCTCGCCGCGAGCGCCCCGAGATCGTCGGGTCGCAGCGGCACGCTCTGGCCGCGCCCGACGCAACGCGCCACCCACGCGGCCTGACGGATGGCCAGGTCGTCCGGGGTTGCCGGCCCGAGCAGCCGCACGGTCTGCCGCATAGCGGCGTCGGAGTGAAGTGACCCCCGCTGGTCGGACACGTCCAGACTTGGCAGTAGCCGAGGAGGGGACGCGCGATGGGGCGTCGAAGCAAGTACCCGGTGAGTTCCGCCGCAACGCCGCGCAGCTGGCGTTGGACGGTGGCCGCTCGATCCGAGACGTGGCCCGCGAGCTAGGGATCAACCACGAGACCCTGCGGAACTGGGTCGAGGCCCTGCGCCGGGAGCGCC
>NZ_JAHKRK010000051.1 GCF_019396355.1 Pseudonocardia nigra
TGGAGATCCGCACCGTCTCCAGCCGCTGCCCGGACTCGGTCATCCGCACCAGCACCGACCGGCGCCGATGCAGATCCATCCCGACGATCTGCCGACCCTCGTACGATTCGCTCACAGGGGCCTCCTCAAATCGATGGTGTGAGCACCCCGAGCATGAGCCGGGAGTCACGAGGAGCGGAGGCCCCGCTCCTTCATCACATCAGCGGATCGCGATATGGACAGACGGGCGAAAACCCCTAGTAACACGACCCGTCGCGAAGTGGGCTTCTGCGCTGCTGGGATTGCCGAACTCCCTGGTGACGTGCGAACATCGCGCCCTACGCCTCCTCGAAGCCGATGGCGGTGTCGTCGCCAGTACTCGGCCACGCGGCAGATGACTGGGCAGCATCGACTGCACTGGTCGGCGCGACGACGGGCGCAGTCGCCAGTTAGCTGACGATCACTGCGTGTCGCGGATGGTCGACTCACAGGCGGCTGACCAGGCAGAACTCCTGAGCCTAGTGACACGACGGTTCACCAGGCCAAGCACTGTTTCCGCTGCTCAGACCGCGTTTTCGTGTGCTTTCGTGCCAGCCCAGCTGCGGAACCCCGGCACCACCGACAGTTTGCGACGTCCAAGCAGGTCACCGGCCTGCCCGACCTGCCTGGGTGCCGATGTGCGCTCAGGGCCGCGCGGGCCGAGAGAACTGCCCGGATGGAGCGCCTGCGGCGGGGGGCCTGGCGGCCCTTGGCTTAGCACGGCCGCCCTCCCGGTCAAGGGCGCTGCGCTGCGCTCCGCGTCGCTACCGCGACGGGCCTGCGGCCGCCCGCGACCGCGAGCCTCCACGGCCGTGCTGGGACGCCGTGCGGGGCGGGGGAACAGCGCCCCGCCACCCCCAGGGGACGGGCCGACAGGCCCAACAGCAGGGAGGCCAGCATGGGCACCAGCACCGCGACCAGCGCGACGAGCAGCAGGGGACGTCGACCCCGACGATCTGGTCTGCCCCGGGGGCGGGGAACAGGCTGCCGGGGCTCCTTATCTTGAGTCAGAAGAACGATCATGGCTGTGACCTGCGCGTCCACCTGATGCACGGTGTCGGCGAGGCAGGTGCTTGGCCGGGTCCGTGAGTGATGGAAAATCACTTATCGGCGTGTCGCGTCGGGCTGAGCCGGCTCGCTCACCGGCGGCGGTGAGCGAGCCGCTCGGTCAGGTGACGGGACGGTTCAAATCATCGGGTGGTTGGGGTGTATTGCAGCTCCAGCGCTCCGCTCTGGAGTGCCTTGGACCCGGTGAGTCGGAGCGGCACGCGTTTGGTGGGCATGTCGTCGAAGAGCCGGGGGCCCTCGCCGACGATCGGCAGCACGGTCACGTTGAGTTCGTCCAGGAGGTCGTTGGCCAGCAGCCACCGCACGAGCGTTGGGCTGCCCTGCACCAGGACGTTCCCCTCGCCCTCGGTTCGAAGCTGCGCGATCCGCTGAGGATTGCCGTCGATGATCGTCACGCCGTCGCGCGGGGCGTTGTTGAGTGTCGAGGACACGACGTATGTCGGTGTCGCGTCAAGGAAGGCGAGCATCGGTGAGTCGGGGTGCTCGACGCGCAGTCGCTCGTAGCCCTCGTAGGAGCGCCGGCCCAGCAGGAGCGTGCTGGCACTGCGCCAGCCGGCCGTGATAGCCGCGAAGAGCTCCTCGTCGAAGTAGGGGAACTGCCAGTCGTCATCGGCGTCCACGATGCCGTCCAGCGAGGTGAAGAGCCCGGTTACGATCTTGCCCATCTGATCAGCCTCCAGGTTGGTCGTCTGAGAACTGACGACGCGAAGCGCGTGAAATCATCGGTCCATCGCTCGGCGTTCGCCGAGGGCTTCAGCGAGCGCGGCGCGGAGCCGTTGGTTGTCGGCGTCGAGGTGCCGGATGCGTTCGGTGGCCAGTTCCAGGCGGCGCCGCAGGGAGGGGTCGGTGGCGCGCTGCCGGTCGGGGGACGCTCGCGTGCTCGCAGGCGCTCGATCTCGACGCGCAGGTCGGGCTGGTTGTAGAGCCAGGACCGAAGACACCCCGGCTTCGCGGGCGACGGAATCGCCGATCACGCGCGGGGTGTGCGGCAGCGAATTCGAGCCTGATCAGGCCAGCGGGATGAGGCGGCCGGGGGTGCGGTGTGATCACCCTGGCATAGTCAGCCCGTTCGCGCGGAGCAACACGCGGACGATCTACGCCACTCCTCCGGGCTCAATCTGGTGAGTTCGGCCCGACTGAAGGTCCTCCGATGGTCCTGCATCAGATCCCGATATCGGGGTACGACTGCGTCGACTACCACGGAAGGGACAAGTCGATGGTCGACCGTATGCAGTACCCCGAGACCGACCCGCGCCACCACACGATCAAGCTCCGAAACATGCTCGACGAAGCCGCCGACCATGCCCGCGAGGACGTCGGCAAGATTGACGACCCGCGAGGACAGGCCCTGTTCGAGACCTCCGCCGAGGTGCTGGGGGGCCTGTCGAGGGCCCTGTCGGACTTCGAGGCGCGCAACGAACCGGCGTGGCAGGACCGCCAGTCCTGACCGGGAACGCCAGACGAGAACGGCACGTCCGCGCCGCGCCTGTTCGGTGCGGTGCGGCGCGGTGCGGTGCGGACGAGTCGGCGCTCGTCGCGACGGCCCGCTCAGCGTCCGTCGCGCCATGCGGCCAGGCGGGCGTCGATCGACCAGCGTCCCGCGCCGACGATGAGCAGCAGCAGCAGGCCGGCGCGGGGATGCCTGCTTCGGCGAAGCGACCGACGCCCCGCTCGGCGGGGAACAGGAACTTCTGGATGCCCTCGGACATGAACGTCGCCCCCACCGCGAGCCGGATCAGGATCACCGCGGCCGGGGCGTGCGTCAACATCAGCCATTGGCTGCCTGTTGTCCTGGTCGTGGTCATATCACTGCTGCTCACCGCTATCCCTTCACGCGTTGCTGACCGCGCGGCCGCCGACGGATATCGTTCGTCGATATCGTAGAGCCATACCCCGGAGAGGGCGGGTCCAAACCGCCCAGTTGAGGGAGCGCATGTTGAGTAATCAACCGCAGCTGGCTCGTCGGCTCGGGACGTTCGATGCGGTGATCATCGGGCTGGGCTCGATGATCGGGGCCGGGGTGTTCGCGGCGTTCGCCCCCGCCGCGGCGGCCGCGGGCGCCGGGCTGCTGGTCGGGCTCGCGATCGCCGCCGTCGTCGCCTACTGCAACGCCACCGCCTCGGCCCAGCTGGCCGCGCAGTACCCCACCTCCGGTGGCACCTACGTCTACGGGCGCGAGCGGCTCGGGGACTGGTGGGGGTTCCTCGCCGGGTGGGGATTCGTCATCGGCAAGACCGCCAGCTGCGCGGCCATGGCGTTGACCTTCGCCGCCTACGCCGTCCCGCCGGCCTGGCAGCGCCCGGTTGCGATCGCGGCGGTCCTCGCACTGGCCGCGGTGAACTACCGCGGAGTCACCCGCACGGCCCGGCTGACCCGCGTCATCGTCGCGGTCGTCCTGGCCGCGCTGATCATGGTCGTCACCGCCGGCCTGCTCGGCGGCCAGCCCGACCCCGCCCGGCTGACCGACGGGTTCCTCGGCGAACCGGGCGTCTACGGGGTGCTCCAGTCGGCGGGCCTGCTGTTCTTCGCGTTCGCCGGCTATGCCCGCATCGCCACCATGGGTGAGGAGGTCCGCGACCCGCAGCGGACGATCCCGCGCGCGATCGTGGTCGCCCTCGCGATCGCTGTCGCCGTCTACGCGGTCGTCGGCGTGACCGCGCTGCTGGCTCTTGGTCCGGACCGGCTCGCGGCCTCGGCGGCGCCACTGGTGGACGCGGTGGCCGCGGGTAGCTGGGATTGGGCGGTGCCCGTCGTGGCCGTGGGTGGGGCCGCCGCGGCGCTCGGGGCGCTGCTCGCGTTGATCGCCGGGGTCGGGCGCGCCACGCTCGCGATGGCCCGGCAGGCAGACCTGCCCCGCTGGCTGGCCGCGGTGCACCCCCGCCACCAGGTACCGCACCGCGCCGAGATCGCCCTCGCCGTCGTGGTGTCGCTGCTCGTGCTCGCCGTCGACCTGCGCGGCGCGATCGGGTTCTCCTCGTTCGGGGTGCTCGTCTACTACCTGATCGCGAACCTGTCGGCCTTCACCCAGCCCGCCGAGCAGCGTCGCTTCCCCCGCTGGCTGCAGGTCCTCGGCGCCGCCGGTTGCGTGCTGCTCGTGGCCACGCTGCCCTGGCAGGCCGTCGTCGCCGGGGTCGGGGTGTTCGCCCTGGGCGTCGGCTACCGCGCCGTCCGCCTGAGCGTCACCCGCCGCTGACCCCGGAGCCGCTGGGAGCAAGGCAGTAGTGTCGATCCCGATATCGGTTCCGTCATCAGCAAGGATTCCGGGAGGTGGGGGCCAGGTGCGCGAGTTCCTACGCGGCGCGGTGCGGCTGCATATCCTGCATCACGCCGCCGAGCAGGACATCCACGGCGCCTGGATGACCCAGGAACTCGCCCGACACGGCTACCAGATCAGCCCCGGCACCCTCTACCCGACACTGCATCGGCTCGAAGCCGACGGCCTACTCACCTCGCAGCAGCGCGTCGTCGACGGCCGGACCCGCCGGGTGTACCGGGCCACCGACGCCGGCCGCGAGGCACTGGCCGCCGACCGCGCCGCCCTGGCCGAACTCGCCCGCGAAGTCCTCCACCATGACCGTTCGACCGCCCCGCAGCACGACACGACCGAGAAACAGGACCCGGTCTGACGCCCTGCCTCGGCCCCCTCGAGCCAGAACCCGGGCTCCCGGCCTGGGACGTCATCAACGCAATGAGCCAGCCCACCCACCGCCGGCCGAACCCAACCGTCACCGCCGTGGCGGTTGCCGCCGCAGTCGTAGTCGTTGTACTGACTCTGCTGGTCGTCCTGGACCGCTACCCGCCACTTCCTGGGGACGCGCTCCTCAGCGCCGCGCTCGCAAGCGCGACCGGCGACGCGGGCCCGGCCGGCGCGGGCACCGGCGCCGCGATCTGGTCGACGATCACCTGGTTCGGCGCCGGCCCCATGCTCAGCATCGTCGGAGTGGCCGCGGCCGGGGTGCTGGCCTGACGCCGTCAACACGCCGACGCCGTGGCTGTATCAGGGGCAGTCCTTCAGCGACATTCTCGGCCGTCAAGACGATGACGACGACGAGACGACGGACATCGGATCGATGGACGCCGCCGCGCAACCAGCCCCGCAGTCGAACCGCCCGGCAGGTGGCACCGTACTGATCGGCGTCCCAGCCGCGCCGACCGGCCCTCCGGAGCCGCCCTCGCCACCGGCAGCATCGACGGGTCGAGCAGGGCCGGCGACAACACCGCCCGAACAGCCCACCCCGCCTCCCCCCGGAGCCCCCGCTCCGGTGGACGACCCTGGCACGTCCGGGCAACCTGCCGGCGCCGCTGCGCCTGGCACCGGTGCCCCCGGTGCACCCGTTGACAGTGCTGCGGGCGGCGCCGGGGACAGCGATTCGGGTGGTGGCGAGGAGGACGGCGGCTCGGACCCGGACTCGGGCGGCGAGGGAGACGGCGGCTCGACCGGTGGCGAGGAGGACGGCGGCTCGAACCCGGACTCGGGCGGCGAGGAGGACGGTGACTCGGGCCGCGGTGAGGACCGGAGCTCCGACGGCGATGAGGACGATATTTCACCCCTGCCCGATGCGAACTCCGACAGCCAGCCGGGCGCAGGAAAGGAGGACGGCGGCGAGGAGGATGGCGGCGAGGGCGACAGTGACGGATCCGGTGAGGAAGACTGAGCTGGCCAACCCGCCGAGCCCGATCAACCGCGTGAAGGGCCGAAAACTCGACTTCCGAGCGGTCGCAGGGTTCGGATCCTGCCAAGCCCAGGCGGGAAATGTGCCGTGGGCGAGGCCGGGTCCGCCGGATGGTCAGGCGCTGCGGTACACCACTCTGCTGGACGCCACTCAGTCCCCCGAGGGTGAACGCGACCTCCAGGCCGTGCGGAGGCCGCGGCCGGCGAGGTCCGAGCGGGCGCCGCGCATCTTGAGTGGTTACATGGCTTGCGTCTGTACGGCACGTCGTCCCTTCGCCCGCCGCTGGCCGCGGGCTGAGCAGCCCGGCGTCGAGGAGATGATGAGCGAGACCTGCAGTGACGCGGAGTGGGAGCGCGGCCTGGCGGCGTTGCGGAAGTTCGTCGCTCTTCGCGGTCCTGGCCGGTTGCCAACGCGAGCGATGGCGGATGGCGTTCAGGTGGGGTTGTGGGCCGCGAAGCGCCGTGAGGAGTACTGGGCCGGTGTCCTGGCGCCGGAGCGGGTGGCGGCCTTGCAGATAGTTCCCGGTTGGGACTGGTCCGGGCCGCATCAACGTCGGTGGGAGGACGGCCTTGCCGCGGTGCAGCGCTACGTCGCCGAGCACGGCACGACCGTGGTTCCCGCCGACGCCTGGATGGGCAAGTTAGCGGTCGGAGCGTGGGTTCGGGCGCAACATACGAGCTTCACAGCAGGCACCCTGCCTCGGCCGCTGGCCGCCCGACTCGAGGCCGTTCCGGGATGGGAATGGACCGGCGAGGACGAGCGCTGGGACCGCGGGATGCGGACGCTGCGGGCCTATGCGGCAATGCACGGTTCAGTGGGCGACATCGATGCGGACGTGGTGCACGACAGATTCCGCCTGGGTGCGTGGGTGCAGCGCTGTCGGGAGGATCACCGAGCGAGGGCATTGACCGCCGCGCGGACGCGGGCGCTGGAGGCCACACCTGGATGGCGCTGGAGCTCCGGCGACGAACGGTGGGAGCGGGCCCTGCATGCCCTGCACGAGTTCGTGGCTGAGCACGGGCATGCGCGTCCTCCGCAGCACGCCGTGGTCGACGGGGTTCCGATCGGGGTGTGGACCCGCAATCGGCGGAAAGAGTACCGAGCTGCGCGGCTGTCATCGCAGAGGGTGGCGGAGCTGGAGGCGTTGCCGGGGTGGACGTGGGCCGAGCAGGACATGCGGTGGCTGCAGGGGCTGTCGGCGCTGCAGCGCTTCGTCGAGGAGCACGGGCATGCGAGCCCACCGAGGGCTGCGGTGATGGAGGGTTACCGCATCGGGCACTGGGTCGACACTCAGCGGCTGAAGTACCGGCGTGGGCGGCTCGCCGCTGACCGCGTCGAGCGGCTGGAAGCCCTGCCTGGTTGGGTGTGGGACCCGCGAGGAGGTCCCCCTGCCTGATGCTGTTCTTCGGGGCTCAGCTGACGGGCATGGAGTCCCTAGGCGGAGGCGCCGGGCCTCGGCACGTTCCGGTCCGTCGCGGCGGTGTGTGTCACAGGAGGAACGTTGAGCTGGTAGCCGACCCGGCGGACCGCGATGATCCACCGCCCGCCGTCGTCGCCGAATCGGCGTCGGAGTCGCATGATGTGGACGGTGAGACTGTTGGCAGCCCCGATGGAGTTCGATCCCCATACGGCAGCGCAGATCTCGGCGCGAGACACCACGCGGCCCGCCCGTTCCGCGAGGAACCGCAAGAGCAGGTACTCCCGCAGCGGCAGCACGCTGTGCTCGCCGTCGAGCCACATCTCGGGAGCATCGCCGTCGACACGTAGCCGGCCGAGTTCGATGGGCAGTGCCCCGAGGGCGATCTCGCGCCCAGTGGGCGCCAGCGACTGCAGCAGCCGTAGCAGGTGCTCGGGCCGGTAGGGGTGACTGATGACCGCCGCCGGTTTCAGCGCCGCCAACTGCGCGGCGAGTTCCCCGTCGTGCGGTCCGACACCGGCTATGACGGGCAAGTGGGGCTCGTGCTCGTGCAGAATCTGCAGCAGTGCGACGGGCCCGAGTCGGCCGGTGACCGGCCCGAGAACGACGATGTCCGGGCGCGCCCGCCCGATCAGCACGAGCGCGTCGGCCGGATCGTGGGCGATGCGCAACTCGAGTGGCTGCCCGGACAGAGCGACAGCGAGACTGTCGGCGATCTCCTCCTGATCGACCACAAGCACTGCGATGCGCTCAATCTGTGCAGTGCGTCGCCGTGCCGGCTCTCGCCCGTGCGGCGCTGCTTTGGCGTCGACGTCCTCCCCGACTGACACGCGGTACCTGCGTCTTTCTCAGCCGAAGCGACCGGAGATGTAGTCCTCGGTCCGCTTGTCCTTGGGGTTGGAAAAGATGGTGGCGGTCTTGTCGTACTCGACGAGAAGACCTGTCCGGTTACCGGTGGTGTCGTCGGCCTGGGCGGTGAAGAACGCCGTGCGGTCAGACACGCGGGCGGCCTGCTGCATGTTGTGCGTGACGATGATGATCGTGAACTGCTGCCGCAGCTCCATCATTAGGTCCTCGATGCGCGAGGTCGCGATCGGGTCCAGCGCCGAGCACGGCTCATCCATCAGCAGGACGTCGGGCTGGGTGGCGATGGTGCGGGCGATGCACAGCCGTTGCTGCTGCCCACCGGACAGGCCGTAGGCGTTCTGCTTCAGCTTGTCCTTCACCTCGTCCCACAGCGCCGCGCCGCGGAGAGCCTGCTCCACGACCTCGTCCAGGTTCTTGGTCTTCATCCCCGTGACGCGCGGCCCGTACGCGACGTTGTCGTAGATCGACTTGGGGAACGGGTTCGGCTTTTGGAACACCATGCCGATGCGGCGCCGCACTTCGATCGGATCGACGTCGCGGTCATAGATGTTCTGTCCGTGGTAGGTGACAGCGCCGGTGACACGGGCGGAGCTCACCAGGTCGTTCATCCGGTTGAGGCATCGAATGACTGTGGACTTGCCACACCCGGAGGGCCCGATCAGGGCAGTGATCTCGTTGTGGCCGAACTCCAGGGTCACATCGCGCACGGCGAGGAAGTCGCCGTAGTACACGTTGAGCGCCTTGGCGGCCATGACGCCATAAGGGGTCTCCGGAATGTCGCGGTGGTTGCGCTGCTCCACGGCGACCATCGCCTCGCCGTCGTCGTCGAGCGCGGGGTCGCCCAGGGTCTTCTGCCGGGCAGAGGAAGAAGTCATGGAAGAGTCCTCGTCTTTCACCAGCGACGCTGGAGCTTGTTGCGGATCAGGATCGCGACGCCGTTCAGCAGCAGCAACAACAGGAGCAGGATGATGATCGCCGCGGACGCGACCTCGCGGAACTCCGCCTGCGGCTGGCCCACCCAGTTGTAGATCTGCACGGGCAGGGTGGTGAAACCGGACAGCAGCCCGTTGGGGTCGAACGTGACGAAGACGAACGCCCCGAGCAGGAGCAGCGGCGCAGCCTCGCCGATCGCCCGCGACACCGCCAGGATGGTGCCGGTCGCGATACCGGGAACCGCGGCTGGCAGCGTCTGCTTCCACACGGTCTGCCACTGCGTCGCACCGAGGGCGAGCGAGCCGGCGCGGATCTCCTGCGGCACCGCCCGCAGCGACTCACGGGTCGCGATGATGATGACCGGCAGGATCAGCAGCGTCAGTGCGATCGCGCCGAAGATAACGGCGTTGACGTTGCGCAGACCGAGCACCGGAGCCAGGACACCGGCAACGCTGAGGGTGAGCAGGCCGTAGATGATCGACGGGACCGCGGCGAGGTTCTGGATGTTCAGCTCGACGAGCCGGAAGTACCACTTGTCCGAGTCGCCGAACTCCTCCAGGTACACCGCGGCGGCGACGCCGAGGGGAACCGCGAGCACGATGGTGGTGGCGATGACCCACAGCGTGCCCAGGATCGCGGCGCGCGCGCCGGCCTTCTCCGGGAACAGCTGCGAGGTGTAGGCCGTCAGCAGATTCGCATCAAGCCGACCGGCGCCCTCCACGATCGTGGTGATGAGCAGGGCGGCGAGGAAGGCCAGCGCGACGAACAGGCTGAACCACAGCGCGATCAGGAAGGCGACCGCCGCCGGAGACCGGTCACCGCGGGTCGTCGCACGCCCCAACCGCCGCGGCTCGGCACGGACGAGCTGCTCGATGGTGGCCATCAGTAGACCTCCCGGAAGCGGCGGACGAGCCGGATGCTGAGCAAGTTGATCAGTAGCGTGATCGCGAACAGCGTCAGCCCGACCGCGAAGAGCGTGTTGAACGCCAGCGACCCGGGCGGGTTCTCCCCGGTCGCGGCCTGAGCGATGTAACCGGTCATGGTCTGGGCGCCCTCGCGCGGATCCGCGATGATCTGCGCCTGGTTGCCCGCCGCGATGGCCAGGATCATGGTCTCGCCGACCGCGCGGGAGATGCCCAGCACGATCGCGGCGATGATGCCGGAGATCGCCGCCGGGAACACCACCTTGAGGGTGGTCGTCATCCTGTTCGCACCCAGTGCGGCCGACCCCTGCCGCAGCGAGTCCGGCACCGCTGACATCGCGTCCTCCGACAGAGAGGCGATCGTCGGGATGATGAACACGCCGAGAACGACGCCCGCGGCCAGCACGCTGAACGTCCCGACCTCGATCCCGAGCAGCCCACGCAGCAGCGAGGGCGCGATGAAGTTCAGCGCGAAGAAGCCCAGGACCACCGAGGGGATGCCGGCGAGCACCTCGAGCACGGGCTTGAGAATGCGCCGGACCCGGGTGCTGGCGTACTCCGACAGGAACATGGCCGCACCGAGACCGAGCGGTACGGCGACAAGCAGCCCGATCGCGGTGGTCCACAGGGTGCCCACGATCAGGGGCAGGACGCCGTACTCGGGATCGGCGAAGGTCGGGGTCCACCGGGTGCCGGTGAAGAATTCGACGAGCCCGATCTCCCGGAAGAAGCTCAGCGCGGGCAGCACGAGCGAGATCACGATGCCGATCGTGATCACCACCGACAGGATGGCCGCCGCCTGCAACAGCACGATGATGATCCGCTCGCCGGTGCGGTTGGAGGATCTCCTGAGGGACGGCGGCGTGGTGGAGCCCCGTGGCCCCTTCCCGCCGACGGCTGTGGTGCTCACTCGTTCGCTACCTCTCCATAGTGAGCGGGGGTACCTTCCGAAGCTACCTGTGACCGAGCGCGCCGCGGAGGGCGTGCTCGGTCACAGGCGGGCTTCAGCTGGCGATGGACTGGACCGTGCTCTGCAGCTCGGCCTTCTGCTGGTCGTTCAGCTGCACGTACTGGGCAGCCTCGGTGATCTGGTCGATCTGCGCCACGTAGAAGTCGATGAACTCCTTGACCTCGGGGCGCGTGTAGGCCTCGTTGTTCACGTAGATGAACAGCGGTCGGGCCAGCGGGACGTAGGTGCCGTCCTGCACGGTCTGCGCGCTGGGCGCGACGCAGCCCTGGCCGCCGTCGACCTCGACCGCCTTGAGACGCTCCTGGTTCTCCTCGAAGTAGGTGTAGCCGAAGTACGCGGTGGCACCGCGCGCGCCCTCGACGCCCTGAACCAGGACGTTGTCATCCTCCGAGGCGGAGTAGTCGGTGCGCGACGCACCCTCCTCGCCGTTGATCGCGTCGGTGAAGTAGTCGAACGTGCCCGAGTCGGTGCCCGGTCCGAAGAGCGCCAGCGGCTCGTCCGGGAACGACGGGTCGACCTGGTTCCAGTTTGTGATCTGACCCTCGGACTCCGGGCCCCAGATCGTGTTGAGCTGCTCGACGGTCAAGCAGCTCGCCCAGTCGTTCTCCGGGTTCACGACGACGGTCAGCGCGTCGTTGGCCACCACCAGCTCGGTGTACTCGACACCCGCCGACTGGCACGCGGCGATCTCGTCCTCGCCGATGGGCCGGGAGGCGTTGGAGATGTCGGTGTTGCCACTGCAGAACTGCTCGAACCCACCGCCGGTTCCGGAGGTGGCGACGGTGACGTTGACGTTGGGGTTCTCCGCACGGAACAGCTCGGCGGCGGCGCTCGTCAGGGGAGCGACGGTCGAGGAGCCGTCGGCCCGAACCTGGCCGGAGGCCTGGCCGCCGCCTTCGCCGCCACCCTCGCCGGTCGTGTTCGGGCCGGCCTGCTGTCCGCCGCAAGCTGTCAGTGCCAGGGAGGCAGCGACGAGCGCGGCGGCAACGCGCACTCCGCGCACCTGCTTGATGATCACGAAAGGGCCCTTTCTCGGCGTGGTCGCGGCGGGAGCGCGGGAAGTTTCACCCCTGCCGCGGGACGCCACCGATCGAACCGCAGGTGTCTAAACGGGAGGTGAACCAGTCCTGAATAGCTCACCTGATTGGGCCTCGATTGCGTCACAACCGGCGGCTTTCGTGAGGCATGCCACCAGTCCGGTGTGCTGCGGGCGTGGCGCATGGCACACGGGACGACCTGCGGTGATTCGCTGCCGACATCCTTGCCGGCGGCGAGCACTCGCACTGTCGCGGTGCCGCGGTAGCTCGCGCTGCTCACTCGTTTGGAGTCACTGCGGCGCGAGACCTGCCACGCAGAGTAACTGGTTCAGTTGTTCGGCCCAACAGGCTCACGACCTCGGCGACCGCGTTCTTCGCGGTTCGCGCCGCACCGACGATCGTTGCCGAGGCGGTGCCGGTCCAGTCGCCGTATCCGAGCAGGTGCAGCCGCGGTTCGTCGATCGACCGGGTGCCCTCGGTACGGGGCAGGCCGTTGCGGTACCGGAGATGCAGCGGATCGAACGCAGATGGAGACGTTCGGGAAGGCATCGGCTACCAGCAGCAAGGGGCGAACGGCGGGATCCACCTCGTGGCTGCGCATTCCCGCGCTGATCCCGGCGTCACTACCGCCGACGATCACCAGACGTGTCATGACTGGAGCCCTCACTCCGGGTCGTAGGGCGTGCGGCGGTCCGGGTACCGACCGGACCCGCTAGTGCGGATGACCGCTGGGGTTGGCCGGACAGCGCGAGCGTGAGACGTTCGCGGGCCAGGCGCCGTGTGAGCGCCACCAAGTGGGTGCGCACGGTGGCGTCCTGGCGAACGTCTGCATAGCACTCGAACACGCAGCGGTAGATCTCGGTCTCCGTGAAAGCCCCGTCGAAGCGCAGGACCAGCTCCGACACTGCACGTTCCAACGCGTCGATCTCGGAGCGCAACGGCGGCTGGCCGCCGGGGCTCCCGTGAGCCTGCGTCATCCGGACCCCGTCCCTCTCCTGCTTCGGGTCATTTCCTCGGGCAACGGTATCGAAGGCTGTCGATATCGAGCCACACTGTGCGGTGTTGCGTCCGGGTCCCCGACGGCGGCAGCGCCGGGAACCGGTGCGGTGGCCGCCGCACGACCGGTTGACCGGTGTGCGGGGGGCAGCGAGACGGGTACCTCCTTGCCTGGCGGCTCCGTCGGTCACCGGCCACGAGGAGTAGATGATGGACGCGACGCTCCTGGCGATCGGAGCCATCGTTCTCATCGCGCTGGTGTTCGACTTCACCAACGGCTTCCACGATGCCGCGAACGCGATCGCCACCTCGATCTCGACCCGGGCGCTGGCCCCTCGAACTGCGCTGTTGCTGGCGGCCGTCATGAACTTCGTCGGCGCGCTACTGGGCACCGGCGTCGCGCAGACCGTGGGCTCGGGGATCATCGAGACGCCCACCGGCGGGAGCGGACTGCTGGTCGTCACCGGCGCCGTCGTCGGTGCCATCGCCTGGAACCTGCTGACGTGGTGGCTCGGGCTGCCGTCGTCGTCGTCGCATGCGCTCATCGGCGGCCTCATCGGGGCCGCGATCAGCGCGAGCTCCGGCGTCCAGTGGGACGGCGTTGTCGACAAAGTCGTCGTTCCGATGATCCTGTCGCCCTTGATCGGGGGCACAGCCGCGTTCCTGCTCATGGCGGGCATCCTGTGGATCTTCCGGGCCAGGCATCCGAGTAGGGTCAACCGAGGGTTCCGGACCGCGCAGACCGTGTCGGCGACCGCGATGGCCCTCGGGCACGGCCTGCAGGACGCGCAGAAGACGATGGGCGTCATCGTGCTCGCCCTGGTGACCGCGGGTTATCAGGACGGCTTTGACGTCCCGCTGTGGGTCATCCTCGCGGTGGCGGCCGCGCTGTCGCTGGGCACATACGCGGGTGGGTGGCGGATCATCCGGACACTGGGCCGGCGCATCGTGCACCTCGATCCGGCGCGCGGCTTCGCCGCCGAGACCACCGCAGCGTCGGTCCTCTACGTCACCGCGTTCGCCTACGAGGTCCCGGTTTCCACGACCCACACGATCACCTCGGCGGTCCTGGGCGCCGGCGCCACCCGCCGGTTCTCCGCGGTGCGCTGGGGCGTGGCCGGGAACATCCTCACTGCCTGGGTGCTGACGATCCCCGGCGCCGGTCTCGTCGCCGCCGTGACCTACCAACTGCTGCATTTGGTGATTCCGACGTAAGGGCCGATGACGAAGGAGGGCGTGATGACGAACCTGTCGGCCCAGCCACCACGACTGCGTGCGGGCTGGCACTTCGACCGGACCGACGGCGCCTGCCTCATGGAGTATGTCTCGATGCTCGCGGGCGTCAGATTCACGACACGCCCCGCTGCACCGACCCCCTGCTCGCCGCGCTCGCGCAGCTCGTCAATGACCTCGTGAGCGACAAGGTGCGGCCCGAACTACTGGCCTTCGCGCCGCGACTTGTCGAACTCCCTCGCGGCGAAGCGCAGTCGGCGCCCGCCGTCGTCTCCGCCGCCCTGGGCGCCGTCGAGGCGGTGCACCCGGCCCGCCGTGACCTCGCTCGGCATCAGCGTCGCGCACAGCGACACGCGTCAACGATCAGTCGTGTCGCGAGTCGAGCGATCAGCGCGTCCCTGCTGGACGCGATCTATCGACGTGGACCAGCTCGGCATGCCCTGATGTGCGCGGTCCGCGTTGCCTGCAAGTCGGAAGCATCAGCAGCGCGAGACGAGCTGCTCCGTGCGATCCTCGGCGCTGCGATCGCCGCGGCAGCGCTCCACGCGCCGCGTCAGGCCCACCGTGCCGGCCTACCTGGCCGTGAACCGCGACAGAGCTCGACGTACGATCACCGCGACGACTGCGCCACCGATCGCGGCGGCGACAACTAGGTCGGTCGACGCGAGCACCGTCCAGCCCCAGAGCAGGCCGAGCGCGCCGGCCAACGCGAACGAGAGCCACGGGGGCAGCCGGGGCGGTTGACCCCGGTCACTGCAAGCCACCGGTCAACCGAGCAGCGTGCGAATCTCGTCGATCCGATCGCTGGCAACGGCGTACCACACCCAGCTGCCGCGTCGCTCTCGATGCAGCACGCCTGCGTCGAACAGCACACGCAGATGGTGGCTGACCGTGGGCTGGGACAGTCCCAGTTCCCGGACCAGATCGGCCACGCACACCTCCCCGCCCGGTGCCACGCGGATCAGCGAGATGATCTGCAGACGGGCTGGATCGGCGAGCGCCTTGAGGACCTGCGCGAGGCGCCCGGCGTCGGCGCGATCCAGGGCAGCGCCCGAGAGCGGCGCACAGCACAGCGGGTCGATCACGCAGTCGGCCTCGGTCGGGGCCTTGGACCGCCGGACCGCGGATGCGCTCATGGCTCGAGCGTAGCGGGACATCGACCGTCTTCGATATGGCCCATATCGATAGCCATCGATATGGAAGGTTCGTATGACGACACCGCATGTCACGCCGATGCTCGGGACGCTGATGCGGCCGCCGTTGTGTGCCTGGCCCCGGCTCCGGAACATGATGCCGACGGCGCCGGGGCCGTCGTGAGTAACGGCCGCGCTGCGCTGACGCGGCGGGAGCGTCGGGCACTACGTGCTACCGAGAAGCTGCTCGCTGCGGAAGATCCAAAGCTGGCCGCCGCGCTCGCCACGGAAGCCGCACGGGTCGACCGGGTTCCGGAGCGGCTCGCGGGCGCCTTGATCGTGGTGGCCGGGCTCCTGCTGGCCGGTGGAGTCCTCGCGAACGATGCGTCGATGCGCATGGGCGCGCTCCTCGTTGCGATGGTGACCCTCCCGGTCATTCTGGTGGTGGCCACAGCGCGCAGGACATCTGGTGGATGAGGCGGTGCACGTCCAGAGGGCCGGCAGGCGAGCGCGGAGCGGCGCCCTCCCTGGCTCGGACGCTCGATTGGTTCACATTTCGTTGGTGTCCGGTTCATGTTCGTGTCTTCCCGCAGGTCCCACGCCCGCATACCGTGCTGCCGGACCCGGTTCAGCCGATTCAGCGATTGACTGCCGCCTCGACCCCCCACCACGGAGCCGTAATGCCCTCGTGTGACCAGCCGCAGCACCAGCCTCCGGCGCTGCTCCCCCTCACGCTCGCTCACCCAGGCGGGCGTTCGGCATTGACCTGCCGCTACCGCTGCGGCAGCGCCTGCGCCCACCCGGCACCCAACCCCACATCCAACCCGTACTTCGGCGACCTCGTCACGGAGGCCCTGTCGCGCCGCTCGCTGCTGCGCGCAGCAGCGGTGATCGGGCTGGCCGGTGCCGCGGGAGGCGCCCTTGCAGGAACGGCAGCTGCGGCGCCCGCCGGACGCACCAGCCCCGTCGGGGCGGGTGCCGCACGCGGCCTCGACTTCACCCCGGTCGCGCCCAACACCGCCGATGCCGTGACCGTCGCTGACGGTTACACGCAGCAGATCGTCGTGCGCTGGGGCGAGCCCATCGTCGCCGGCGCGCCCGCGTTCGAGCCCAATGGCCAGACGGCCGAAGCGCAGGCCGGGCAGTTCGGATACAACTGCGACTACCTCGCCGTTATGACCGGGCACAAGCACCAGCTCGTCATGGTGGCCAACCACGAGTACACCGACGAGCCTCTCATGTTCGCCGGGTACGACGAGGAGAACCCGACGCGGGAACAGTTCGAGATCGCCCTCGCCGCGCACGGTATGTCCGTCGTGGTCCTCGACGAGGACCCGAAGGGCCCCGGGCTGCGGGTCGCGGCCGGCCACGAGCTGAACCGGCGCATCACCGGAAGCACGCCACTGCAGCTCACGGGCCCGGCGGCCGGATCCGAATTCCTGCGTACCTCCGCCGATCCCGAGGGCACGACGGTCCTCGGCACGCTGAACAACTGTGGTGGCGGCACCACCCCGTGGGGCACCGTCCTGTCGGGCGAGGAGAACTTCAACCAGTACTTCGGCAACGGCGAGGCCGTCACCGACCCGGCAGCGGCCGAGCGTCTCAAGCGATACGGCCTCGCCAACGGCGCCACCGACCGCAAGTGGGAGCGGTTCGACAGCCGGTTCGACGTGTCGAGCGAGCCGAACGAGGTCAACCGGCACGGATACATCGTCGAGATCGACCCGTTCGACCCGGAGTTCGTCCCGCGCAAGCGCACCGCCCTGGGCCGGTTCAAGCACGAGGCCGCCGAACCGCGCCTCACCGGGGACGGGCGCGCCGTGCTGTATATGGGCGACGACGAGCGCTTCGACTACCTCTACAAGTACGTCTCCCGCGACAAGATGAAGAAGGGCAACAGCCGCCGCGCCCGCGAGCACAACCTCACGCTCCTGGACAACGGCACCCTCTACGTCGCGAAGTTCGCCGGCAACAGCCCGGCCGCGGAGATCGACGGCACGGGCACCCTGCCGTCCGACGGCGCCTTCGACGGAAGCGGCGAATGGCTCCCGCTCGCGAGCGACGACGAGTCCTTCGTGCCGGGGATGACCGCCGCCGAGGTGTACGTCTTCACCCGGCTCGCCGCTGACAAGGTGGGCGCCACGAAGATGGACCGCCCCGAGGACGTCGAGCCGAACCCCGGCACCGGCGTGGTCTACGTCGCGCTGACCAACAACACCGACCGTGGAGCCGACGGCAAGGCCGGTGTCGACGAGGCCAACCCGCGCGTGGGTAACAAGCACGGGCAGGTCATGGAACTCACCGAGGCGAAGAACGACCCTGCCGCGACCACCTTCGGCTGGAACCTCTTCCTCGTCTGCGGCGATCCGGACGACCCGAGCACCTACTTCGCGGGCTTCCCGAAGGACCAGGTGAGCCCGATCTCCTGCCCGGACAACGTCGCCTTCGACGAGCACGGCAACCTGTGGATCTCCACAGATGGCAATGCCCTCGAGTCCAACGACGGGCTCTTCGGCCTCGCCGTCACGGGGAAGCAGCGCGGGCAGGTCAAGCAGTTCCTGACCGTGCCGATCGGCGCCGAGACCTGCGGCCCGATCATTCAGCGCGAGCGGGTCTTCGTCGCCGTCCAACACCCGGGCGAGGTCGACGGCGCAACGGTCGAGACCCCGGTCTCGACGTGGCCTGACGGGCCGGGCAACCTCGCCCGCCCCTCGGTGGTCATCGTGCATCGGCAGGGCCGCCCGATCGGTTCCTGATCGTTTCACTCTCGAAGAGCCCGGCCGCGATCGCGGCCGGGCTCTTCGGCGTCTTCGCCCGTCGGTGTGGCGCCGAGCGCACAGTCAGCTTGCGGCGCCGCTCGCAGCCGTCTCGATTTCGGCGCAACCTCTACCGCCAATGCGCCTGCCAGCGAGTGGCGCGGGCAGGCCGATGAGTGTGTGGCCGAGTGGTTCGACCTAATGGGGGGTCTTGCATCGGCCGGAGATGCGCTCAGGGCCGCGCGGGCCGAGGAACTACCCCGATGGACCGCCTGCGGCGGGGGCCTGTCGGCCCTTGGCTTAGCACGGCCGACCTCCCGGTCAAGGGCGCTGCGCTGCGCTCCGCGTCGCTGCGCGACGGCCCTGCGGGCCGCCCGTGACCGCGAGCCTCCACGGCCGTGCTGGGACGCCTTGCGGCGGCGGGGGAACAGCGCCCCGCCACCCCAAGGGGACAGGCCGACAGGCCCAGGGCGTCGGGAGGCCAGCATGACTAGCAGCAACGAGCAGAGCCCCCGAATCCGAAGGATCGCCTACGAACCGAGCGCGGCACTGATCCAGCCGCGCGTGATGGAGTGCCCGTACTGCGTTGCGTCGGTGCAGACCGCACCCGCCGATGTGGCGCCCGCGCCGGCGGTGCCGGTGCAGGCGGGAGTGGACCACGGTCTGCCGGACACCGAGCCCGTACGTGGCGAGGTGACACGGGTGCTGAGGCTGGTTCTCGAGGTGATCGACACTCGCCGACCTGCCCCCCAGTTGGCCGAGGTAGCGGTGCCGACGACTGCTGCGGCCTCCACGGCGTCTTCGGCCGGACGGCACATCCGGACCGACAGCAGTCGCGAAGCGCGCGCAGGCTGCTGGCCCAGGCGGGCGGCGCCGGCGTAGCGCAGTACTGCGCTGGTGGCGCCGGCGGACAGCGCGGCGAGCAGCTGTCCGACGCCGAGTGCGCGCAGCAAGCGGTCGCTGGCGAGTAGGCGGGCACCGGGGGCGGCGTCGGTGAAGAACCCGGGCCTTCGGGTCGACGTCGATGCGCTCGGAAGCCGCAGCCCGGCGAGCGCGCTCGCGCTGATCAGCGGTGACTCCCCGAGGTGGCGCGGCAGTGGTCAGGGGCCGGTGATGCCCAGCCGACGGGGGAGTGGGGGCGAGGGTGAGCCGGCTGGTCGGCAGCTCAGGGGTTGCGCCAAGCACCGCTACCCGAGACCTCTCCGAAGCCTCCGCCGTAACAGCAGGTGATCCGCCACCGACATACGAGTGACGAAGCTTCCAGTGGTCAGGCCGATGTCCGAGACTGTCGGTGGTTGTTGCTCTAGTTGAGTGCATGGGTTGCTGTGGGGAGGCGAACATGACAGCTGAAGTGGTCACCATGAGCCGGGAGGACCTGCAGCAGCGGCGACGGGAGCTCCTCGCCAGGATCCCCGACGAGCGAGTGCTGCGGCAGCGCGCTCGTGAGCACGCCATCACCCCTGACGAGCGGGATGTCCTGATTGAGCTGGAGGAGGTCGACTTCCTCCTAGGGGATGATGGGTGACGATCGACGTTCACCAAGCCGCACGTGAGTTCGGTCAGGAGTTGCAGGATCTCCTCGACGCGGTCCTGCCGAAGCGATGGAGTGTCGATCAGGCAGACCGGCAGATTGTAGTCCTGGCAGGTAGCAACAGCCGGTACGTTGTGCGTGTCGCGCAGCGGCACGGGCTGATCGAGTTGCTACGCAACGGCCATCATGTTGCGTACCTGCGTGTCGAGTATCACTGCACGGCCGACACGGCCCAGAACTACCTCGCCGTGCAGAAGTCGGACTTCGAACTCAGGAGCGCTGCGGACCGCGTGCCATTAGCGCGCCTCGACTACGTGTGGAACGCACACACGGTCCCCGCAGCGCACTGGAACGTGCACGCCGAGCGCGGGGCTGTGTCCCACCTGCTCGGACGTACAAACCCTGATCACCCTGGCCTCGTCTCGAAGCTCCACTTCACAGTCGGCGGTAGCCGGATGCGGCCGTGCCTTGAGGACTTCATCGCGCTGTTTGTCTACGAGTTCAAGTTCGATCTCAGACCGGGTGCGCAGGCCATCCTCGAGGAAGGCCGCGAGCGCTGGAGGCGGAGACAGATCGGCGCTCTGGTCCGAGACGCACCTGATGAGGCAGTCCGGGTGCTGGGCGAGTTGGGCTACACGATCTTGCCACCAGCCTCTGGTCACGCACCCGCGAATACGGCTTCGCTGCGGCGCGCTTGAGATGACGAGTGCCTGGCTGTCGCCATCAGCGTTTCCGCCTCGGCGCTCGCCGTGGTTCGGCCGCACGACCATCCAATGTGGACGTAGTGGCAATCACGATGACGGCGAAGCTCCGTCGTTCGCTGCCACGGAGGGCAATCCGTACAAGGGCGATGCTGCTGTGACCAGCGGCATGCACGTGATCCGGGAGCGGGCTCCGATCTTTTAATCCGCGGGTTGTGGGTTCGATCCCCACGGGGCCCACCGGTTCGGCATGTCAGGGCGATGCGCCCCTTCCTCGGCCAAGATCGAAGCAAGCCTCGGGCGCATGATGCGACGTCCGGGGCCGACAGCCCTTCGAGGACATCGCCCGTCTGCCGGTCGGTGGGTCGGCGGCCGAGGTAGCGGTCCTGGGTCATGCTCACCGTCGAGTGGCCGAGCTGATCGGCAGTCTTCCTCGTCGTCGCCTCGGCGTCGTAGAGGAAGATCGCGACGGCTCTTCGCAGGTGGTGGGTGACCAGCCCGTCCAGGTCGAGCCCGGACCGGACCTCCCTCCACACGCGGCGGACGTTCGAGGGGTCGCGCCGACCGCGCCGACTCGCTCCCTCTACCTCCGGCCCGGTCGCGGCCGGCTGCCGGCCCGCGCTCACCCCGAAACGGCAGCCCGTCCGCGACGGATGAGTAGCTACCTTCCGAAACGACGCTGGCGGCGGGTGAAGTCGCGGAGGGCTCGCAGGAAGTCGACCCGGCGGAAGCCGGGCCAGTAGGCGTCGCAGAAGTACAGCTCCGAGTGCGCGGACTGCCACAGGAGGAAACCGGACAGCCGCTGCTCGCCGCTGGTCCGAATGATCAGGTCTGGGTCGGGCCTGCCAGCGGTGTACAGACGGGCGGCGATGGCCTCATCCGTGACTCGCGCGGCCACCTCTCGCAACGTGGAACCCGAGCGGGCCTCGTCGTCGAGGAGTGGCCGCAACGCGTCGACGATCTCCATCCGCCCGTCGTAGCCAACGGCCATCGTGATGTGCGCGCCGGTCGTGCAGTCGCGGGTCACCTCCTCGGCGAGCTTCAGGGCGTGGGCTGTCGAATCGGGCAGGACATCGATTCGACCGGCAGGGTGTACCTGCCACGAGGAGTCGGGCCGGGCCAGGCGCTCGATCACGAGACTCTCGATGACGTCGAGCAAGTACTCGACCTCGGTGGCGTCGCGCTTGCGGAGGTTGTCGACGGAGGCGATGTAGACCGTGACGTTGGCGATGCCCAGCTCCCGGCACCAGCCCAGCACCTCATCGACATGCTCTGCGCCGTAGCGGTGTCCGAGGCTGGGGTTGTGCATGCCCATCTGGCGCGCCCAACGGCGGTTGCCGTCCATGACGAGACCGACGTGCCGGGGAAGTGCTCCCGCGGTCAATTGCGCGCGAAGCCACCGCTCGTACAGGCGATAGAGCGGGAGCATGAGCCCGTCATGCCTCATGCGGCAACGATAGCCCTGGCCCACAGCTTGAGATCAACTGCTGCGGGCTCCGCCCGCACCCGGCACCGTTGGTCGGTTAGGTTGCGACGAACGCGCCGTTCGTCGGGATCCATCGGCGGTGGCGGCGGGGGCAGGCGTCACGCGGCCCCCGAGGTCGCACGACGGAGGGACGGGCATGGCGGAGGACAGCCACCGGGAGAACGGCACGGAGTACGGCGGCCGCGGTGAGCCGTCCGAGCGCAACTCCGGCCGTTACGCCGGGCGGGAGGACCTGGGGGGTCCAGCTCAGCGAGCTGGCGCGCGACCTGCAGTCGGAGCGCTCGGTGCAGGACGTCCTCGACGAGATCGTCGCCGCGGCGGTGGGCAGCGTTCCGGGGGCGGAGCGGGCGGGCATCAGCCAGGTGCAGGGCCGCCGTCGCGTCGACACCACCGCGGCCACGGCCGAGGTGGTCCGCCGCGTAGACCAGGCGCAGTACGACACCGGTGAGGGTCCGTGCCTGAGCACCGTCTACGAGCAGCGCACCGTGCGGGTACCGGACCTGCGCTCCGAGCAGCGGTGGCCCCGGTTCGCCGCGCGTGCGGTGGAGCTGGGGGGGTCGGGTCGATGCTGTCGTTCCAGCTGTACGTGCGCGAGGAGGACCTGGGGGCGCTCAACCTGTACAACGCGCGGGCCGGCGGCTTCGACGACGAGTCCGAGCACGTCGGGCTCCTGCTCGCGGCCCACGCCGGGGTGGCGCTGGCCGGGGCGCAGCGCGAGCAGCGCCTGCGCACGGTCGTCGACACCCGCGACCTCATCGGGCAGGCCAAGGGCATCCTCATGGAGCGCCACAAGGTCGACGCCGATCAGGCGTTCGCGATGCTGGTGCGGGCGAGCCAGAACGCCAACCGCAAGCTGCGCGACGTGGCCGAGCACCTCACCGCCAGCGGAGAGCTCGCCGTCGGGCCGCGGGGCTGAACGCCCGTTCCCGTCGTGCCGCCGCCGCTCACGCGGCGAACAGCGCCAGCGAGCCGACCACCGGCGCCATGTTGACCAGCGGGAACGGAATGTGGGAGTACCAGCGTGCCCGCACCACGGTGATCACCGCCCCGGCGAAGTACAGCACCAGGCCGATCCCGGCCAGCACCCCGACGACCGGCACGACCAGGCCGACGAGCAGGCCTGCCGCCCCGGCGGCCTTGGCTACCCCGAGCCACGGCCACCACGAGCGGGGGACGCCGTACTCGGCCAGGGGCTGCACGACCCACGCGGCGCGGAAGAACACGGAGCCGGCCGAGAAGCCCGCCATGGCGGCGGCCAGCAGGGTGACGACGATGTAGGCGGTGGACATCGGTGCTCCTCATCAGGTTGCGGACCCCGGGCTGCTCCGGCCCGGGCGTCTCGGGTTCGTCACCTCCTTGACCCGGCGCCTCGCCCGAATGTGACAGGGCGGCTCATCGGATGGCGGGGATGGCCGACGATCCCACTTGACGGGTGCCGGAAGGTGGACCCGATGCCTCGGAACCGCCGACAGAAGGGCCGCACGTGAGGACGTACGTCCACCCGTCCAACGCCGAGACCGCCGGGAACTGGGACGGACCGGGTGGCGACTTCTGGTCCGACAACGCCGACATGTTCGACGCGGGTGTGGCCCGCTACTTGCAGCCGTTCCTCGACGCGGCCGCGATCGGCCCGGACTTGCAGGTGCTCGACGTCGGCTGCGGCGCCGGCCAGACCACCCGCGAGGCCGCCCGGCTGGCCGCGGCGGGCAGCGCCGTCGGGGTGGACCTGTCCACGCGGCTGCTCGACCTGGCCCGGCGGCGGGCCGAGCAGGAGGGCCTGACCAACGTCCGGTTCGAGCAGGCCGACGCGCAGGTCGCCGACCTCGGCGCGGACCGCTACGACCGGGTGATCAGCCGCACCGGCGTCATGTTCTTCGGCGACCCCGTCGCCGCGTTCACCAACCTCGCCGGCGCGCTGAAGCCCGACGGCCGGCTCGTGCTGCTGGTCTGGCAGTCCCTCGCGGAGCAGGAGTGGTTCCCCGCGTTCATGGGCGCGGTCGCCGCCGGCCGCGACATCCCACCCCCGCCCGCGGACCGACCGGGCCCGTTCTCGCTGGGCGATCCCGAGCGGGTGCATGCCGTGCTGACCGCGGCCGGCTTCACCGAGCCGACGCTCGTCGGCCTGCGCGAACCCATGTTCTACGGGCCGGACGTCGCGACGGCCGAGACGTTCGTGCTCGGACTCGTCGGTGGTGCGCTCGCCGACCTCGACGACGCGGCCCGCGCCGAGGCGATGGCCGCGCTGCGCGCCACGCTCGAGGCCCACCTCGGGCCCGAGGGGGTCACGTACCGCTCGGCGATGTGGATCGTCACGGCCGAGCGGGCAGGCTAGGACGTCCCGGAACTCGCCCGGCGCCGCGCTGTGCAGCGGCGTTCGAGGTCGCGGCGGGGCCGGCCGTGCGGACGGGACGGGCGGACGGTGATCGCCACGGTTCAGCGCACGACGCGGAACCGCAGGTCCGTCAGCTGACCAGAGGAGGACTGTTCGACGCGCTCGAGGGCCACCCGGCGGCCGGCGTGGAGCGGCACGCCGTCGCCGAGGAGCACGGGCGCGATGTGCACGACCACCTCGTCGAGCAGGCCGGCGGCGAGGCACTGGGCCGCGAGGTTCGCGCCGAAGATCCCGACGTCGCGGCCGTCTGCGGCCGCCCGGGTGGTGGCGACCGCGTCCTCGACGCTCCCGGACAGGAACGTGATGCCCTCACCGGGCTGCTCCTGCGGGCGATGGGTCAGGACGAACACGGTCCGCTCCAGGCGCCCCCGTAGATGCCGGCGACCCCGTCGTACCGCGGCACCGCGGCGTCGTGCCACCGGCGCCCGGCGAGGATCGTGCCCGTGCCGGTGCGCACGGCGTCGGCGATCGGGTTCGGCTCGCCCCCGCCGTGGCCGGCGGCCCAGTCCATGCTGTCGCCGGGGCCGGCGATGAACCCGTCGAGGGACTGCGTCACGTGCCAAGTCACTTTGCTCATGCGTTTCCGACCCGTGGCGCGCCCGGAACTCATCGAGGAGCGGGCTCCGCGGGCTTGCGGGCCAGCAGGTAGCCCTGCTGCGTCTTCTCCTCGCGCTGCGGCTCGCGCAGGATCCGGGCGTGCACGCCGAGCCCGGCCTGGTCCAGCAGCTCGGCGACCGCGTCGGGCCGGCGCCGGTGGAACAGCAGCGAGATCTCCTTGCCGAACCCCTCGGTCCGGTGCAACGGCTCGTCACCGACCTGGAACGCGAGCAGCACGTGCCCGCCGGGGGCCAGCACCCGGTTGAACTCGGCGAAGACCTCCGGCAGCCGTTCGTCCGGGACGTGGATGATCGAGTAGTTGGCCAGGATGCCGGCGAGGGCCCCGTCCGGCAGGTCCAGGGCGAGCATCGAGCCCTCCTCGAACCGCAGGTGCGGGTGTTCCAGCCGGGCGAACGCGACCATCTGTGGCGACAGGTCGATCCCGAACACCTCCAGCCCGAGGGAGTGCAGGTGGGCAGCGGAGCGCCCGGGACCGGAGCCAATGTCGGCCACCGGGCCGCCCCCGGCCGTCTGCACGAGCTCCGCGAACCAGGCGAGGAGCGCGCGGTCCAGCGGCTTGGCGGCCAGCTCCTCGCGGAAGAGCTCGGCGTACTCGGTGGCGATGGCGTCGTAGGAGGCCCGGGTGGTGTGCAGGAAGTCGGACTCGATCACGAACGGGACGCTAGCCCCCGGCACCGACGATTCCGGGCCCCTCCGCCGGGACCACCGCATGGACCAGGTCGAGGAGGGCTCCGACGGCCGGGTGGCTCGGCGGCTCCCGCCAGGCCAGGTGCACGTCCACGGCCGGGGCGTCGGCCAGCGGCCGGTAGGCGACCGCGGGATGGGGGTGGATCTCGGTGGTCGCGCTCGTCGTGACGCCGACCGCCCGGCCCGCGGCGATCGCGGCGAGCCAGTCGTCGGTGTTGGCGACCGCGACGGTGGCCCGCGGCCGGGCGCCGGACGGCCACAGATCGAGCGTGGTCGTGCCGGACACCGTGTTGAGTGCCACCGGGTGCTCGGCGAGGTCGGCCAGGGTGAGGGTGGCGCGCTCGGCGAGCGGGCCGTCGGCCGGCACGGCGGCCACGCGCGGCTCGGCGAGGAGCCGTTCGGTGTGGACGCCGCGGATCGCGAGCCGTTCCCGGACCACCGCGACGTCCACGCTGCCCTGGCCGAGGCCCGCGGAGCGGTCGTCGATCCGCAGCAGCTCGAGCGGGACGTCCGGGTGGTCCTGGCGCCACCGACGCAGCAGCGTGGTGGTGTGCGGGCCGAGCGCGGACCACGAGTGCCCCAGGCGCAGCGGCCAGGTGGCGGCCTGGTCCGGGTCGAGCGCGGCGTCGACGGCGGTGAGGGCGGCGCGGGCCCGGTCGCGGAACACCAGCCCGGCGGGCGTGAGCTCCAGGTGGTGGGTGGAGCGGTCGACCAGGCGGATGCGCAGGTGCGCCTCGAGCTGTTGCAGGGTGCGTGACAGCGCGGGCTGGGTGAGGTGCAGCCGGGCCGCGGCGCGGGTGAGGTTGCCCTCCTCGGCGATCGCGACCAACGCGCGGAGGTGGCGCAGCTCGACCGTCATGCCTGAGCAGCATAACCGCGGCTCAAGCGGCATTTCCGCTCGTGGTGTGCCCCTCGTAGCGTCGGTCGTGTGATCGAGCCGCAGACCGCCGCGCCGCCCGCGGCTCCCGCACCGAGCCGGCGCCGGGCGGGAGCCGTCGCGCTCGTGCTCGGCGGCGCGCTGTCGGTGCAGTTCGGCGCGGCGGTCGCGGCGTCGCTGTTCCCCCGGGCCGGGGTGGCCGGGGTCGTCACGCTGCGGCTGGTGATCGCGGCGGTCGTGCTCCTTGCGGTCTGCCGGCCCCGGCTGCGCGGGTACGACCGGCGGGACTGGCTGGTCGTCGCTGCGTTCGGCGTGGCGCTCGCCGGCATGAACGGCTTGATCTACGCGGCGATCGAGCGGATTCCGCTGGGCGTGGCCGTCACCGTGGAGGTCCTCGGGCCGCTCGTGCTGTCGGTGGTCGCCGGGCGGCGACCGCTGAGCTGGTTGTGGGCGGTGCTCGCGCTGGGCGGCGTGGTCCTCCTCGGCCGCGGAAGCGTCGACGGGCTGGACCCGGTCGGGGTCGGCTTCGCGCTCGGGGCCGCGGCGATGTGGGCCGCCTACATCGTGCTCAGCGCGCGCACCGGGACACGCTTCCCGCGGGCGGACGGCCTCGCGCTCGCCATGACCGTCGCCGCCGTCCTGTCCCTGCCGTTGGGCGTGGCGGCGTCCGGGACAGCGCTGCTCGACCCCGGCATCCTCGGGCTCGGTGCCGCCGTCGCCGTCCTGTCATCGGTGCTGCCGTACTCGCTGGAGATGCTCGCCCTGCGGCGGATGCCCACGTCCACGTTCGCCGTGCTGATGAGCCTCGGGCCCGCGATCGCCACGGTGGCGGGCTACCTCGTCCTCGGTCAGGCGCTCGGCCTCGTGCAGGTCCTCGCCATCGTCCTCGTGGTCGCCGCGAGCGCGGGAGCGGTGCGCACCGGCCCCGCCGCACCTGGGTGAGGGGGGAGGCCTACCGCCGGCCGAACTCCGCGTTCAGGTCGGCCTTCCACACCTGGTACTCGTCGGGGTGCCGCAGGCCCATGTCGGCGATGCACGTCGCGCAGCGCCCCACGACGCTCAGCAGCGACTCCTGTGCACAGCGGGTGCAGGTGTGGGTTTGCGCGATCGCGTCCTCGGTCATCACGTCGGCCACGCCGGCAGTGTCGCAAACCTCAGGCGGGGACGGGGACCGACCTGACGGGTCCCGTGCGAACCGCCAGGGCGGTGATCGCCGCGAAAGCGCGTTCGTCGTCGTGCAGGGTGCGGAAAGCGAGCGCTCGCGGCGATCATGACGGTGGTGATAGGCCGGAAGGCGCCCTCGCCCAGGCCCGTCCGCTCACCCACCAGGGTCGTCACGGGGACGTCGGGGAGCCCGGTTGCCTCCCACTGCTTCTGCACCGCGAGGATCCGTCCGAACCACCGGCCCTCCCGCTCGCCCGCGCGCCAGTTGCGCCCGGCGTAGACGGTGCGCTCGAGGTGCGCGCGGTCCTCGGGCGGGAGTGCGTCCATCGCGTCCTGCAGGAGCGCCCGCGCCACCGGCCGGTGCAGGCCCACTCGCGAGAGCAGCGCGATCGCGGCGTAGCTCACCCCCAGCAGCGGGACCAGCTTGCGGGGCATCACCGTGGCGGCGGTGCTGTCCACGACGACGAGTCCGGCGAGCCGCTGCAGGTGCGCGTCGGCGATGGCCCGCTGGACGACCCCGCCGAAGCTCGCGCCGACCAGGACGACGGGGGCGCGCTCACCGGTCGCGTCCAGCAGCGCGACCAGGTCGGCGACGATCCGCACGAGCGATCGGCCCCGCGGGTCGTCGTCGCTGCCGCCGTAGCCGGCCCGGTCGTAGGCGAGGGTGCGGGTCTGCTCGGCGACCCGCCGCTGCACGGGCACCCACATCGATGCCCCCACGCCGGCGCCGGACTCGAAGACGACGAGCGGATCGCCGATCCCCGCCGCCACCGTTCGGAGGCGGCGACCGTCCGGGAGCCGGACGTCCTGCTCCCGCGGCCCCCGGCCGGGTTCCGCCCCCTGCATCCGAGCCCCTCGCATCGGCACCGCCCGGCACACGGTCCCGCTACATCCAGCCGCCGTCCACGATCCACATCTGCCCGGTGCACGAGCGGCTGTCCTCCGCCGCCAGCCACAGCACCATCCGGGCGACGTCGTCCGGGTGGAGCTTGTGCGGCAGCGCCTGGACCCGGGCGCGGTGGGCATCCGCCTCGGGCGTCATCCACTTCTCGACCTGGCGCCTGGTCATGATCCAGCCGGGAAGCACGCAGTTGACGCGCACGCCGTCCCGCCCGAACTCCCGCGCCAGCGACCGCGTGAGGCCCTCGACCGCCGCCTTGGCGGTCATGTAGACGGGCAGGTCCAGCAGGTCGAGGTGCGCGCTGATCGACCCGAGGTTGACGATCGAGCCGCGCCCCGCCGCCCGCATGGCCGGGGCGACGGCCTGGGCGGCGAAGAACTGGTGGTCCAGGTTCACCCGCATCCGGTCGTCCCAGTACGCGGGGTCCACGTCGGTCACTGCGTGCCGGGCGTCGTTGCCGGCGTTGTTCACCAGCACCTGGACGTCGCCGAGCTCTGCGCTGATCTCGGCGATCGTCCGGCGGTAGGCGTCGAGGTCGCGGAGATCGCACTCCCGGAACAGCGGGCGCGGGTGACCGCGTTCCGCCACGGCCTCGACCAGCGCCTCCGCGTCGGCCACCGCGACGTCGACGAACGCGACCCGCGCGCCCTGGGCGGCGAACTGCGCGACGAACTCCGCACCCAACCCGCTCGCCCCGCCGCTGATGAGCACGACGGCGTCCCGCAGGCTGGGGTAGGTGGCGTACCGGCCCGTCATGGCGCGGGCACCACGATCGCGCGGCCGGGCACTCCCTCGCGCATCCCCTGGTAGGCCTCCTCGACGTCGTCGAGGGAGTGCCGCTCGCCCAGTAGCGCGTCCAGCGGCAGCTTCCCCGAGCGGTAGAGCGCGAAGATCCGTGGGAGATCCACCTGCGGGTTCGCTGACCCGTACAGGCTTCCGACGAGGCGCTTCTGCTGCTGGACGAGCTCGTTGATCGGGATCGGGACCGTGGCGTCCACCGCGGTCAGGCCGACGCCGATCGCGGTGCCGCCCGGCTTCAGTGCCGAGAACGCCTGCCGCAGCGTCTCCGGGCGCCCCACGGCCTCGACGGCCACGTCGGCCCCACCACCGGTGATCTTGCGGACGGCCTTGACGACGTCGTCGCCGAGCTCGGCCGCGTTCACCGTGTGCGTGGCACCGAGCCGCTGGGCGAGGTCGAGCTTCGCGGCGTCGACGTCGACCACGACGATCGGCGACGCGCCGACGAGAGCGGCGCCCATCACCGCCGAGAGCCCGACCCCGCCCGCTCCGACGACGAGCAGCGGCCTGCCCGCCACCTGGCCCGCGACGTTGACCACGGCGCCGACACCCGTGATCACCGCGCAGCCGGTGACCGCTGCGATCTCCGGCGGCACCCCGTCCGGGACCCGTACGACAGAGCGCTGCGACACGACGGCGCGCTCGGCGAAGCAGGAGACCCCGAGGAAGTGGTGCACCTGCTCGTCGCCCCGGTGCAGCCGGGACGTCCCGTCCATCAGCCCGCCGCTGGTGACCTGCACCTTCCCGTAGACGCACATGACGGGGCGGCCGGTCATGCAGTACTCGCAATGGCCGCAGCGCGGGCGCCAGGCGAACGACACCCGGTCGCCCACGGCGACGGCGTCGACGTCCGGGCCGACCTCCTCGACGACGCCACTGCCCTCGTGGCCGAGGACGATCGGCAGGGGGCACGGGATGTCCCCGGTCATGTAGTGCAGGTCACTGTGGCAGATGCCCGCCGCCTCGACCCGGACGAGCACCTCCCCGGCGTGCGGGGCGTCCAGTTCCACGTCCTCCACCTGCAGCGGCGTGCCGGGCTTCCGCAAGATCGCAGCCTTCATGCCGCCATCCTCGCTGCCGGGGTCGGGCGAGTGCCAGAGCGTCGGTTCAGGACGGGCGCTCGGCCCACCGCAGCAGGATCTCGCGTTCGAGGGCGGGATCCGTGCGCAGGACGCTGGTCATGGCGAGCCCGCGGAACAGCGCGAGCAGGCCCTCGTGCGAGACGCGGTCGCCGGCGGAGCCGAGCACGGCGGGGGCCAGCTCACGCAGCGCCCGCCCGACGCGGCGTTCGGCCGGGAGCAGCGCCGCCCGCAGCGCGGGGTCGGTCCGGGCGGCGAGCCAGAGCTCGAGTCCGGCGAGGAACAGCGGCCCGCACATCACCTCGCGCAGCACGTCCAGCCCGTCCGACGCAGCGCCGCCGGGCCGTGCCGTCAGCTCGGCCGCGCGGGCGCGGACGTGCGCGGCCTGCGCCTCCGCCACGTGCCCGATCGCGGCGACGAACAGGTCGGCCTTGCTCGCGAAGTGGTGCAGCAACGCACCCCGCGAGACGCCGGCCCGGTCCTGGACGCGCTGGGTGGTGGTGCCGGCGTAGCCGTGCTCGACGAGGCAGGCCACGGTGGCCTCGATCAGCGCCGCGCGCGTGTGGTCGCGGCGCTGCTGCTGTGTGCGCCGGGGCGCCCGGCCCTTGACCACGTCCATCTCGACCGGCAGTCTACCGAGCGACAAACCGTCCGAACGGACTGTTGGTGGGGGTGCCAGTGCTGGCGGTCGAGATGGTGCGGCGGGGCGCCGCGCGGCACGGGTCCCGTACGGCGGTCGTGTCGGGGAACCGGTCCCTGACGCATGCGGAGGTCGACGAGGCGGCGAACCGCCTGGCGCACGTGCTGGCCGGGCTCGGGGTCACGCGGGGCACCCGCGTCGGTCTCCTGCTGGACAACGGCCTGTGGTCGGTACCGGTGGACTTCGCCTGCCTGAAGGCCGGCGCCGCGCGCGTTCCGCTGAACGCCCGGCTCGCAGTCGACGAGCAGGCCAGGATGCTGAGTGCCACCGGGGTGCGACTGCTCGTCGCGAGCGCGGACCTCGCCGGGCGCGCAGCCGAGCTCGCCGAGCACGTCGACGGGCTGCGCGTCGCCACCCTCGGGGCCACGGACGTGCTCGACGCCCCGGACGTGCTCGTGGAGATGACGCAGGCGAGCGCCGCCGACCCGCGGCTGCCGGCCGACCCGGACGATCCGGTGCTCGTCCTCTACACCTCGGGCACCACCGGCTCCCTCAAGGCCGTGGTGCACACCCAGCGCAGCTACCCCGTGATCGTGGCCAACATCCTCGCCAACCTGGTGAGCCCCGGCCGCGACTCGGTGATGCTGCATGCGGCGTCGCTCATCCACGCCAGCGGCACGTTCGTGCTTCCGTTCTGGCTGCGCGGCGGCACGTCGGTCGTGCTGCCCGGTTTCGACCCCGGCTCCTACCTCGACGCGGTCGCGCGGCACCGCGCGACGGAGATCAACCTCGTTCCGACGATGCTCGGGATGCTGGTGGCCTCCGGTGCCGCGGAGCGGGCGGACGTGTCCAGCCTGCGCACGGCGGTCTACGGGGCGAGCCCGATGCCGCGGCCGCTGCTCGAGCAGGCGCTGGGCCTGTGGGGGCCGCGCTTCGTGCAGTACTACGGGCAAACCGAGGCGCCGCTGGCGATCACCGTGCTGGACCGGCACGACCACGGCGACCCGGCGCTGCTCGGCTCCTGCGGGCATCCGGCGGTGGACGCCGAGGTCGCGGTCACCGGCGACGACGGCGCACCGGTGGGCGTGGGCGAGGTCGGGGAGCTGCGGGTGCGCGCACCCTTCGCGATGGCGGGCTATCACGAGGCGCCCGACCTGACCGCCGAGACGGTCGCCGCGGACGGCTGGGTGCGCACGCGCGATCTGGCCCGCGTCGACGACCGCGGCTACCTCACGCTCGTCGACCGCAGCAGCGACATGATCATCACCGGCGGGTACAACGTCTATCCGCGCGAGGTCGAGGAGGCGCTGCTGACGCACCCGGCGGTGGCGCAGGCCGCGGTCGTCGGGGCCCCCGACCCGACCTGGGTGGAGGCGGTGACGGCGTTCGTCACCCTGCGCCCCGGTGCCGTCGCCACCGAGGATGAGCTCCGGGCCGCCGTGCGGCGCAGGCCGGCGGGCTACAAGGTGCCCAAGGCCGTGCACCGGGTCGAGGCGATCCCGACGTCGCCGGTCGGCAAGGTGCTGCGCCGCGCCCTGCGCGAGCACCTGTGGGCGGACCCGAGCTGACCGGAGGGATGCCATGCCCGAGACCGCTGTCCGCGTCGAGCGCGCGGGTCCGGTGACCACCGTGCTGCTGTCGCGCCCGGAGCGGCGCAACGCGGTGGACGGGGCGACCGCCGCCGCGCTGGCGGAGGCTTTCCGCGCCTTCGACGCCGACGACGGCGCCGCGGTCGCCGTGCTGCACGGGGAGCACGGCGTGTTCTGCGCCGGAGCGGACCTCACCGCCGTCGGCACCGAACGCGGCAACCGCGCGGCCCCGGACGGCGACGGACCGATGGGGCCGACGCGCATGCGGCTGTCCAAGCCGGTGATCGCCGCCGTCGAGGGGCACGCCGTGGCGGGTGGGCTGGAGCTGGCGCTCTGGTGCGACCTGCGGGTGGCCGCCGAGACGGCGGTGTTCGGGGTGTTCTGCCGGCGCTGGGGCGTGCCGCTCGTCGACGGGGGCACGGTGCGGCTGCCGCGGCTGATCGGCACGAGCCGGGCGATGGACATAATCCTGACCGGTCGCCCCGTCGACGCCGACGAGGCGCTGCGGATCGGGCTCGCCAACCGCGTGGTCCCGGCGGGCGGTGCCCGCGCCGCCGCGGAGGAGCTCGCCGCGCAGCTCGCCGCCTTCCCCCAGACGTGCATGCGGCGGGACCGCCGGTCGGTGCTCGACCAGGAGGGGCTCGAGGAGGCCGACGCGCTGCGCGTCGAGTACGCCCACGGCGAGCACTCCCTGCGTGAGGCGGTCTCGGGTGCCGCACGCTTCGTCGCGGGGGAGGGCAGGCACGGCTCGCTCACAGGCGTACCCGAGCGGGGGTAGCCGTCGACGGGGCGCCACGGGGCGGCGACCGGGATGGCAGCAAAGCCACTTTCACGCAGCGACGTTGCATGAAAGTGGCTTTGCTGCAACGGGCACGGGACACGTCCAGCCCGACGGCGCGGTCCGCGACCCGGCGCAGGGCGCGTGTGGACATCCCGGTGCCGCATCCGACGTCCACGGCGAGAGGCACCGGCGTGGCGATGTCCAGCGCCCGGACCGCCGCCGCGAGTGCCGCCGCGTGGTAGTCCGGCCGGGCCCGGGCGTAGGCCGGGGCGGTCTCCTCGGCGAGGAACGGGTTCTCGACCGACACGGCGTCATCCTGCTCCGATCGGGCCAGGACCGACACGTGATCGACACGTTCCGTGTTGCCCAGGTCACGTTTCGAGCCGAGAAAAAGACTGCGTAACCCGAACGGGACCTGCGTCGTTTGATCTTTGCGCGGAGTGTGATCGTTTGGCCTCACCGCCACTCGGTCGCGCGCATTCCTGTCCGATCTGCACTGTTTGGGTGTTATGCCACAGCACACCGCTCCGTCACAGCAGGCGTCGCCCGAGCGACCGTCCCGCCGTCCACTCCTGATCTGGTCCATCGTCGGCGTCGTCGCGGTGGTGGCCGTCGTCGTCGGCCTGACCACGTTCCTGGGATCCGGTTCGGACACCCCCGCCGGGGGCAGCTCGAACGCCGTGGCGGACGGCGCCACCGATAGCGCCGGCGAGGTCCTGCTCGCCAGCACGACCCACACGACGATCGACGCCGCACCAGCGGACCAGCAGGCCGACGAGGGCACCGACGGCCTGGTGGTCCACCCCATCCGGGAGACCCCGGTACACGAATCGCCCGGCGGCAGGGCGATCGCCCGGATGGAGACGACCCAGCTCGGGGACACGTGGCTTCCCGTGATCGCCGAGCAGCCGGGCTGGGTGCAGGTACTCCTGCCCTCGAAGCCCAACGGCTCGACGGGCTGGCTCCGCGCCGACGACCTCGAGCGCGCACGCACGCCGTACGTCATCGAGGTCCACCTGGGCTCGATGACGCTGGAGCTGATCCGCGACGGCGACGTCGTGGAGGAGTGGACGGTCGGGATCGGCAAGGAGTCCGCTCCCACGCCGACCGGACGCACGTTCCTGCTGGGCGCCTTCACTGACGAGAACCAGGACTACTCGCCGGTGATCCTGCCGCTCGGCGCGCACAGCCCGACGCACGACACCTTCGGCGGCGGGCCCGGGACCGTCGCCATTCACACCTGGCCCACCGACGACGTCTACGGCACCGCCAGCAGCGATGGCTGCATCCGGGTGCCCCAGGACGCGCTCGACCAACTGTCCGAGGTGCCCCTGGGCACGCTCGTGATGATCGACGAAGAATGAGGGGTTTGCACCACGTGAACACCAAGAAGCTCGCCGGGGCGGCGTTCGTCGCCGCCACCGCGGCCACCGCCCTCCTCCTGGGCTCGACCGCTGCCGTCGCCCAGGAGCCCGGCCCCGAGAACTGGGCGTTCGGGATCGCGGCCGCCGGCGCGCTGACCATCGACCCCCTGCCCTGGGTGAAGGCGCCGGCCGGCGAGCAGGCGCAGGACCAGCTCCTCGGGATCGGGGACGTGCTGGGCCGCCACGAGGACGACCTCGCCCTGGGTGTGCTGACCGCCGAGGTCCGCGACAACCTGTCCGAGACCTCGGTGACCGAGCTGAACCTGCTCGAGCTCCTGCGCGCCGACGTCGTACGCACCTACTGCGAGGACGGCGAGGGCGGCCTGCAGATCATCCGCGGCAGCATCCTGGGCCAGCAGCTGCCGGAGGACCCGGTGCCCGGCCAGGTCCTCGACCTGTCGCCGCTGCTGCGGCTCACGCTGAACGACCAGACCCGTCACGAGGACGGCTCGCTGACGGTCACCGGCATCGAGCTGTCGGTGCTCCCGGCCGCCGAGCAGAACATGGACGAGACGGTGAGCACCGAGGAGCGCCAGCTGCTCGGGAACCTGCTCAACGTCGACCTGCTCGACGGCGGCGCCGACACCGTCCGCGAGGTCGTGGACGAGGTCACCGGTGCGCTCGGCGCCGACCTGAACCTGTCGAAGTCGCTGCAGACCGTCACGATCGGCGCCGCGACCTGCCAGGCCGGTGGCGACGGTGACGACAACGACAACGGCAACGGCGACGACAACGCCGACGACGCCGGTGACGACAACGGCTCCGAGGACGTCGCGGCCGGCGCGGTGCCGGCGGCGCCGCGGCCGCAGGTCGTCGAGGCCGTGCTCGCGGTGACGGGCTGATCCCGAGCACGACCACCATCCGACGGGCGGGGACCACAGCGGTCCCCGCCCGTCGGCGTGTCCGGGGGCCTACCGGGCCGGCCGGTACCCGTTCCGGGCCCACGGAAGGGGCCAGTGCATCTCCACGGTCGTGCCCGCTGCGCCGTGGTGGACCTCGACGCGCTCCGCGAGCCCCTGGATGATCAGCAGACCCCGGCCACGCCATCCCGGGTCGGGAAGCGGCGGTCGCCACCGGCCGCGGTCGCGCACCGCGACGACCACCTCCTCGCCCCGGCACTCCGCGTCCAGGAGGGCCTCGCCGTCCCCGTCCGCATAGGCGTGGTCGGCGACGTTCGCCAGCGCCTCGTGGGTGGCCAGGACGAGATCGTCGACGGCATCGCCGGTGAGCCCGATCGCCCCGGCCCACGCCGCCATCCGGCTGCGCACCTCGGGCAGCTGCGCGGGCAGCGACGGCCCCGTGAGGCGGAGCCGTAACGGGTGCGGTCCGCTGGCGGGCGCAGACATCATCACTCCCGGCGCGGTGGGACTCTCGGCTGGTCGACAGATGGCGGGGGCGTACCCGGTGGCGGCCCGGCCCAACCGGGCGCCGTGCCCGCGGCAGTTGATGTACGGTGCGGACGGTTGGACCCTTCAGCCGCTGCCGAATCATGCCGTGATCGGCCGGCGCCGGGGAGGGTCGTCCATGCAGGAAGCGCCGCGGGATGCCGCGGGCGTGTTCCCGCTCGTGATCGATGTGGTCGCGGAGCCGCCGCGCGCCACCGTCCGGGTCTCCGGTGAGCTGGACCTGTTCACCGCGCCCGCGCTGGAGCGGCGGCTCGACGCGCTGCGCGGCGCGGGCTGCCGGCACGTCGACCTCGACATGGCGGGGGTGACGTTCCTGGCCGCCGCAGGGCTGACGGTGCTGGCCCGCGCGGACCGCGACTACCGGGCGGTGCCGGGGCGGGTGCTGCTCGCCGGCACGACCCGCGCCTGCCGGCGGCTGCTCGCCCTCAGCGGCCTCGCGGGGATGCTCCGGACCCGCTGACCCGCTGACCCGCTGCCCGGGCTGGTCGCTCCGCGACTCCTCGCCGCTGACATCGGAGATCAGCGCAGCCGCGATGTCGCGCAGCTTCACGTTGGCCCGCTGGGACAGCCTGCGGAGGACGTCGAACGCCTCCGCCGCCGTGATCCTGCGCTGTCCCATCAGGATGCCCAGCGCCTGGTCGATCGTGCTGCGCGAGGTGAGGGCGGCCTCCAGGTGGCGGCTGCGCTCCTCGCGGTCCGCCAGCCAGAGCGCGAGTGCCACGGCGCCCGCGGCCTGGTCCGCGAAACGCACTGCTCTGGCGCGGTCGGCGTCGCTCAGGGCGTGCGGCTCGCGGGCGTAGAGGTTGAGCACCCCGATCGCACGCCCGTGCAGCCGCAGCGGCACCGCGAGCGCCGAGCCCGCGCCCTCGGCCCCGGCCGCGTTCGCTGAACGCGGGCCAACGCCCGTCGCGTGCGATGTCGGCGACGAGCACCGTCTCGTCGTCGCGGAGGGCGGTGAGGCACGGCCCGTCGTCCACGGCGTACTGGATCTCGTCCATCCGGCGGGCGAACTCGTTGCTGGAAGCGCCGAGCGTGGGGGACCGGGGCGTGGACTGCACGGTCACCCCGCACGCCAGCACACCCGTGACGGTGCGCGCGGCGCGCTGGGCCACCTCGCCGAGGAACTCCTCCACCCCGGAGGCTCCCAACAGGATCTGCTGCAGATCACGGGCGACCTCGGAGACCTGGCCCGGTCCGCTCGGATCCCGATCGACCGACTCGGCCCGGGGTGGATCGGGCGCGACGAAATCGGGCAACGCGGCGTCCTCCATGTCAACGGGCCGGGTCGCAGGGAACTCTGCGACCGGCGCCGCGCTGTTGGACGCCATCACCGGGACCGCTGGCGTACGACGGCGGCTCCGGTGGTGATCCGACTCTAGCTGTCGCGTGCTCGACGGGCCCACCCGGATGGGTCCGCGACGCGGCGGCGCACGGCGCGGGTATGGATCAGGAGCCGGACGCGTTGGGTCCGACGTGGACCGACCTGGAAACGCGCCGGACCGGACGTGGCTGATCGCTGTCGCCGCCGCCATGTGGGGCACCGACGGCCTGCTCCGGCAACCCCTCGCCGGGCAGCTCCCGGCCGCAACCGTGGTGTTCTGGGAGCACCTGCTGATCGTCGCCGTGCTCCTGCCGTTCCTGCCGTCGGCGGTGCGGGCGTTCGCCGCCGCGAACGCGAGGGAGCGCATCGCGCTCGTCGTCATCGGGGCCGGGGCGTCGGCCGTGGCGACGGCGCTGTTCACGCAGGCGTTCCGGATGGGCGACCCGGTCACCCCGCTCGTCCTGCAGAAGCTCCAGCCGGTGATCGCCGTCGTCGCTGCCGCCCTGCTGCTCGGGGAGCGCCTCCGGCGCGGCTACTGGTTCTTCGCCGTCCCTGCGCTCGCGGGGGCGTGGCTGATGGCGTTCGCCGACCCGCTCGCGGTGGCGCCGCAGGCGGCGACGGCGGCCCTGCTCGCGGTCGGCGCGGCCACGCTGTGGGGCATCGGCACGGTGCTCGGCCGCATGGTGAGCACCCGGATCGCGAGCCGGGACGTCACGGTGCTCCGGTTCGCCATCGGGCTGCCGGCGAGCGCGCTCGTGCTCGCGGTGCAGGGCGCCCCGGTGGCCGTCACCCCGGCCCAGCTCGGTCCGCTCGCGCTGCTCGCCCTCATCCCCGGCCTGCTGGGGCTCGCGCTCTACTACGTCGGAATGCGGTCCACCGCGGCGTCCCGGGCGACGCTCGCCGAGCTCGCCTTCCCGGTGACGGCCGCGCTGATCGGCGTCGGGGTGCTCGGCACCGACCTGACCGCCACCCAGTGGCTCGGACTGGCCGTGGTGGTGGCGTCGGTGACGGCGCTCGGGCTGCGGGAGCGGTCCCCGCGGCCGGTGGTGCAGGCCGAGCCGGCCCGCTGACGGGGCCTCAGAGCCGTCCCGTCCGGAAGGCGTCGAGCACCCGCCGCTCGCGCTTGGTGGGGCGGCCGGCCCCGCGCTCGCGGCGCGCCACCGGAACGAGTGCCTCCGGCGGTGGGGCCGGGGTGCGGTCGATGTAGCAGGTGGCGGCGTCCGCGGCGCCCACCCGCTTCTGGATCACCCGCACCACCTCGACGACCCGGGTGCGGTCGTGCACCCTGGCCCGCACCTCGTCGCCGGGCTGTACGGGGGTGGCCGGCTTGGCGGGCCGGTCGTTCACCTTGACGTGCCCGCCCCGGCACGCGGCGGCGGCGTCGGGCCGGGTCTTGGTGAGGCGAACGGCCCACAGCCAGCGGTCCAGTCGGGTCGACTCCACGCCCCGATGATGCCGCGCGGAACGTCCGGTGGCCCAGCCGGAAACGTCAGGAAAGCCACGTTCCTGACGTTCAACGACAGGAACGTGGCTTTCCTGCCACTTCTCGGGGCCTCCTGGCGGCGCGCCC
>NZ_JAHKRK010000494.1 GCF_019396355.1 Pseudonocardia nigra
CGATCGCCGGCTGGGCCCGCGATGTTCCCGCCGCGGTACTGGCCCGGCTCTACACCCGACCCAGCGAGCCGCCGTCGAAGGCCACTATCTGGCGGGTGGTCACCGGCGCCGACGCCGCCGCGGTCGACGCGGTGATCGGCGCCTGGCTGCTCGCTCAAGCCACTGCTCGCGACACCGCCCGCGACGACACCGCCCGCGACACCGCCTCCGAGGACACCGCCTCCGAGGACGCCGTCGGCGAGGACGCCGTCGGCGATCGGGACGACGCCTGTGGACTGCTCGCGATCATGGTGGACGGCAAGGCCGTGCGCGGCGCCGTCGACGCCGACGGCGAGCAGGTGCGCCTGCTCGCCGCGGCCACCCACCACGACGCCCTGGTCCTGGGGCAGGTCGAGGTCGGCGCCAAGTCCAACGAGATCCCCCAGTTCGCCCCGCTGCTCGACACCCTCGCCGCCGCCGGGGTCGACCTGGCCCACACGGTGATCACCGCTGATGCTCTCCACACACAACGTGCGCACGCCGACTACCTGCATCAACACGGCGCCGGGTTCGTGCTCACCACCAAACAGAACCAGCCGCGCCTCTACGCCGCGCTCGACGCTCTGCCCTGGGCACACACACCCGTCCTCGACCGCCAGATCGACCGCGGCCACGGCCGGATCACCACCCGCACCATCCAGGTCCTGCCCGCACCCGCAGACCTTCCGTTCCCGCACGTACAGCAGGTCTGGCTAATCGAGCGCTATGTCACCGATCTCGACGGCATCCCGCGCTCCGCGGTCGCCGCGCTCGGTGTCACCAACCTGCCCGCCGACCGCGCCACCCCCACCCAGCTCGCCTCCCTGGTCCGCGACCACTGGGGCATCGAGTCGCTTCATTGGCTGCGTGACACCGTCTACCACGAGGACGACTCCACCGTCCGCACCAGATCAGGACCCCGCGTCATGGCCGCGCTGAGAAACCTCGCAGTCGGAGCCATCCGGCTCACCGGTCGACGCGACATCACCGAGACAACCCGAGAAGCCGCCCGGAACATGACCCGCCCCTTCAAGATCCTCAAACTCACATGACGATCTTGAAACGACCGTGG
>NZ_JAHKRK010000495.1 GCF_019396355.1 Pseudonocardia nigra
GTGAACACGCTCGGCGCATCGAACCGGACCGGACACCACCAGTCGATGGAACCATGCGGTGACACCAGGGCAGCACCCTGGCAATCCCCGAGCAGGGCGTAGTCGGCGATCGACGTCATCGACGCCTGATTACCCCCATTCCCGTCGGCCACGCTTCAAGTCGGGCATGACGAGGGGTGGGCTCAGGCGGACCCCCGGCGGCGGGCCGATACCGTCGAAAGGCGGGCAGGGACAGGGTCGACGAGCCCCGCGAGAGCGCGATGACCCGAGACCAGCTGCCGTGCTCCCGCCGGCGCCGTGCCTTCCCAGAACCACTCAGCCCGCCAGTTGGGGAAGACGATCGAGGCTTACCGAGCCGATGGCGACGATGATGAGCGCTAACAGCGCCACCAGGCGCGGCGGTACGTGCAGCGCCTCGGCTACCGGCCGCACGAACGGGTCGGTGAAATACCCGGCATACGGCGCGATCCGCTTCTCGACGGCGGCGGGGCCCGGCAGCTCGGGCAGCAGGACCCGCCAGATCAGCCAGAACCCGTAGAAGCTGAGCACGATCTGGCCCAGCGCGGCGACGACGGCAAGGAAGAAGTTCACGGCACGTCCCTCGTGGCATCGGACCGGAAGTAGGGGCGCCGCTCAGCGCTGCGTCCCGCTCTGCGGCTTGCGCACCGTGTACCAGAACGGGGCAGCGACGAGCAGAACCCCGCCGAGGATGTTCCCGATCGCCGCCGGAGCGATGTTCCACGCCAGCGCGGCTGCCCATCCCGGGCCTGCGCCACCGGGCATCGCCAGGCTGAAAAACGCCATGTTCGCTGGGCTGTGCTGGAAGTTCGCCGCCTCGAACAGCAGCACCGCCAGCGCCAGCGGAACGAACTTGCTCCACACGTTCTGAGCTTGATCTTTAACCTGGCTGTGCTGAGTCGGGCCTGGGTTATGCAGGTTCTCCGGCGCGTCGGCGGGACATGTCGCGGCCACCGCTTGATCATCTTCGGGTTCCTTCCACAGAGCTCGAAGACGAAAGCGATGGCCGCGATGCTCAGTGTGACCCACGCCCGGTCCGTGCAGTCGGAAGACACCCCGGCCCGGCGGAGTG
>NZ_JAHKRK010000496.1 GCF_019396355.1 Pseudonocardia nigra
GTAGGAGATCACCACCCCGAGCGGACCCACCGGCGAGTCGAGGAGGGCCTCGCCCTCGCCGACGATGGCGTCGCGGGGGACGAGCGCGGTCAGATCGGTGAGCCGCTCGAGCAGCGCGCGGCCGGGGATGTACTCCCCGAACGGGACGCGGTGTTCCTTCTCGTACCGGGCGATCCGCTCGCCGTCCGGCCCCCAGAGGACGGCCGCGTTGCGGAATCCGGAACCCTCCAACTCGGCGATCCCGACGACGACCGGCGCGTCGACCGAGCGGGCCAGCTCAGCAACACGAACATCGGCTGCCGAGCCGGCGATGCCCCCGGCGACGCTGATCACTGCCTCCGGGAACAGGACCAGGTCCGGAGACGCGGTGATCTGCTCGGCCACGGCGAACTGCCGATCGGTGGTGTCCTGCGGATTCGTGTGAACCGCTCGTAGCCCGCGGGGTCCACCGCCCTGGACGACGGCCGCGTCAAGACTGCCGGCGGGGGCAGTCGTGACCGCCGCGCCTGCGGCGAGCGGCGCCCCGATGACGACGGCGGCTGCGCCGACCGTCACCAGCCGACGCATCCCGCGAGCCAGGAACACCGCCGCGAGCCCCACGCCCGCTGCCGCGGCGAGCGCGGTGACGAGCAGCGAACCACCCAGTGGCGCAGCGAGCACGAAGGGCCCATCGATCTGGCTGAGCACCAGCGCGGGCAACGGAAATCCGTCGAACGGGAACCGGGTCTGAGCCGCGTCGAGCAGCACCAAGGCCGCCGGCAGACCCCACCACCCTCCCGACCATCGTCCGGTACGCGCGGTGGGAACGAGCCCGACGACGAGCGCGAGCATGGCGGCCTCGAGCAGCGCGACGGCGATGTACCCCGGCACGGCGAAACCGGCCAGCCACGCCAGCGTCCACGAGTAGAGGACGATGCCGGTCACTGCGCCGAGCAACAGCCGCGCCCGCAGCCCCCTGCCGTACAGCGCGATCGTCAGCGAGGCGACCCCAAGCGGCAGCAACGGCCACCACCCACGCGGCGGAGCGGCCAGGGCCCACGCAACACCGGCCGCGATCGCGAGCGTGACCGCGACGGGCG
>NZ_JAHKRK010000497.1 GCF_019396355.1 Pseudonocardia nigra
CTCGTGCCCCCATCATCGCCGATCAGTCCTGTCCTTGGCCAGTTGGCGGAGCTGGCCCGCAAGGACGATCCGCTCGGGTCGGGGTCAGCGGGTCCGGCGTCGTCGCTGCTGGCGCGGCTCTCAGCGGTGGTGGACCGGCGCAAGCGGCGCGGCCGGCGCCATGAGTTGGTGGTGATCTTGGCGTTGGCGGCGTGCGCGACGTTGGTGGTGGGCAACGACTCGGTGACCGCGATCTGGCAGTGGGCCGCGCGCACCCCGCAGGAGGTGCTGGGGCGGTTGGGGGCCCGCCGGGATGCGCTGCGCGGCCGGTATGTGGTGCCCAGCGAACGCACCTTCCGTCGGGTGCTGGGCAATCTGGACGGGGACGCGCTGGACCGCCAGGCGTGCGGGTTCGCCGCGGACGTGGTCCGCGGCACCAGCCCGGGCCCGGTGCTACCCGAAGCTGCGGGCCCGCCCGAGCGCGAACAACGCCGCGCAGCACAGCGCGTGACCTCTCATCCGCGGCCGGCGGGGCTGCTGCCCGCCGCGGCGGTGGACGGCAAGGCCCTGCGCGGTGCGCGCACCGGCACGGGTGCCCGCACGTTCCTGCTGGGCGCAATCTCTCACCACACCGGGGTGGTGCTGGGCCAGCGTCAGATCCCCGACAAGAAGGGGGAAGGCGCCCAGGTCGAGGCGCTGCTGGCAGGGTTGGACGCCGCGGGGATGGTGTTCACCCTTGACGCGCTGCACACCACCAAGAAGACCGCCCGCATGATCACCGAGCAGCTGCACGCCCACTACCTGCTGATCCTCAAGGGAAACCAGCCGCTCACCCTCGCCGCCGCCCGTGCCGTGCTAACCGGGCCCGACACCGACTGGGTGGAGACCAGCGCAGTCGAGCACGACCGCGGCCACGGCCGCACCGAACGCCGCTCGATCCGCACCACCGACACCGACGACTCCCTGTTCCCCGGCGCCCGCCAAGTCTTTCGACTGCGCCGCGACGTCGGTGGCCTGGACGGCATCTGGGACACCAAGGAGATCATCCACGGGATCACCAGCCTGCCCGCCGATCTCGCCAGCCCCGC
>NZ_JAHKRK010000498.1 GCF_019396355.1 Pseudonocardia nigra
CGCTGCACGGCGAGCCGGCCCGCAGCGTCGCGGTGACAGACGCGGGCGAGGTCGCGCAGCAGGCGGCACGGGTCCGAGGGCCGGTAGCCCGTGGCGTACACGACGAGATCGGCGGTGAGCACCTCGCGCCCGCCGTCGATCAGCGACTCGACGGCCAGCTCGACACGCCCGTCCACCTCGACCGCGTCGGCGACCCGGCTGACGTTGTGGAACCGCAGCCGCTCACGCCCGCTCACCCGCTCCGCATAGTGCCGCCGGTAGAGCGACTCGATCAGCTCCGGGTCGACCACCGAGTAGTTCGTGTTGCCGTGATAGCCGAGGATCAGGTCCTTCACCTCGGCCGGGGCGCGGAAGAAGTCGTCCACGGCGCCCGGGTCGAACACCCGGTTGGCGAACGGCGTGTCGTCGGCCGGGCTGTAGCCGTAGCGGGCGAACACCGCGCACACCTCGGCGCCGGGGAACGCCCGGTGCAGGTGGTCGACGGTCTCCGCCGCGCTCTGGCCCGCCCCGACCACGATGACCCGCCGCGGATCGCGCACTGACCCGATCCGGGTGAGCAGGTCCCGGCTGTGCCACACCCGCTCCCCGGGCAGCACACCCTCCGGCAGCTGCGGCACGAGCCCGGTGGCGAGCGCGACGTTGCGGGTGCGCAGCGTGCCGCGCGAGGTGTGCACGTCGAGCAGGCCGGGCTCGTCGGGGACGGCGGCGATCCGCTCGACCTCCGTGCCGTAGTCGACCCGGTCGGCGAACCCGGCCGCGGCCCACTCCAGGTAGTCGTGGAACTCCAGCCGCGTGGGGAACGCGCTGCCGTAGTTGATGAAGTCGACGAGCCTGCCGCGCTCGTGCAGGTAGGACAGGAAGCCGTAGCGGCTGGCCGGGTTGCGCAGCGTCACGAGGTCCTTGAGAAACGACACCTGCATCGTCGCGTCCTCGAGCAACATGCCCCGGTGCCAGCCGAAACGCTCCTGCCGCTCGACGAACCGGGCCTCGACCGCACCCCCGCCCGGCTGCTCGGCGAGCGCGATCGCGAGCCCGAGGTTCGAGGGGCCGAAGCCCACCC
>NZ_JAHKRK010000499.1 GCF_019396355.1 Pseudonocardia nigra
TGGTGCTCGGTTCGGCTTGTGTAGGATAGGTGGGAGACTGTGAAGTGGCCACGCCAGTGGTTGTGGAGTCGTTGTTGAAATACCACTCTGGTCGAATTGGGTGTCTGAACCTCGGGCCATGATCTGGTTCAGGGACAGTGCCTGGTGGGTAGTTTAACTGGGGCGGTTGCCTCCCAAAATGTAACGGAGGCGCCCAAAGGTTCCCTCAGCCTGGTTGGCAATCAGGTGTTGAGTGTAAGTGCACAAGGGAGCTTGACTGTGAGACTGACGGGTCGAGCAGGGACGAAAGTCGGGACTAGTGATCCGGCACCTCCTGGTGGAAGGGGTGTCGCTCAACGGATAAAAGGTACCCCGGGGATAACAGGCTGATCTTGCCCAAGAGTCCATATCGACGGCATGGTTTGGCACCTCGATGTCGGCTCGTCGCATCCTGGGGCTGGAGTAGGTCCCAAGGGTTGGGCTGTTCGCCCATTAAAGCGGTACGCGAGCTGGGTTTAGAACGTCGTGAGACAGTTCGGTCCCTATCCGCCGCGCGCGTAGGAGACTTGAGGAAGGCTGTCCCTAGTACGAGAGGACCGGGACGGACGAACCTCTGGTGTGCCAGTTGTTCCGCCAGGAGCACGGCTGGTTGGCTATGTTCGGAAGGGATAACCGCTGAAGGCATCTAAGCGGGAAGCTCGTTCCAAGATGAGGTCTCCCACCACCTTGCGTGGTTAAGGCCCCCCACAGACCATGGGGTTGATAGGCCAGAGATGGAAGCCCTGTGAGGGGTGGAGTTGACTGGTACTAATAGGCCGAGGGCTTGTTCATGACGAGTTGTTTGCATCCACTGTGCGACCCTGAACACACAAACACATTGTGTGGTCGGGGTGCGTGTTCGCATCCACCTGCAGGATAAGTTGATAGTGTTGTCGGTGGTTATGGCGGAGGGGTAACGCCCGGTCCCATTCCGAACCCGGAAGCTAAGCCCTCCAGCGCCGATGGTACTGCACTCGCCAGGGTGTGGGAGAGTAGGTCGCTGCCGACATTCAACATTCAGTGGGTCCCCGCCGGTCGG
>NZ_JAHKRK010000500.1 GCF_019396355.1 Pseudonocardia nigra
GTAGGCCGCTCACGCCGCGCGGGCGGGCAGGCAGCGGATGTGGTGATCACGCAGGCCGTAGAACACCAGCACGGTCAGCTCTCGGGCCGCGGCGACCACGCCGATGTTGCGGACACCGCGCCGTTCGCCGACCCGGTCGCGGATGTGCCCGAGCCGGGTATGGGCGGGCACGCGTTGCACCGCCTCGATCGCGGCCCAGCGCACCAACCGGGAGCCCTGCTTGGTGATCCGGCCGCGATGCACGGTGGTGTCGGACTCGTGGTGTTTCGGGGTCAGCCCGGCCCAGCAGGCCAGCTGCTGTGGGCGGGCGAAGCGGCCGATGTCACCGATCTCGGCGACGAACACCGCCGCGAGCAGCGGCCCGACCCCGGGAATGGCCTGGATCGCCCGATAGCCCGGGTCGCCGCGCAGTCGCCCGGCGACCAGATTGGCGAAGGTGTCGATCTCGAAGTCCAGCGCGTTGATCACCCGCAGCAGCGAGTCGACCCGGGAACGCGACTCGACCGCCAGCCGGGACGCGGCGAGCAACTGCTGCCCGCCCACGCCGAACAGATCACTCATCGGCACCTGCACCCCGGCGGCGGCGAGCACGGCGTGGATCTGGCACTTGAGGTTCGAGCGTAGCCCGACCAGCTTCGCGCGGTGTCGTACCCAGCCACGCAGCTCCCGCGTCGCCGGTGGCGCGATCCAGGCCTCGGGCAGCCGGCCCATCCGCAGTAGGTCGGCCAGGTCCGCGGCATCGCGTTCGTCGTTCTTGACCCGCCGGTAGGAGAACATCTTCACCCCCAGCGGGTGCGCCAGATGCACGGTGGCGCCGAGCTCGGCGAGGGTGTCCGCCGCCCAGTACCAGCCATAGGTCGCCTCCAGCACCACGTCCGGTGCCTCACCGGCGCGGGTCATCACCTCGCGCAGGTACTCCGGGTCGTTGGAGATCCGCACCGTCTCCAGCCGCTGCCCGGACTCGGTCATCCGCACCAGCACCGACCGGCGCCGATGCAGATCCATCCCGACGATCTGCCGACCCTCGTACGATTCGCTCACAGGGGCCTCCTC
>NZ_JAHKRK010000501.1 GCF_019396355.1 Pseudonocardia nigra
GGCAGATTCAGCCAGTGGAAGCATGCGACTCGACAAGCTCGGTGAATAGCTCGGAGGGCTTCTTCCAGTTGTGAATCTTACGGGGTCGGTCGTTGATTTCGGAAGCCACCATCGCGAGATAGTCCGGATCGGAGGTGATTGTCACACCTTTGGGGAAGAACTCGCGGACGATCCGGTTGAGGTTCTCGTTGCTGCCGCGTTCCCACGGCGAGTGCGGGTGGGCGAAGTACACCGGCAGTCCGGTCGCGGTGATCGTGGTGTGCCGCGCCATCTCAGCGCCGCAGTCCCAGGTCAGGGATCGGCGGATCTGTGCGGGCAGCCCGCCGGTCGCGGCGATCACCGCCTCGCCGACGGTCAGCGAGTCCCGCCCGGTCAGGGGTACCAGGACCAGGAACCGGGAGGTCCGCTCGACCAGCGTCGCGACCGCGCTGGCGCCGTCCTTGCCGATGACCAGGTCTCCCTCCCAGTGCCCGGGCACCGCGCGGTCCTCGGCCTCGGCGGGCCGGTCGTCGATGTAGCGGGGCTCGCGGATCCGCGGCGTCGGCGGTGGCCGCCGCCCGCCGCGGCGGGCCTTGCGCCCGGTGCGCAGGCTGATCAGCTCCCTGGCCAGAGTGGACACCGGCTGGGCGTAGACCCACTGGTAGATCGCCTCGTGAGACACCCGGCAAGCCTGGTCGTCGGGGTAGTCGGTGGCCAGCCGACCCGCGATCGAGGCCGGGGACCAGCCACCGCGCAGCTGCCGGCACACCACCGCGCGCAGCCGGGGTGAGCGCTCGACCGCGTACACCTTGGGCCGCTCCCGGGCCGCGCACGCCGCCTCGTCGGCCGCGGCCGCCCGGTAGCCGCCACGGCCACCGTGGCGTGCGACATCACGCGAGATCACCGACGGATCACGCCCCATCCGCAGCGCGATCTCCTTGTACTGCAGGCCCTCGGCCAGGCCCCGGGAGATCTCCTCCCGATCCGACAACATCAACATCGCGCGCACGGCGGGCATCCTGTCCCACCGAACTCACAAGATCAAATGCTTCAACCGGCTGAGCCCAGG
>NZ_JAHKRK010000502.1 GCF_019396355.1 Pseudonocardia nigra
GAGGTCGAGAGCCTGCAGCTGTCCGAGCCGGTCGCCGCAGCCTGGAAACAACGCCTGCGCTACACGCGGCGGACCGGCATGCCGACCCGGCCGCGGCGCGACTACCTGCAGCACCTGATGCAGGTCCGGGCGTTCTATCTCGACATCGCCGAGTGGGCCCAGCAGGACCCGACCTGGGCGCAGCACGCCGTCGCCTGCCCGATCCGCCGCACCGAGCTGGCAGGGGTGGCCAAGCAGCGGCACCGAACCATCGCCGCGGTCCACCAACGCATCCGGGAGCGCCTGCCCCGCCTGCCCGTCCTGGTCGACACCGCCCACCGACACCATCGGGACCGGGTCCAGCTGCTCACCGCGACCCAGGCCGCCGCCGTCGGCGAGGAGTTCACCCACGGCGGCCGCGGCTACCGGCGCACCTGCCGCCAGCGCCCCGGCCAGGAGAACAACCAGCCGGCCTCCGCGCGGGCCGAGGACCTATCCACCGGCCAAACACACGACCTGCTCGCCGAGGAGGACGACGCGTTCTGGTCCTGGGCGCTCATCGAGACGCTGCGCCACACCGGGGTCCGCCTCGAGGAGCTCCTCGAGCTCACCCACCTCGCCGTGATCCAGCACCGCCTCGACGACACCGGCGAGGTCGTCCCGCTGCTGCAGATCCTGCCCTCGAAGACCGACGAGGAACGGCTGCTGCTGGTCAGCCCCGAGCTGGCCGCCGTCCTGGCCACGATCATCAGCCGGCTCCGCGGCATCGGCGAGGGCGCCGTCCCGATCACCCGACGCTGGGACCGGCACGAACGCACCTTCAGCCTGGCCCTTCCCTACCTGTTCCAGCGCCGCCGCGGGCACCGCAACAGCGTCATCGGTGTCGGAGCCGTGCAGAACCTACTCAACCGCACCCTGGACCGGGCCGGACTACGCGACGCCGCCGGCGACCCGATGCATTTCACACCGCACGACTTCCGCCGGATCTTCGCCACCGAGGCCGTCACCGGCGGGCTTCCCGTTCACATCACCGCTGCCCTGCTCGGACACAAGCGCATCAC
>NZ_JAHKRK010000052.1 GCF_019396355.1 Pseudonocardia nigra
GCCACGACAGCCCCGACCGTCGCCGCGACCGCCACCTCAAGGCACTCCAAGACCTCGGATACGAGGTCACACTCGCCAAGGCCTCATAGGCTGCGGTCGATTCTCCTGACAGCCACTTTCACGCAACGTCGTTGCAGGAAAGTGGCTTTGCTGCAACCGGTCGCGGTCCCATGGCGGCCCCGACCCGGCACTCCCCCGGGGTGTCGGCTGCTAACGGCGACCGCGAGGATGGTGGGGTGAACGCCCTGTTCGCCCGGATCGTCGTACTCGTGAGCGGTGCCGCAATCCTCATCGTGGAGACCCTCGCGACGAGGCTCGTTGCGCCCTACGTCGGCCTCACCCTCGAGTCGACGTCGGCGGTGATCGGCGTGGCGCTGGCCGGGATCGCGGCCGGGGCGTCCCTGGGCGGGCGGTGGTCCGACGTGCTGCCGCCCCGGCGGGTGGCGGCCGGCGCGCTGGCGGTCGGCGGACTGGGCGTGCTGGCGGTGCGTCCGCTGGTGCGGGTGCTGGGCCCGGCGCTCGGGCCGGGGCCGTTCGCGGCGATCCTGCTGGTGGCGGCGTCGACGCTGGTGTCGGTCACCGCGCTCGCGATGGTGACGCCCGCGGTCACCCGGGCCCGGCTGTCGGGTCTCGAGGGTTCGGGCACCGTGATCGGGCAGCTGTCCGCCGCGAGCACCGTCGGGGCCCTGGCCGGGGTGTTCCTCACCGGGTTCGTGCTGGTCGCGCTGCTGCCGGTGGCCGCGATCCTGCTCGTCACCGCGGTGGTGTGCCTGCTGCTCGCGCTCTGCACGGCCACCGTGCGTACGCGGTCCACGGTGACCTCCGCCGCCGTGGCTGCGGCGGTGCTCGGCATCGCGCTGGTCGCCGTGCCCGGCCGCTGCGACACCGACACCGTCTACTACTGCGCCCGCGTGGACGTCGAGGACGACGTCCGCGTGCTCGTGCTCGACGACCTGCGGCACTCCGCCGTCGACCTCGACGACCCGGCGTACCTCCAGTTCGCGTACACCCAGCGGTTCGCCGACGCGATCGACACGGCCTTCGCGGCGGGCGAGCCGCTGGACGCCGTGCACCTCGGGGCGGGCGGCTTCACCATGCCCCGCTGGCTCGCCGCGACCCGGCCCGGCAGCACGTCGGTCGTCCTCGAGATCGACCAGGGTGTGGTCGAGCTGGGCCGCCGCGAGCTGGGGGTGGCCGAGATCCCGGGTGTCGAGGTCCGCATCGGCGACGCCCGCACAGGGCTCGCCGAGGTGCCGTCCGCATCGGCCGACCTGGTGGTGGGCGACGCGTTCGGTGCGCGGTCCGTGCCGTGGCACCTGGCGACCGCCGAGTTCGCCGCCGAGGTGCACCGCGTACTGCGCCACGACGGGATCTACGTGCTCAACGTGATCGACCACCCGCCGTTCCGGCTGCTCGCCGCGGAGGCCGCCACGCTGGCCCAGCGGTTCCCGCACGTCGCCCTGATGGCCCGGCCGGAGCAGCTCGCCCAGGGAGTGGGCGGCAACGCGGTGATCGTCGCGTCGGACCGGCCGATCGACATCGCGGAGCTCGGCGCACGGGCCGCGGCGCGCGGCGAGCCCGGCTCGGTGCTCGGCGACGCGGCCACCCGCGAGTTGGCCGACGGCGCCCCGGTGCTCGTCGACGACTGGGCACCGGTGGACCAACTGCTGTCCTGATCGCGGTACGGTCGCCCGCGACGAACTCCGGAGGTGGCCGTGGCCGGCTGGGATGACCTCGTGTCCTTCGTGCGGGTGCGCTACGAGATCATGCGCCAGGCCGACGACGAGCTGTGGTTCAACCTCCCCACCACGGGTGAGCGCACGCAGATCGTGGCCGTGCGACAGGTCACCGGCGAGGACGACCACCCGTGGGCCCAGATCACCTCGCCCGTGGGACGGGTCGAGGACATCGACCTCGGCCGGATGCTCGCGCTCGCGGGTGAGTCGGTGGCGGGCGGGGCGATCGTGTCCGGCGGGCTCGTGCTGTTCCGGCACTCGATCCCGCTCGGCGACACCGCGCTGAACGGGTTCGACCGGCCGTTCCGGCTCGTCGTCGACGTCGCCGACCGGCTCGAGCACGAGCTCACCGGTGCCGACGAGCACTGACCGCCGAGCTCAGCCCGGCTGCGAGTCAGGTGCCATCCGGCGATTCTCGCCGCCGGATGTGAGATCGGTCGCACCGGGGCGGTTACCCCGCGCGGCGGGCGGGTGCCGCCTCGTCCAGTGCCCCCGACAGCTCGGAGACCGACTGCAGCCGCGTGAGCGTGGGGTGGCCCGCGGCGAGCAGCGCCTGGTCCGTGCCGGGCTCCGGCGGCGTCGACAGCTCGGCCACCCGCGAGTGCAGCGCCTCCCCGTCGTCCCCGCTGCGCAGGTCCACCCGCACCTGGACGGCGCCAAACGTCGCCAGCCGGGCCTCCCGCAGCTCACCGACCTCCGCGGTGGGCCTGTCGGGCACGTTCAGGGACAGCACGGTGCCGTCGGCCGAGGCGAGCAGCACGTCGAGCACGTCGGGCAGCACCGCGAGCGCCGTCTGCCAGTGCGGCCGCTCCGGCGGCTGCAGAGGCGTGTCGAGGGAGACGGCCAGCCCCCGCCACCCGTGCAGCGACGCCGCCAGCGCGGCCCCGACCGTGCCGGAGTGCAGCACCGAGTGCCCGAGGTTCGCGCCCAGGTTGATCCCGGACAGCACGACGTCCGGCACCGGCTCCAGCCAGCCCCGTCCGGCCGCGTGGACGATGAATGCCGGGTGCCCCTCCACCGCGTACGCCGGCACGCCCGGCAGCGCACTGAGCTCGCGGGCGTGCAGGCGGGTCCGGGAGCCCTCCCGCACCGACTGCACGGAGGCCCCCACACCGCTGGCGTCGACGTGCGGCGCGGCCACCACCACGTCGAACCCCGCGTCGCGCGCGCCCGCGGCGAGGGCCCACAGCCCCGGCGAGTCGATGCCGTCGTCGTTGGTGATCAGGGCGCGCAGACGTCGGGAGGAGGCCACCGCTCCACCGTAGGCGAGCCGGGTGGACGGCGGACGGCCTCGCGATGACGATCACGGAGCGCGCGGCCCACCCCCACCCCTCTGTCCGGAAAGCCACGTTCCGGACGCCGAACGTCGGGACGTGGCTTTCCGGACACTCGGGTCAGGCCGGGTTCAGGCCCGGCTCCCGGTCCGCGACGACGAACGACGCCTTCGTCGACACCGGCGCTCCCGGCGTCCGGACGGCGTCGACGACCCGGAAGTCGGCGCGCAGCTCACCGCCGGTGAACCGGGTGCGGACGTAGCCGCGCTTGCCGTTGCGGAACCTGATGTGCGGGTTGGCCGCCACCACCGCGTCCTGCTCGGGGGTGGAGTCGGTCCCGTCGCCGCCCGAGGTGACGGACGTGCAGACCAGCTCCGTGCCCACGGTCGGCCCGGTCGGGTCGGCGTAGTCCAGCTTCAGCTCGTTGGCCCAGTGCACGTGGACGTCCCCGGTCAGGACGACGGGGTTGCGCACGCCGGCGTCGACCCAGCCCCGCGTGATCCGGTCGCGGGAGCCGACGTAGCCGTCCCAGGCGTCCATGCTGAACCGCTGCGGGCCGGCGGGGTCGAGGTCGCGCTGGGCGAAGAACACCTGCTGGCCGAGCACGTCCCAGCGGCTCTGCGACCGGCGGAACCCGTCGAGCAGCCACGCTTCCTGCTCGGCTCCGGTGAGGGAGCGGGCGGGGTCCAGCCGCGGCGCACAGTCGACGCGGCCGCCGTCGCCGCAGGCCTGGTCGCTGCGGTACTGGCGGGTGTCCATCATGTGGAAGGTGGCGAGCCTGCCCCACGAGATGCGCCGGAAGAGCTGCATGTCGATGCCCCGCGGCACGGAGGAGCGGCGCAGCGGCATGTTCTCGTAGTAGGCCTGGAAGGCGGCCGCCCGCCGGGCCAGGAACTGCTCGCGCGGCTGCTTGCCCGGGTCCTGCGGCACCTCGTCGGCCCAGTTGTTGTCGAGCTCGTGGTCGTCCCACACCACGAGCCACGGGGCGACGGCGTGTGCGGCCTGCAGGTCGGGGTCGGTCTTGTACTGGGCGTGCCGCTGCCGGTAGCCGGCCAGCGTGGCGGTCTCCGGCCCGGCGACCGGCCGCACGGCATTCGCGCCGCCGGTGCCCTCGTACTGGTAGTCGCCCAGGTGCAGCACCAGCTCCGGCTCGTCGGCGGCCAGCGCGCCGTACGCGGTGAAGAACCCGGCCGTCCAGTTCGAGCAGGAGGCGAAGCACATCGTCAGTGCCGGGCCCATGGCGTTCGGGTTGGGCGCGGTGCGGGTGCGGCCCACCGGGGAGATGTGCCCCTCCGCGCGGAACCGGTAGAAGTACTCACGGCCCGTGGGCAGCCCGGCGAGCTCCACGTGGACGCTGTGGGCGCTCTCCGGCGCCGCGGTCGCGACCCCGCGCCGCTCCACCCGGCCGAACCGCTCGTCGGCCGCCAGCTCCCACTCCACCTCGACCGGGCGGGCCGGCATGCCGCCCATCCCGTCCTCGGCCAGCGGCTGCGGGGCAAGGCGCGTCCACAGGACCATGCCGTCGGGGAACGGGTCACCGGAGGCGACGCCGAGGGTGAACGGGAACGGCAGCGGGCCGCGCGGCACGGAGCCGAGGGAGGCGGCGGACGCGACGCCTGCGGGCAGCGCGACGGTGAGCGCGGCAGCACCGGCCGCACCGGCGAGCACGCGGCGACGGGAGACGGACGGGGGGGAGCTGCGACATGGGAGGTCCTCGCGGGTCTCGGGGCCGGGACCGGACGAGTGCACAGCACGGGAATGGCACGGACCGTGACGATCAGTGACGAGAACACCACGACCGGGTGAACGTCGCCGTCGGTCGTAGGCTCCGGACGTGACCACGCACGTACCGATGCCCCCGACCGGCGAGCAGTACGAGATCGGCTACGGGGACGCCCGCGCCGTCCTCACGGGCGTCGGGGCCGGGTTGCGGATGTTCGAGTCCGGCGGCCTCGCCTACGTCGAGACGTTCGACGTGCGCCGCCGGCCGTTCCGCGGCGCCGGCAGCGTCCTCGTCCCGTGGCCCAACCGCACGGCGGCCGGCCGGTGGACCTGGCGGGGCCAGGAACGGCAGCTGGCCCTGAGCGAACCCGCCGCGGGCAATGCCATCCACGGGCTGCTGCGGCACGCCGTCTACCGGCAGGGCGAGCGGACCACCGCCTCGATCACGCTGCACGCCGTCGTCGCGCCGCAGCCGGGCTGGCCCGTCCCGCTCGACACCAGCGTGCGGTACGCCGTGGGCGCGGACGGCCTCATCGTCACGCACACGGTGCGCAACGCCGGTAGCGACCCCTGCCCGTTCGGGGTCGGCGCCCATCCCTACCTGCGCGCCGGCGAGTCCGCCACCGACGACTGCGTGCTCACGCTCGCCGCCACGTCGACCCTGCCGCTCGACGCGGGGCTGCCGACCGGCCCCGAGCGCCCGGTCGACGGTGACCTCGACTTCCGTGGCGGCCTGCCGCTGCGCGACCGGGTGCTGGACCACGCCTTCGGCGGGTTCGTGCCGGCGCCGGGCGACACGGTGGTGCGGCACCGGCTGACCGGGCCCGGCGGGGACGTCGAGCTGTGGGCGGAGCCCGACTTCGGCTGGGTGCAGGTGTTCACTCCCGACGACCACCCGGACCGGGGCCGCGTCGTGGCCGTGGAGCCCATGACGTGCCCGCCGGACGCGCTGAACTCCGGCACCGGCCTGATCACGCTCGAACCGGGCGCGACGTGGTCGGGCAGCTGGGGCATCCGCCCGCTGGCCGCCTGACGCCCGTGGGCTTCGTGACGGGGCCGCACGTCCTCGTGCGTCAGTTCGACGAGAAGACGTGGACGCTCGAGGAACCGGTGGTCTACCGGGGCCGCACCGACGAGTTCGTCGTGCCGGAGGGCACTCGCACCGACTTCGCCTCGGTGCCGCGGGTGTTCGCGTGGCTGGTTCCGCCGTACGGGCTGTTCACGGCGGCGGCGGTGCTGCACGACCACCTGTGGCGCGTCCTGGTGCCCGCCGGGGTCGTCACGCCGGTGGACGCCGACGGGCTGTTCCGGCGCGCGATGCGCGAGCTCGGCGTCCCGTTCCTCATCCGGTGGTTCATGTGGGGTGCCGTACGGTGGGCCGCGCTGGCCGGCCCGGGACGCCGCCGCGGCTGGCTCGGCGAGCTGCCGCGCCTCGCGCTGGTCACGCTCGCGGCGCTACCGGTCGTGACCGTGCCTGCGGTCGCGATCGCGCTCGGGTTCGCCGTCTTCGCGGTGCTGGAGCAGGTCGCCTATCTGCTGCTCCTGCTCGTGCGCACGGTGCGGCCGTCGGACAAGCAGATCAACCGCCCGCGCCCGGACCTGCGGACCTGACGCTGTGGCCACCGTCCCGTCCGCGAGGGGGCGATCCCGCGCTGCTTGTGTGGCAGGGTGGCCAACCAGTGGCGATCCAACGACGAGGAGCGACGATGCGGGTCTTCAAGGGTGTCGACGAGCTGCGTGAGGCGGCGGGTTCCCAGCTCGGGGTGAGCGACTGGGTCACGGTGGACCAGTCGCACATCGACACGTTCGCCGAGGCCACCGGCGACCACCAGTGGATCCACGTCGACCAGGAGCGGGCCAAGGCCGGGCCGTTCGGCACCACGATCGCGCACGGGTTCCTGACGCTGTCCCTGCTCCCGGTGCTCGTCTCGCAGATCTACAAGATCGAGAACGTGAAGATGGGCATCAACTACGGGCTGAACAAGGTGAGGTTCACCTCTCCGGTGCCCGTTGGGAGCAAGGTCCGGGGGAGCATCGAGCTGCTCGAGGTGGCGGACGTGGCAGGCGGTGTCCAGTTGACCAACAAGGTCACGGTGGAGATCGAGGGCTCCGAGCGGCCCGCGCTCGTCGCCGAGTGGCTGACCCGGCAGCACGTGTAGATCGAGGAGGATCGTGATGCGCGACGCGGTGATCTGTGAGCCGCTGCGGACCCCGGTGGGGGGCTTCGGCGGCTCGCTGCGCGACGTCCCGGCGCACGAGTTGGCGGCCACGGTGATCCGTGGCCTGATGGAGCGCACCGGGCTCGCGCCCGACGCCGTCGACGACGTGGTGCTCGGGCACTGCTACCCCAGCATGGACGCGCCCGCGATCGGCCGCGTCGCCGCGCTGGACGCCGGGCTGCCGGTGACCGCCACCGGGATCCAGATCGACCGGCGGTGCGGCTCCGGCCTGCAGGCGGTGCTGTACGCGGCGATGCAGGTGCAGTCCGGGGTGTCCGACGTGCTGCTGGCCGGCGGCGCCGAGTCCATGTCGAACGCGCCCTTCTACTCCACGGGTATGCGCTGGGGCGTGCGGTCGGGGCCCGGGGTGATGCTGCACGACGGGCTGTCCCGGGGCCGCGTCACCGCGGGCGGGGTCAACCACCCCGTGCCCGGCGGCATGCTGGAGACGGCGGAGAACCTGCGCCGCGAGTACGCGATCCCGCGCGCGGAGCAGGACGAGTTCGCGGTGCGGTCGCACCAGCGGGCGGCCGCGGCGCGCGACGCGGGCAAGTTCGCCGACGAGATCGTCCCGGTCACCGTGAAGGGGCGGAAGGGCGACACGGTCGTCGACACCGACGAGCACATCCGGCCGGACTCGTCGGTCGAGAAGCTCGCCACGCTGCGGCCCGTCCTGGGCCGGGACGACCCCGAGGCCACGGTCACCGCGGGCAACGCGAGCGGGCAGAACGACGGGGCGGCGATCTGCGTCGTCACCCACCCGGCGAAGGCCGAGGAGCTGGGCCTGCGGCCGCTGGCCCGCCTGGTCTCGTGGGGCATCGGCGGCGTTCCGCCCGCCACGATGGGCATCGGCCCGGTGCCCGCGGTCGCCAAGGCGCTCGACACCGCCCAGCTGACGCTGGCCGAGATGGACCTGATCGAGCTCAACGAGGCTTTCGCCGCGCAGGCGCTGGCGTGCACGCGGGAGTGGAAGTTCACCCCCGAGGACTTCGACCGCGTGAACGTCAACGGCTCCGGCATCTCGCTGGGCCACCCCGTGGGTGCCACCGGTGGCCGGATCCTCGCCACGCTGACCCGCGAGATGGCGCGCCGGGAGGCTCGGTACGGCCTCGAGACGATGTGCATCGGCGGCGGGCAGGGGCTCGCGGCCGTCTTCGAACGGGTGGCCTGAGACCCGGTGGGGGCGACCCGCCGGGTGACGTGACGTGAAACGCCCGGTGTCCCGGGTACGAACTCCCCAGTGACGAGATTCGCCGGAGGCGAGGGGAGTCGGGGAGATGTCGGGCGTGGGAACGGTTCCGGTGAGCGGTCGGGACCGCGCCGTGCTGCGGGCCGTGGCGGCAGGTCGCTGCGAGCTGGGTGCGGGGTGCGAGCCCATCCTGCTGGTCGACGGCATCGTGTGCGCCGACTTCTCCGTGGCGCAGCGTCTGATCGTCGCCGGGCTGCTCGCCGCGCCAGACCCTGCGCTCCCCAGGTCGCCCGCCGCGCTGACGGCGGCCGGCCGGGAGGTCGTCGCCCCGGCGGGCTGAGCGGAGCCGGGCGGAACCAGCGCCCGGCCCGACGCAGGTCACAGCGGATGCGGTTGCCGTCGCCGCACCCGGCAGGACATGCTTGCTCTGCACAACTTGTTGCGTGCCGCATGAAACTTCTGCCCAGGGAGCCCGCCGTGCCCTCCGAGGACGAGCTCGCGATCGCCGACGCGGTCGGCAACCAGCTCATCCGGCTGGTCCGCCTGATCGAGCGCAAGCACGCCCAGTACCAGGCCGAGCACCCCGACGCCGTGGAGCGCGCCACCTACTACCTGCTCGTCCACCTGGTGAAGGACGGGCCGCGCCGCGCCGGCTCGCTCGCCGAGGCCGTGCGCTCCGACCCGTCCACGATCAGCCGCCAGATCGGCCAGCTGGTGCGGCTCGGGCTCGTCGAGCGCACCGCCGACCCCGAGGACGGCCGCGCGACTCTGCTCGCCGCCACCGACGAGGGCAGGCGCGTCTTCGAGGAGAACCGGCGGATGCGCAACGAGACCATCGCCGAGATGATCGCCCACTGGCCCGCCGAGGACCGCCACGCGCTGTCGGAGCTGCTCACGCGGTTCGCCACCGAGTACGAAACCTTCACGACCCGAACCACCGGGCCCGCCACCGCGCAGCCCCGGTCCTGAGGAGAGAGCCCATGTCCGCGCCCGGAACCGGCGCCGGCCCCACCGCGGGGGACCCGCCGGCGGCAGGCTCGCTCACCCACCGGCAGATCCTCACGATCTTCGCCGGACTGATGATCGGCATGTTCCTCGCCGCGCTCGACCAGACGATCGTGGCCACGTCGATCCGCACGATCGCCGACGACCTCGGCGGGCTGAGCCTGCAGGCGTGGGCGACGACCGCCTACCTGATCACCGCGACGATCACGACACCGCTCTACGGCAAGCTGTCGGACCTCTACGGCCGCAAGCCGCTGTTCCTCGCCGCGATCTCGATCTTCGTGGTCGGTTCGGTGGCGTGCACGTTCGCGGGCTCGATGTACGAGCTCGCGGCGTTCCGCGGGATCCAGGGACTCGGGGCGGGCGGGCTGTTCTCGCTCGCGCTGACGATCATCGGCGACATCGTCGCGCCGCGGGAGCGGGCCCGCTACCAGGGCTACTTCGTCGCCGTCTTCGGCACGTCGAGCGTGCTCGGGCCGGTCGCGGGCGGGTTCTTCGCGGGCCAGGCCGAGCTGCTCGGGATCACCGGATGGCGCTGGGTCTTCCTCATCAACGTCCCGCTCGGGATCGTCGCGCTCATCGTCGTCACCCGGGTGCTCAACATCCCGCACACCAAGCGGGAGCACCGGATCGACTGGCCGGGAGCGCTCGCGCTCGCCGTCGGGCTGGTGCCTTTGCTGATCGTCGCCGAGCAGGGCCGGATCTGGGGCTGGGGCTCGGTCGGGGCGCTGGTCTGCTACGGGATCGGGGCCGTCGGGATCGGTGCGTTCCTGTTGCTGGAACGGCGCATCGGCGACGACGCGCTGCTGCCGCTGCGGTTCTTCCGCACCGGCGTGTTCAGCTGGGGGTCGATCGCCGGGTTCATCGCCGGGATGGGGATGTTCGGCGCGCTCGCGCTCCTGCCGCTCTACCTGCAGATCGTCAAGGGGGCGTCACCCACCGCGGCGGGCCTGCAGACCCTGCCGCTGGTGCTCGGCATCATGTCGATGTCGGTGTTCTCCGGACAGCTGATCTCCCGCACGGGCCGCTACAAGATCTGGCCCGTCCTCGGCCTCTCGCTGATGGTCGTTGGCATCGCGCTGCTGTCACGGATCGGCGTGGACACGCCCTACTGGCAGGTCGCGCTGATCATGGTCGTGATCGGCTGGGGCCTGGGCGGCAACATGCAGCCGATCACGCTCGCCGTGCAGAACGCGATGCCGCCGCGGGACATGGGCGTCGCGACCGCATCGGCCACGTTCTTCCGGCAGATGGGCGGCACCCTCGGCACGGCCGTGTTCCTGTCCATCCTGTTCACGGCGCTGGGCGGCAACGTGGCCGAGAACGTCCGGGCCGCCGCCGCCACGCCGGAGTTCCAGGCCGCAGTCACCGATCCCGCGGTGGCCGCCGACCCGGCCAACGGGCCGATCCTCGCCGCGCTGCAGGGCGGCGGCCCGGTGTCGCTGGACGACTCCTCGTTCCTGTCCAGCGCGAACCCGGTACTGGCCCGGCCGATCCTGGAGGGGTTCGCCGACTCGATGAGCATCGTGTTCCTGGCCGCCGCCGCGGTGCTCGTGCTCGGCCTGGTCGCGGTGCTGATGATGAAGGAACTGCCGCTGCGCACGCAGTCCGGCGTCGACGCCCGGCGCGCGGGGGAGGCCGATCCGCTGGAGACGCTGCAGCCGCCGGCCACGCCGGTGGTGGTGCCGGCGGAGGCGGGGCGCTCGGCGACGGCGGCGCCGCCGCGGAGCGCGCCCGACTGACTCCGGCGTGGCCCTGTCGCCTAGTGCTCGGCGCCGTCGGCGGCGGCGTCCTTCGCGCGCTGCCACGACGCCCTGATCTCGCGCTCGGCGTCGGCCCGGCCGACCCAGGTGGCGCCCTCGACGCTCTTGCCCGGCTCGAGGGTCTTGTAGATCTCGAAGAAGTGCTGGATCTCCGCGCGGTCGAACTCGGGCAGGTGGTGGATGTCGCGCAGGTGCTCCTGCCGCGGGTCGTCGCTCGGGACGCAGAGGACCTTGTCGTCGCCGCCCTTCTCGTCCTTCATCCGGAACATCCCGATCGCACGGGAGCGGATCAGGCAGCCGGGGAACGTGGGCTCCTGGACGAGGACGAGAGCGTCCAGCGGGTCGCCGTCCTCACCGAGCGTGTCGTCGATGAACCCGTAGTCGGCGGGGTACTGGGTGGCCGTGAACAGGGTCCGGTCCAGGCGGATCCGCCCCGACTCGTGGTCCACCTCGTACTTGTTGCGGCCGCCCTTGGGGATCTCGATGGTGACGTCGAAGTCCACTTTCGCGCTCTCCTGCTTATCGGGAAATGGCGGGTACGGAGCCGATGCCGGTCGGGCGACCGGCTCCGGCGCCTGCCTCTAGTGTGAGGGACCGGCTCGGACGGCTTGTGACCGGCCGACCGGTGCGAACGTGCAGGGCAACGGTGGAGGAGGCCGCGGTGGGCTTCGGGCGGCGGATCGGTGACACGCTGCGCGTGCCGGGTCGCGGAGCGCGACGGGCGCTCACCGTCCTGGTCGTGCTCGCGGTGGCGGGTGGGGCCGGTAGCGCCGTCGCGCTGCACGCCCCGACGCTGGTCACGGACCTCGGGCTGGTCGAGCCGACCGCCCCGCCGCCGCCGCCCGCACCGCAGCCCGTCCTCCGGGCGCTGGCCGCCGACGCCCCGCTGCCCACCACGGCGGGTCTGTCCGAGGCGCTCGACGACGCCGTCGAGGAGATGCCGGGCAGCTTCAGCGGCGTCGTGGTCGACCCGGCCTCCGGTACCGCGCTCTGGCAGAGCGACCCCGAGCGCGCGCTCGTGCCGGGGTCGACCACCAAGCTGCTCACGGCCGCCGCCGCGCTCCTGACGCTGAACCCGACCGACCGGTTCGTCACGCGGGCGGTCGAGGGGCCCGATCCGGGCACGGTGGTGCTCGTCGGGGGCGGTGACCCCACGCTGAGCACCATGCCGGAGGGTGAGGAGAGCGTGTACCCGGACGTGCCGCGGCTGGCCGACCTCGCCGCGGAGGTCCGGGAGGAGGCGCAGGGCCCGATCGAGCGCGTGCTCGTCGACACCAGCCGCTACAGCGGGCCGGGGATGGCCGAGGGCTGGGTCCGGGAGGACATCGCGGCCGGGTACATCACCCCGATCGAGCCGCTGATGGTCGACGGCGGGCGCATCGACCCGACCCTGCAGAACGGCACCCGCGTCGACGACCCCGCCCTCGCGGCCGGGCGGGCGCTGGCGGAGGAGCTCGGTGTCGACCCCGACGCCGTCGAGGAGGGCACCGCGGAGCCGGGGGCGAGCACGCTCGGCGCCGTCGGGTCCGCTCCGGTGGCCGAACTCGTCGAGCACCTCATCCGCAGCTCGGACAACGTGCTCGGGGAGACGCTCGCCCGCGAGGTCGCGATCGCCCGCGACGGCGAGCCGACGTTCGAGGGCGCCGCCGAGCACACCGTCGCCGCGCTCGCGCAGGCCGGGTTCGACCCGAGCGGCGCGGAGCTGCACGACGGCAGCGGGCTCTCCACCGAGAACGTGATCCCGGCGGGCCTGCTCGGTTCGCTGCTCGCCGCGGCCGCAGCGCCCCAGGGCCCCGACGACACCCAGTTCCTGCGCCCGATCATCACCGGGCTCCCGGTGGCGGGCGGCAGCGGCACACTCGACGACCGCTTCGGCCGCGATGCCGCCTCCGCCGGCGGCCGGGGGGTCGTGCGGGCCAAGACCGGCACCCTGACCGGCCTCAGCAGCCTCGCCGGCGTGGTCACCGACGCCGACGGACGGCTGCTCGTCTTCGCGTTCGTGTCCAACGGGCCGAGCCCGGCCACGTCCCGCCCCCGCCTGGACGCGATGGCGGCGGAGCTGAGCGAGTGCGGCTGCCGCTGACCCACCCCGCCGATGCGCCCCGCTTCGGCGCATGCCCCCGTCGACGGGGGGCATCGGCCGACTTGGGGCGCATGCGCGGATTCGGGGTGCGTGAGCCGGTCGGGGTGCGTCGGTCGCCGGTTCGGGCGGGCGCCGCTCGCGGTGCGTAGCGTGGGGCGGGTGCGCGACACGATCGAGGACGTCCGGCCCGCCGCCCCGACCGAGCGCGGGCTGCCCGTCGACTGGGCGCTCGCCCGGCGCACGGCCGTGCGGCTGAGCAGCCCGGGGCCGGAGACGACCCGGGAGGAGGCCACCGAGCTCGTCGCGCGGCTGCGGGCCGACGCGGCCGTGGCCGAGGGGCACGTCCGCGACGTCACCGGGCTCGGGCACGGCCTGCCGCTGCTGCCCGCCGACGTCGTCGACCGGCCGGCGTGGACCGCCGCGGCCCTGCACGGGATGGCCGCGCTCACCGCGGACGCGCAGCTGCCCGTGGTGCCGCGGGTGGCCCGCGCGGTGACGTCGCGCACGGCGGGCCTGCAGATCGGTGGCGTCGTCGCCTACCTCGGGGGCCGGGTGCTCGGCCAGTACGACCCGTTCGGCGGCCCCGCGGGCGACGGGCGGCTGCTGCTCGTCGCGCCGAACGTGCATGCCGCGCAGCAGGCGCTGGACGTGTCGTCCGCCGACTTCGGGCTCTGGGTCTGCCTGCACGAGGCCACCCACCGGCTCCAGTTCACCGCCGTCCCGTGGCTGCGCTCGTACTTCGCGGCGGAGGTCGCCCGCTTCCTGACCGTCGCGCAGGGCCAGGACGAGCGGGGGGCGGTGTTCGAGCGGCTGCCCGAGGTGCTGCGGGCGGTCCGGTCCGCCAGGGGCGACTCGCTCGCGATCGTCGAGCTGCTGCAGGGCCCCGAGCAGCGCGCGGTGCTCGACCGGCTGCTCGCCCTCACCACGCTGCTGGAAGGGCACGCCGATCACGTGATGGACGCCGTCGGCCCGGACGTCGTGCCGACCGTGGCGACGATCCGGGCCCGGTTCACGATGCGGCGCCGCGGCGGCGGGATCGTCGACCGCGTGCTGCGCGCCCTGCTCGGCGTGGAGGCGAAGGTGCGCCAGTACGCCGTCGGCTCGGCCTTCACGAAGCACGTCGTGCTGGCCGCGGGGATGGACGGGTTCAACCGCGTCTGGGAGAGCCCCGAGACGCTGCCCACCCGCGCCGAGCTCGCCGATCCGGGGGCCTGGCTGCGCCGCGTCCACCCCTGACCGCGCCCGCATCCCGGGCGGCGTCGCCGAGAATGGGGCCGTGAGCACCCCTCGTCCGGCCGTCGCCGAGGTCCGGCGCGCGGTCCGGGCCGCGCTCGCCGCCCTCCCGGCCCCGCACCGGGCCGCGCCGCTGCTCGTGGCCTGCTCCGGCGGGGCCGACTCGCTCGCGCTCGCCGCCGCCGCGCTCGCCGTGCGCGGGCCGGGGGAGGTGCACGCCGCGGTGGTCGACCACGGCCTGCAGGACGGGTCGGCGCGACAGGCCGCCGCCACCGCTGGGCTGCTCACCGGGATGGGGATCGCGGCGACCGTGCACGCCGTGACGGTCGCCGGCCCGGGTGGCACCGAGGCCGCGGCTCGCCGCGCCCGCCGCGCCGCCCTGCTGGCCGCCCGCCCGCACCCGGACGCCCCGGTGCTGCTCGGCCACACCCTCGACGACCAGGCCGAGACCGTGCTGCTCGGCCTGGGCCGCGGGTCCGGGGCGCGGTCGCTCGCCGGGATGCGGGTGTGGGACGCGCCGTGGCTGCGGCCGTTGCTCGCGGTGCGCCGCGAGGTCACCCGGGCCGCGTGCGCCGAGCAGGACCTCCCCGTGTGGGACGACCCGCACAACGCCGACCCGCGCTTCACCCGCGTCCGCCTGCGGCACGAGGTGCTGCCACTGCTGGAGGACGTGCTCGGCGGCGGGGTGGCCGCCGCGCTCGCCCGCACCGCCGACCAGCTGCGCTCCGACGGGGCGGCCCTCGATGCCGTCGCGGAGGGCGTGCTCGCCGAGGCGGTCGAGGGTGAGGCGCTGCTCCTCGCGCCGGTCGCCGCCGCCCCCGCGGCCGTGCGGACGCGCGTGCTGCGGGCCTGGCTGGCCGCGCGCGGCGTGACCGGCCTCACCGCGGCCCACCTGCGTGTCGCCGACGGTTTCGCAGCTCAGGGGCCTGATCGGGCGGGTTCGGCCGTGCCCGGCGGGTTGGAGCTGGTGCGCGAGCGTGGCAGGCTCTCCGTGCGCCCGGTCGGCTGGCCACCGGGCGGGAGCCCGACACCCCAGGAGGACGTCCGCCGTGTACGACGGTGACATCGCATCGACGCTGGTCACCGAGCAGGCGATCCGCGACAAGACCGCGGAGCTCGCCGAGCAGATCGGTCGCGACTACGCGGAGGACACCCACGGGAACCCGGCGGGGGATTTGCTGCTCGTCGGGGTCCTCAAGGGCGCCGTCATGTTCATGACCGACCTCGCACGTGCGCTGCCGGTGCCGGTGCAGCTGGAGTTCATGGCCGTCAGCTCCTACGGCTCGGCCACCTCGTCATCGGGCGTGGTGCGCATCCTCAAGGACCTCGACCGCGACATCGCGGGCCGGCACGTGCTGATCGTCGAGGACATCATCGACTCGGGGCTCACGCTGTCCTGGCTGCTCAAGAACCTGGAGTCGCGCCAGCCCGCGTCGCTCGAGGTCTGCACGCTGCTGCGCAAGCCGGACGCGGTGAAGGTCGAGGTGCCCGTGAGGTACGTCGGCTTCGACATCCCCAACGAGTTCGTGGTCGGCTACGGCCTCGACTACGCCGAGCGCTACCGCGACCTGCCGTTCATCGGGACGCTGGACCCGGCCGTCTACGGCTGACCCTTCGCCGGGTGGCCCGGCCCGAGCGTCAGGAAAGCCACGTTCCTGTCACTCGAGGTCAGGAACGTGGCTTTCCGGGCAGTGCGGCGGCGACGGTGTGCGGCGCCGGAGCGCTCAGCCGCCGAGCGGCGGGCCGGCGGGGGGCGCCAGCTCGGTGGCCGGGATCCCCGCAGGCTCGGACGTGAACGGCTCGGTGCCCAGCACCAGCTGGACGTCGCCGAGCTCGCCGTTGGCGTTGGCGTAGTCCAGGGCCCTCGCGAGGTCGGCCACCCCGTTGCTCACCGGGAGCGGGGCGAGGTTCAGCGTGGACAGCACGCCGACGGCGTCGCCGCTGTCGTCGAGGAACGCGGAGCCCGAGTCGCCGGGGACACCGGGGCTGATCGTGTAGACCTCGTGGCTGCGGCCCGCGCCCACCTCGGCCGCCGCGACCCCGACCTTGGGGCTGAGCTCCTCGACGCCCAGCCGCAGCGGCGAGTTGCCGTAGCTGAAGAGCGTCTCGCCGGGGACGAGCCCGTCGGTGTCGATGCCGGCGGGGCCGCCGAAGAACGGCACGCTCGGGTTGACGTCGGCGACGTCGGCGGGGTCGATCTCCACGAGTGCGAAGTCGTTGTAGGCGCAGATGTCCGGGTCGGACTCCCCGTTGCCCTGCATGGTGACCCAGGAGCTGTAGGCGAGGGTGCCGAAGCGGTCGGTACCGTCGGCCGCCTTGATCGTGACCCGGGTGCCGAGCGGCGCGGTGCCGGAGTCGCAGCCATCGGTCTCGGTGGCGTCGCCGGTGCCGGCGCAGTGCGCCGCCTGGCCGATGAACGCGCGCTCGCCGCCGGTGAAGACGAAGTTGGTGGTGCAGGCGCCGCCGCCGGCGGTCTCGGTGATCACGCCGGGACGGATCGCGGCCTCGTCGGCGGGCGCCCAGGCCTGGGCGAGGACGGCCTGCGCCGGCGCGGCGGAGGAAACCGTGGGGGCCGCCGTCGCCGCAGGGGCGGCGAGCGCTGCCAGCACTACGATCCCGGCGCCCACCGCCGCGGCACCACCCCGAACCCTGACCGTCATGAGCGCTCCCCCCACCTCGGACGACCGCCATCGGTGTCCGTCCAGCTCCGCCGCGTGACTAACGATCCCAGACGCCCGGGGATACCGGTACCTGCGGGGCGCGCACGCCGGGAACACCGACTGCCGTTCGCCCGTTGAACCGACAGCCACCCGTTCTGGGTGTGCCGGTCGGCGTCAGCGGCGCGGACCGGCTGCTGGGCCGCTATCCTGGCGGACTCAGGGCCGGTCGATGCGCTGCGCCGGAGAAACTCGCCAGGGAGGGTGAAGGCCGCCAGAGGCCGAAGCTGCATGGACCGCAAGCGCCTGCTCCGCAACCCGCTGATCTGGATCCTCGTCGTGATCCTGGTCTACTTCACGTTCACCGTGCTCTTCGACGACACGCGCGGTTACACGCGGGTGGACACGTCGGTCGCGCTCGAGCAGATCGAGAGCGGCAACGTCACCGAGGCGCTCGTCGAGGACCGGGAGCAGCGGCTGCGGCTCACCCTCGCCCAGCCGATCGAGGCCGCCGGCACGAGCAGCACCCAGATCATCACCCAGTACCCGGCCCAGACCAGCGACACGATCGTCGAGCAGTTGGAGACGGCGTCGAACAACCCGTCGTTCAACACCGCGGTGCGGCAGGACTCGTTCCTGCTCTCGATGCTGATCTACCTGATCCCGCTCGGCCTGGTGCTCCTCATCCTGTTCTGGATGATGAACAACGCCCAGGGCGGCGGGAACCGGGTGATGTCCTTCGGCAAGTCGAAGGCCAAGCAGCTCAACAAGGACATGCCGAAGACCACCTTCGGCGACGTCGCGGGCGCCGACGAGGCGGTCGAGGAGCTGCACGAGATCAAGGACTTCCTGCAGAACCCGGCGCGCTACCAGGCGCTCGGCGCGAAGATCCCGAAGGGCGTGCTGCTCTACGGGCCGCCCGGCACCGGTAAGACCCTGCTGGCGCGCGCCGTCGCCGGCGAGGCGGGCGTGCCGTTCTACACGATCTCCGGCTCCGACTTCGTCGAGATGTTCGTCGGTGTCGGTGCATCTCGGGTGCGCGACCTGTTCGAGCAGGCCAAGCAGAACAGCCCCTGCATCATCTTCGTCGACGAGATCGACGCCGTCGGACGCCAGCGCGGCGCCGGCCTGGGCGGCGGCCACGACGAGCGCGAGCAGACGCTCAACCAGCTGCTCGTCGAGATGGACGGCTTCGACGCCCGCGGCGGGATCATCCTGATCGCGGCCACGAACCGGCCCGACATCCTCGACCCGGCGCTGCTGCGGCCGGGCCGCTTCGACCGCCAGATCCCGGTCAGCGCCCCCGACCTCGCGGGCCGCAAGATGATCCTCGGCGTGCACGCCAAGGGCAAGCCGTTCGGGCCCGACGTCGACTTCGACGGGCTCGCCAAGCGCACCGTCGGCATGTCGGGTGCCGACCTGGCCAACGTGATCAACGAGGCCGCGCTGCTCACCGCGCGGGAGAACGGCACGATCATCACCGCGGCCGCTCTCGAGGAGTCGGTCGACCGCGTGGTCGGCGGGCCCCGGCGCAAGTCGAAGATCATCTCCGAGCAGGAGAAGAAGATCACCGCCTACCACGAGGGCGGGCACGCGCTAGCCGCGTGGGCGATGCCGGACCTCGAACCGGTCTACAAGCTCACGATCCTGCCGCGCGGCCGCACCGGTGGGCACGCGCTCGTCGTCCCCGAGGACGACAAGGGCCTCATGACCCGTTCGGAGATGATCGGCCGTCTGGTGTTCGCGATGGGCGGCCGCTCCGCCGAGGAGCTCGTGTTCCATGAGCCCACCACCGGCGCCTCCTCCGACATCGACCAGGCCACCAAGATCGCCAAGGCCATGGTCACCGAGTACGGCATGAGCGCCCGCCTCGGCGCGGTGCGCTACGGCCGCGACCAGGGCGACCCGTTCCTCGGCCGTTCGATGGGACACCAGGCCGACTATTCGCTCGAGGTCGCCCACGAGATCGACGAGGAGGTGCGCGCGCTCATCGAGGCGGCGCACACCGAGGCGTGGGAGATCCTCAACACCTACCGGGACGTCCTCGACGACCTGGTGTTCGAGCTGCTGGAGAAGGAGACGCTCACCCGCAACGACCTGGAGCGCATCTTCAGCAAGGTCGAGAAGCGGCCCCGCATCACCGCGTTCAACGACTTCGGTGGTCGCACGCCGTCCGACAAGCCGCCGATCCAGACGCCGGCCGAGCGTGCCCGCGAGCGCGGCGAGCCGTGGCCCCCGCACGCCGAGCCCGCGCGGGAGCCCGCTCCGGTCGGGTCGTACCCCGGTGGCCCCAACGGCGTGCCGGCGCCCGGACCGAACGGTGGCCCGGTGCCCACCCCCGGCCCGCACGGCGGGTACCCGGGCGGGTCCGGCCAGCCGCCGTTCCCGACCGCCGCCTACCCGCCCGGGTACGGGCAGGCGCCCCCACCGCACCCGGGCTGGGGCCCGCCCCCGTCCGGGTCCGGGCAGCCCAACTCGGTGCCGCACAACTACGGTGCGCCGCCGGATTGGCGCCCGGCCACCACACCGCACGGGCAGTCCTGGCCACCGGCCGGGCAGGCGCCGGGCCAGCGGCAGCCGCAGCCCGGACCGCAGGCCGCCCCGCCCACCGCCAACGGCCACTCCGAGGGCGCACCGCCCACGCTGCCCACGGATGGCTCCCGGGAGAAGGACGCGCCCGGGCCGAACGAGGACGGGTCGCGCTGAGCACCGAGGCACTCGACGACACGGCGCCCGGAAGGGCGACGGCGAACGGCCGACCGAGGATCGATCGCGCCCGCGCCGAGGCGGCGGTGCGGGAGCTGCTGATCGCGATCGGTGAGAACCCGGACCGGGAGGGCCTGCGCGACACGCCGGCCCGCGTGGCACGGGCGTACGAGGAGATCTTCGCCGGACTGTTCAGCGAGCCGGACGCGGTGCTCGAGAAGACGTTCGACGAGCAGCACCAGGAGCTCATCCTGGTGAAGGACATCCCGATGTTCAGCACGTGCGAGCACCACCTGGTGCCGTTCCACGGGATGGCGCACGTCGGGTACATCCCGAACACCGACGGGCGGGTCACCGGGCTGTCCAAGATCGCCCGACTGGTCGACCTCTACGCCCGCCGCCCGCAGGTGCAGGAGCGGCTCACGGCGCAGGTGGCCGACGCGCTGGTGCGCAAGCTCGATCCGCGCGGCGTCATCGTGGTGATGGAGGCCGAGCACCTGTGCATGGGCATGCGCGGGATCCGCAAGCCGGGTTCGCGCACCCTGACCTCGGCGGTCCGTGGGCTCTTCCAGAGCTCGCCGACCTCACGCGCGGAGGCCATGTCGCTGATCCGGGGCGGGTGACCGGGGTGGCCACGCACGAGCGCCCGCCCGGGCTGCCCCGTCCGGGGCGGTGCCTGGTGATGGGCATCCTGAACGTCACCCCCGACTCGTTCTCCGACGGCGGCCGCTACTACGACCGGGGCGACGCCGTCGGGCACGGCATCGCGATGCGCGACGCCGGGGCCGACCTCGTCGACATCGGCGGGGAGTCGACCCGGCCGGGTGCGGGGCGCGTCGAGGCGGACGTCGAGAAGGCCAGGGTGCTCCCGGTGATCCGTGAGCTGGTCGCCGAGGGCGTCGCCGTCAGCATCGACACCACCAGGGCCGCGGTCGCGGAGGTCGCGGTGGAGGCCGGGGCGTGCATCGTCAACGACGTCTCGGGCGGGCTCGCCGATCCCGCGATGGCCGCCACCGTGGCGTCGGCCAGGGTGCCCTGGATCCTCATGCACTGGCGCGGACACAGCGACCGGATGAACGCACTCGCCGACTACGGCGACGTCGTCCAGGACGTGCGGGCCGAACTGGTCGCCCGGGTGGACGCCGCCGTGCTCGCGGGCGTCGAACCGTCACGGCTGGTGCTCGACCCCGGCCTCGGGTTCGCGAAGACCGCCGCCCACAACTGGGCGCTGCTGCGCCGGCTCGACGTGCTCACCGAGCTCGGCTTCCCGGTGCTGGTGGGCACGTCCCGCAAGCGGTTCCTGGGGCAGCTGCTCGCGGCGCCCGACGGCTCCCCGCGCCCGCCGGCCGGGCGGGACGTCGCCACCGCGACCACCAGCGCGCTCGCCGCCGAGCGGGGCGCGTGGGGTGTCCGGGTGCACGACGTCACGAGCACCATCGACGCGATCGCGGTCACCACGGCCTGGCGGGAGGGCGCCCCGCACGCCGTCAGCCGCGGCTCCGAGCAGTAGTCCGGCAAACGGGAGAGCGAGGGAGGGCGATGAGCGACCGGATCGAGCTGCGCGGGCTCGCGGTGCGCGGCAACCACGGCGTGTTCGACCACGAACGCCGCGACGGCCAGGACTTCGTCGTCGACATCACCGTGTGGATGGACCTGGCGCCCGCCGCGGCGTCCGACGACCTCGCCGACACCCTCGACTACGGCGCGCTCGCCCAGCGCGCGGCCGCGATCGTCGGCGGCGAGCCGTGCGACCTGATCGAGACCGTCGCCGGCCGCGTCGCCGACGAGGTGCTTACCGATGCCCGCGTCGAGGCCGTCGAGGTGGTGCTGCACAAGCCGCAGGCGCCGATCCCGCTGGAGTTCGCCGACGTGGCGGTCGTCGCCCACCGCACCCGCGGCACCGCCGGCCCGCCCCGCGGCCGGGTGATCCCTGCATGACCCCCTCGGGTCGGTACAGGTCGGTGGCCGCCCGATGACGCGTGCCGTGCTCTCGCTCGGGTCCAACCTCGGCGACCGGTTCGCGCACCTGCGCCTGGCCGTCGACGGGTTCGCCGACGTCCTCGTCGCGGTCTCACCCGTGTACGAGACGGCCCCCTGGGGTGGCGTCGAGCAGGACGACTTCCTCAACGCCGTGATCGTGGTCGACGACCCCGGCGTCGACGCATGGGGCTGGCTGCGCCGCGGGCAGGCACTGGAGGCCGCCGCGGAGCGGGTGCGCGAGGTGCACTGGGGGCCGCGCACGCTCGACGTCGACGTGGTGACGGTCGACGAGGTCACGAGCGAGCACCCCGACCTGCTGCTGCCGCACCCCGGCACACCCGAGCGGGCCACCGTGCTGCGGCCGTGGCTCGACGTCGACCCCGATGCGGTGCTCCCCGGCCGTGGCCCGGTCGCCGGGCTGCTGGCCGCGCTCGGCCCGCACGCCGAGTACGGGATGCGCCGGCGCGACGACCTGGTGCTGGGCCCGGACGTGCGATGACCGCCACCCGCCCGCGCGACCTGCTCGTCGCCGCACTCGTGGCGGCGGTGCTCGCGAACCTGCTCGTCCGGCTGGCCTACGGGTCGATGCCGCCGATCCCGCTGCTGGCGGGCGCCACGCTCGGGGTGCTCGGCGTGGCGGAGGCGATAGCAGGCAACGCGCTGCGGGCGCGCATCCGCCGGCGCCCGGGCACCCGGCCGGTGCAGCCGCTGGTGGCGGCCCGGGCGGTGCTCGTCGCGAAGGCGTCGTCGCTCGCCGGCGCGATCATGGCCGGCGTCTGGGCCGGGCTGCTCGGGTACGTCCTGCCGCAGAGCGGCACCGTCTCGGCCGCCGCGGACGACTCGGTCGCGGGCGGGGTGGGGCTGGTGTGCGCGCTCGTGCTCGTCGGCGGGGCACTGTGGCTGGAGCACTGCTGCCGCACGCCCGACGACGAACCCGGCGACGAGGCCTCCGGCTGATCCTTTGCCTAGGCTGCGTTCCCATGACGCACGCGACGTGGGACGTTCCGAGGCCCACCCCGGAACGGCAGCGTCGCGGGGTGCTCGCCCCGGTGCTCGGGCTCATCGCCCTCGCCATCTGCGGGCTGGTGGTGCTCGGGGTGCTGAGCAACAGCATCGGGATCGGCGGGGTCGTCGTCGGCGCGCTCTGCGCGCTGCTGCCGGTCGGGCCCGTCGTCGCGACGTTCCTGTGGGTGGACCGGTGGGAACCGGAGCCGCCGCGGCTGCTGCTGTTCGCGTTCCTGTGGGGGGCGTGCTTCGCCGCGCTCTCCGCACTGCTGATCAACTCGGGCGCGATCCTGGTCGCCGACGACCTGATCGGCCGCGCGCAGAGCGACCTGGTCGGCGCCGTCGCGGTCGCGCCCGTCGTGGAGGAGGCCGTGAAGGGGGCGTTCGTCGTCGGCCTGCTGGTCTTCCGCCGACGGGAGTTCGACGGGGTGGTCGACGGGATCGTCTACGCGGGGCTGGTCGCCGCCGGGTTCGCCTTCACCGAGAACATCCTCTACATCGGCCGGGCCTTCGCCACGGCCGACGCCGCCCTGGCCGGGCCGAGCGTGCTCGGCGTCCTGCTGGTCAGGGGCGTGCTCTCGCCGTTCGCCCACCCTTTGTTCACCGCGATGCTGGGGATCGGCGCGGGCATCGCCGCGCACAGCCGCAGCGCGACCGTGCGCGTGGTGGCGGTCGCTGTCGGCTACGTGGTGGCGGTGGCGCTGCACGCGATCTGGAACGGCTCCGCATCCCTGTACGACGGCGTGGCCTTCTTCGGCGTCTACGCGTGGGTGATGATCCCGCTGTTCGTCGCCGTCGTCGTCCTGGTCGTGTGGCAGCGCAGGCGCGAGCAGCGCACGGTCACCGACCAGCTCGCCGGGTTCGCACGCACCGGTTGGATCGCGCCCAGCGAGGTACCGCTGCTCGCCAGTCTCGCCGGCAGGCGGACCTGGCGGGCCGCCGTGCGGCGCCGCTCGGGCCGGGCCGTGGCGAAGGCGGTGGCCGAGTACCAGGCGGCGGTGACCGAGCTCGCGTTCCTCAGGGCGCGGATGGCCCGCGGCACCGCGGGCCCCTCCGCCGCGTACTGGCACGACCAGGCGCTCGGCGCGCTCGTCGCGGCCCGGTCCCGGGCGGTGCACCACCCCGATGCGCTACGGGCGGCGATGCGCGGCGGCGGACCGCCCGACTGGACACCCCCGCGCGCGTACTGAGCCGAGCGGGTCCCCGGCTCCGCCCGGGCGCCTCAACCGGTCCGCACGAGATTGCAGCAAAGCCACTTTCATGCCACCTGGCTGCGTGAAAGTGGCTTTGCTGCAACGTGGCGGCGGCCCCCACCCCGACCCGGCCCGGTGAAGCGCGTCACCGATGCTCGGTGTCCTGCCCCCGCGCGGTTAGCCTCGACCCCGTCGTCTGGTACCCGCCCGAGCGGAGCTTGCGGAGCGAGCATCGTCACAGCGGGACTGGAACGAGCGAGGAGAGGTCATGAGTGCACGGCCTGCCCGGCTTGCCGTCGGGGTGGTCTCGGCCGGACGCGTCGGCGCCGTCGTGGGCGCGGCGTTGGCCGCCGCGGGTCACCACGTGGTCGCGACGTCCGGGGTGTCGCGCGACTCGGTCAAGCGCGCCGCCGCGTTGCTGCCCGGCGTGCCGCTGCGCGCCCCCGACGAGGTCGTGGCGGGCGCCGATCTCACCCTGCTCGCCGTTCCGGACGACGTGCTTCCCGGCCTGGTCCGCGGGCTCGCCGCGGCAGGCAGCTTCCGTCCCGGCCAGATCGTCGCGCACACCTCGGGCGCCCACGGCGTCTCCGTGCTGGCGCCCGCGGCCGAACACGGGGTGCTCCCGCTCGCGCTGCACCCGGTCATGACGTTCACGGGGCGCAGCGAGGACGTCGCCCGGCTCGCGGCCTGCAGCGTCGGGGTGACGGCCACCCCCGACGACGAGGCGGCGTGGAGCGTCGGCGAGGCGCTCGTCGTGGAGATGGGCGCGGAGCCGGTGCGGGTGCCGGAGGAGGTGCGCCCGCTCTACCACGCCGCGCTGGCACACGGGGCCAACCACCTCGTCACGCTCGTGCGCGACTGCGTGCAGACGATGGAGCGCGCCGGGATCGGGCCCGCCGAACGGCTGGTCGCGCCGCTGCTGTCGGCCGCGCTGGACAACGCGCTGCGCCACGGCGACCGGGCGCTCACCGGCCCGGTCGCGCGTGGCGACGTCGAGACCGTCCGCGCCCACCTGCGCGTGCTCGCGGCCGACGACCCCGACCTCGCCGAGGTCTATCGCGTGCTCGCCGGACGCACCGCGCGCCGCGCCGCCGAGGCGGGGCTGCTGTCCGAGTTCGCCGCCCACGAGGTGCTCACGACGCTCCAGGAGAAGCCATGACCACCGCCCACACGTCCCGCGGGTACGCCCCGGGGGCTCTCACCGTCCACGCCGTACCCGCCGACCTCGCGTCGGTCACGCGCACGCTGCGCGCCGCCGGCCGCAAGATCGCGCTCGTTCCGACGATGGGGGCGCTGCACGACGGCCACCGGGAGCTGATCCGGCACGCCCGTCGCGTCCCGGGCGCCGTCGTCCCGGTCGTGTCGATCTTCGTGAACCCCCTGCAGTTCGGCGCGGGCGGGGACCTGGACCGCTACCCGCGGCCCATCGAGGCCGACCTCGAGGCGTGCCGCGAGGAGGGTGTGGAACTGGTGTTCCGGCCCGACGTGGCCGACATGTACCCCGACGGCGCCGAGACCACGGTGGCGCCGGGGCGGCTCGGCGACGACCTCGAGGGCGCGATCCGGCCGGGCCACTTCGCCGGTGTGCTCACCGTGGTGGCCAAGCTGTTCCACGTCGTGGGCGCCGACGTCGCGTTCTTCGGCGAGAAGGACTACCAGCAGCTCGTCCTGGTCAAGAAGATGGCGCGGGACCTGGACTTCCCGCTGTCGGTGGTCGGGGTGCCCACCGTGCGCGAGCCCGACGGTCTGGCGCTGTCCAGCCGCAACGCCTACCTCACGGCCGACGAGCGCAGCCGCGCCGGCACGCTCCACCGCGCGCTGACGGCAGGGGCCGGCGTCTCCGCGCGCGGGCCGCAGGCGGTGCTCGACGCAGCGCGGGCCGTGCTCGCCGAGGAGCCCGCGCTGCAGGTGGAGTACCTCGAGCTGCGCGACCCCGACCTCGGTCCGCACCCGCAGACGGGGCGGGCGCGGCTGCTGGTGGCCGCCCGGCTGGGCACCACCCGGCTCATCGACAACGTCGCCGTCCAGTTGTGACCGACCGGCTCTAGGGCGCGTCTGGCGGATCATGATCGCGGTCTTCGCGCCCAGATCGCCCCTGGCGGCGTTGTCGGCCCGACCGGGTACGCCAGGTACGACGGCTCGGGCCTCCGCCTTGCCAGGAGCAATCTGGATCACGAATCCCCCATCGACCCTGATCCACCAGACACGCCCTAGGAGGCGCTGTGTACCGCACGATGATGAAGTCCAAGATCCACCGGGCGACGGTCACGCAGGCCGACCTGCACTACGTCGGCTCGGTGACCGTGGACCGCGACCTCATGGAGGCCGCCGACCTGCTCGAGGGCGAGCAGGTGGCGATCGTCGACATCACCAACGGGGCGCGGCTGGAGACGTACGTGATCCCCGGCGAGAGCGGCACCGGCGTGATCGGCATCAACGGGGCCGCGGCGCACCTGGTGCACCCCGGCGACCTCGTCATCCTCATCGCCTACGCGCAGATGGACGAGGCCGAGCTGCGGTCCTACGCGCCGCGGGTGGTGTTCGTGGACGAGGCGAACCGCGTCGCCGACCTGGGGGCGGATCCGGCGCACGCGCCCGAGGGCTCCGGCCTGCTGTCCGGCGCGCGAGCCTGAGCGGCGCTCCGTGCTGCTCTGCGTCGACGTCGGGAACTCCCACATCACGCTCGGGCTGTACCCGGACGAGCCGGAGGACGCCGCCGAGGTGTGGCCCCGGCCGGTGCGCGACCTGCGGATGCGCACCGACCCCGGCATGACCGCCGACGAGCTCGACGTGGCCTTCCGGGCGCTGCTCGGCGACCACGCCGAGCGGGTCACGGGGGTGGCCGCGGCGGCCACCGTGCCGAGCCTGCTGCGTGAGCTGCGCCTCCTGCTGGAGCGCCGGGACCACCCAACGGTGATCGTGGGGCCCGGGGTGCGCACCGGGATGCCCCTGCTCGTGGACAACCCCAAGGAGGTCGGCGCCGACCGCCTCATGAACACGCTGGCCGCGCACCGGCTGTTCGGCACCGCCTGCGTCACGGTCGACTTCGGCACCTGCACCAACGTGGATGTCGTGTCGGCGAAGGGCGAGTTCCTCGGCGGTGCCCTCGCGCCCGGCATCGAGATCTCCCTCGACGCGCTGGCCACACGCACGGCCGCGCTGCGCCCCGTCGAGCTCGTGCGGCCGCGTTCGGTGATCGGCAAGAACACCGTGGAGTGCCTGCAGTCGGGGGTGCTCTACGGCTTCGCGGGCCAGGTGGACGGGCTGGTGCGGCGCATCATCGCGGAGCTCGGCGCGAAGGCGGGCCCGGTCACCGTGGTCGGCACCGGCGGCCTTGCACCGTTGATGGCCGGGGTGTCGGACACCATCACCGAGTTCGTGCCCGACCTGACGCTGCTCGGGCTGCGGGCCACCTACCTGCGCAACGCGCGCAGCACGTCGGTGACCAGCGGCAGCACGAACTCGGCCCCCGACGTCTCGGGTCGGGCGGCCAGGTAGGCCCGCACCCGGGCGAACGCGGCCTCCCGCTCGGTGGGGTCCGAGGTGAGGGCCCAGGAGTGGGTCCGCAGGGTGGCGACGAGCCCGTCGACGGTGGTGGGCACCGGGTTGGCGAACATCGCGTACTCATCGGGTCCGGTGCAAAAGGCCGGGTGCGCCGGGAGCTCCGGGACCTCGTCGGGGGCCCGCACCACGGTGGACCTCCACCTTCCGGCCTCGTGGAAGCCGCGCACCCACTCCACACGGGCGTCGTCGCCGTTCCACAGGGCCGCGAGCACCCCACCGGGCCGCAGCACCCGGGCGAGCTCCGCATACGCGCGCTCTGGGTCGAACCAGTGCCACGCCTGGCCGACGAGCACGGCGTCGACGGAGGAATCCGGCAAGGGAATCGCTTGCGCGCTGCCCTCGCGGGCGTCCACCTCGGGGAACCGCGCCCGCAGCTCGGCGAGCATCGCGGGGTCGGGCTCGACGGCCGTGACCGCGCCCCTCGGCGCCAGCGCCTCGGTGAGCTTGCCGGTGCCCGCGGCGAGGTCGAGCAGCTGCAGGTCGGGACGGCCGGCGAGTGGCTCCAGCGCCCAGTCGACCGCCTCCGTCGGATAGCCGGGACGGTGCTCGGCGTAGGCGGCGGCCGCCGAACCGAACGATCGCGCGCGGGACGTGGTCACGGCGCGACCGTACGGGAGAGCACCGACGGAAACGCCTCGAAAAGGCGTCAGTACCCTTGTCCGGCGTGAACACCCTGCCCCCGGACGGCCCCGACAGCGAACTCCCCGAGCAGATGCGGGTGCGCCGGGCGAAGCGGGCGGAGATGCTGGCCCAGGGCCGCGACCCGTACCCCGTCGCCGTCCCGCGCACGCACTCCCTCCGCGAGGTGCGGGCCGCGCACCCCGACCTCCCGCCGGACACCGCGACCGGGGACGTCGTGGGCGTGACCGGCCGCGTGATGTTCCTGCGCAACACCGGAAAGCTCTGCTTCGCCACGATTCGCGAGGGCGACGGCACCGAGCTGCAGGCGATGCTGAGCCTCTCGCTGGTGGGCGAGGACGAACTGGCCCGCTGGAAGTCGACCGTCGACCTCGGCGACCACGTGTTCGTGCACGGCGAGGTGATCACGTCCCGGCGTGGTGAGCTGTCGGTCATGGCCGACAGCTGGGAGATGGCCGCGAAGGCGGTCCGCCCGCTACCGGTGCAGCACCGCGAGCTCTCCGAGGAGATGCGGGTGCGGCAGCGCTACGTCGACCTCATCGTCCGCCCGCAGGCCCGCGAGATGGTGCGCAACCGGGCCCTCGTCCTGCGGACGCTGCGGTCGTTCCTCGACGGGACGGACTTCGTCGAGGTCGAGACGCCCATGCTGCAGTTGCTGCACGGGGGCGCGGCCGCCCGCCCGTTCGTCACGCATGCCAACGCGCTCGACTCCGATCTGTACCTGCGGATCGCGATCGAACTGTTCCTGAAGCGCAGTGTCGTCGGTGGCGTCGAGCGGGTCTACGAGATCAATCGCATCTTCCGTAACGAGGGCATCGACTCCACGCACTCGCCCGAGTTCACGATGCTGGAGGCCTACCAGGCCTACGCCACCTACGACGACATGGCGGAACTGACGCGCGAGTTGGTTCTGGCCGCCGCGCGCGCCGTCTTCGGGTCGACCGTCGTGCGGCACGCCGACGGCAGCGAACACGATCTGGGCGGCGAGTGGCGTTCCGTGACGCTGTACGGGGCGGTGTCGGAAGCGGTGGGCACAGATGTCGACCCGGGTACCCCGGTCGAGGATCTGCGTAAGCACGCGATGACCCACGGTGTCGAACTGAAGGAAACGCTTTCCGCGGGCGAGATCGTCCTGGAACTGTTCGAGAAGCTCGTGGAGCACACGCTGACCGAGCCGACGTTCGTCCGGGACTACCCGATCGAGGTACGCCCGCTGGCCAGGCAGCACCGCGACGACCCGCAACTCACCGAATCCTGGGATCTGTTCGTGTTCGGCACCGAGGTCGCCACCGCCTACTCGGAGCTGGTGGACCCCGTGGAGCAGCGGGAAAGGCTCTACGCGCAGTCGCTGCGGGCCGCGGCGGGCGACCCCGAGGCGATGCAGCTCGACGAGGACTTCCTGCGCGCGATGGAGTACGGAATGCCCCCGACGGGCGGCATGGGAATGGGCATCGACCGGCTGCTGATGACCCTCACCGGGCTCGGAATCCGGGAGACCATTCTGTACCCGCTCGTGCGTTCCGAGTAACCGATCTGCGACACCGGACGGGGTGACTCGACATCGTCGCCGTTTCGGTAATATTCTCCGCCAGGTGCGGCACGGCCGCAGAACGACAACGAGCAAGTGTGGAGGGCCGCGGCGGTGGCGCAGATTCGTGAGATCCGGCTAATCGACGACCTGACCGGAGAGGCCGCCGACGAGACGGTCGAGTTCGGTATCGACGGCAAGAACTACGAGATCGACCTGTCCAAGGACAACGCGGGCAAGCTGCGCGACGCGCTCGCGGAGTTCGTCGCCTCGGCGCGCCGTTCCGGTGGCCGCAGGCGGGGCGGCCGGTCCGCCGATGCCGCACCCGCGCGGCGTCCGTCGATCGACCGCGAGCAGAACCAGGCGATCCGGGACTGGGCCCGCAAGCGCGGGATGAAGGTCTCCGACCGCGGCCGCATCCCGGCCGAGGTCCTGGAGGCCTACCACCAGGAGAACTGAGCACACTTCCGTGCGTGGCGCCCGTTCGTGTGGTTAGGCTGGCCTCATCTACGTGAGGAGGTCCCGTGGCCCGCAGGACGACCACCCTGGAGGTCCGCCGCACGGAGCGGCTCACCCCGCACATGATCCGGGTCGTCGCCGGGGGCGAACAGCTGTCGGCGTTTCCCGACACGCCGTACACGGACCGCTACGTGAAGATCGTCTTCCCGCGGCCCGGCGTGCGCTACCCGGAGCCGTTCGACATGGACGTGATCCGGGCCGAGCTGCCGCGTGAGCAGTGGCCGGTCACGCGCACCTACACGGTGCGGGCGCTGGACCACGCGGCGGGCGAGCTGACGATCGACTTCGTCCACCACGGCGACGCCGGGCTGGCCGGCCCGTGGGCGGCGGCCGCCCGGCCCGGCGACGTGCTGCGGCTGGCCGGCCCGGGCGGGGGCTACGCCCCCGACCCCGGGGCGGAGTGGCACCTCATGGTCGGCGACGAGAGCGCGCTGCCGGCGATCGCGGCGGCCTGCGAGCGGGTACCGGCAGGCGTGCCGGTGGTGACCGTCCTCGAGGTGGCCGACGCGGCCGAGCAGCAGGAGCTCACCTCGCCGGGCGCGCTCCGGACCACCTGGCTGCACCGCCGGGCCGACGCGCCCGAGCAGCTGCTGGACACCGTTCGGGCCCTGCAGTTCCCGGCCGGGCGCGTGCAGGCCTTCGTGCACGGCGAGGCTGGCCTGGTGCGCGGTGTGCGGCGTCACCTCGTCGACGAGCGCGGCGTGCCGCGCGAGCTGCTGTCGGTGTCGGGCTACTGGCGCCGCGGCACGGACGAGGACGGCTGGCAGGCGGAGAAGGCGGCGGAGCGGGCCGGCGCGCGCTGACGCACTCGGTGCGTTCCCTGCCGGGGGCTTCGCCCTGGGTGAACGCCGAGTGCCTCGCGCAGGCCGCGACGGCCGTCGCCCCGGCCCGCCGAACCGGCGCGCGCGGGCCGACGACCTGGCGATGCGCCGAGCGGTGGGCGCCCCGGTCGGATGAACGCCACCGGGCTGACCAGGCCCTCAGACCCGCGCGGGAATCCGGGCCCCCACCGTGTTGTTGGGTGGAGTACGTGCGAGACGGGCGACCGCCTGCCCCGGGCCGATACAGTGGGTACCGGGGTGTACGCGGCGCAGTGCGCGCCCGTGCATGGCGCAGCAGGCTAGGAGCGTAAATGTTCGAGAGGTTCACCGACCGAGCGAGGCGGGTTGTCGTCCTGGCGCAAGAAGAAGCCAGGATGCTCAACCACAACTACATCGGCACCGAGCACATCCTCCTTGGCCTCATCCACGAGGGTGAGGGAGTGGCCGCGAAGGCCCTGGAGTCCCTCGGGATCGCCCTTGAGGGCGTCCGCCAGCAGGTCGAGGAGATCATCGGTCAGGGTCAGCAGGCACCGAGCGGGCACATCCCGTTCACGCCGCGGGCCAAGAAGGTGCTGGAGCTGTCCCTGCGGGAGGCCCTCCAGCTCGGCCACAACTACATCGGCACCGAGCACATCCTGCTCGGCCTGATCCGCGAGGGCGAGGGCGTCGCCGCGCAGGTCCTGGTCAAGCTGGGCGCCGACCTCAACCGGGTCCGCCAGCAGGTCCTGCAGCTGCTGTCCGGCTACCAGGGCAAGGAGCCCGCCGAGGGCACCTCCGGTGGCCGTGGCGAGGGCACCCCGAGCTCCTCGCTGGTCCTCGACCAGTTCGGTCGCAACCTCACCCAGTCGGCCCGTGAGGGCAAGCTGGACCCGGTCATCGGCCGGGAGAAGGAGATCGAGCGGGTCATGCAGGTCCTCTCCCGGAGGACCAAGAACAACCCCGTCCTGATCGGCGAGCCCGGCGTCGGCAAGACCGCCGTCGTCGAGGGGCTGGCGTCCAACATCGTCAAGGGCGAGGTGCCCGAGACGCTGAAGGACAAGCAGCTCTACACGCTCGACCTGGGTTCGCTCGTCGCCGGTTCCCGCTACCGCGGTGACTTCGAGGAGCGCCTGAAGAAGGTGCTCAAGGAGATCCGCACGCGCGGCGACATCATCCTGTTCATCGACGAGCTCCACACCCTGGTGGGTGCGGGTGCCGCCGAGGGCGCGATCGACGCCGCCAGCATCCTGAAGCCGATGCTGGCCCGCGGCGAGCTGCAGACGATCGGTGCCACCACGCTCGACGAGTACCGCAAGTACGTCGAGAAGGACCCGGCCCTGGAGCGCCGCTTCCAGCCGATCCAGGTGGGCGAGCCGAGCGTCACGCACACCATCGAGATCCTCAAGGGGCTGCGCGACCGGTACGAGGCGCACCACCGGGTCACCATCACCGACCCGGCGCTGGTGGCCGCGGCCACGCTGGCCGACCGGTACATCAGCGACCGCTTCCTGCCGGACAAGGCGATCGACCTGATCGACGAGGCCGGCGCGCGGATGCGGATCCGCCGGATGACCGCGCCGCCGGACCTGCGCGAGTTCGACGAGAAGATCGCGAGCGTCCGCCGCGACAAGGAGTCGGCGATCGACGCGCAGGACTTCGAGCGGGCCGCGCACCTGCGCGACTCCGAGAAGCAGCTGCTCGCGCAGAAGGGCGAGCGGGAGAAGCAGTGGAAGTCCGGTGACCTGGACGTCGTCGCCGAGGTCGACGACGAGCAGATCGCCGAGGTGCTCGCCAACTGGACCGGGATCCCGGTGTTCAAGCTCACCGAGGAGGAGACCACGCGTCTGCTCCGCATGGAGGACGAGCTGCACAAGCGGATCATCGGCCAGGAGGAGGCCGTCAAGTCGGTGTCGCAGGCGATCCGCCGCACGCGGGCCGGCCTGAAGGACCCGAAGCGCCCGTCCGGCTCGTTCATCTTCGCCGGCCCGTCCGGTGTCGGTAAGACCGAGCTGTCCAAGGCGCTGGCCAACTTCCTGTTCGGCGAGGACGACGCCCTCATCCAGATCGACATGGGCGAGTTCCACGACCGCTACACCGCCTCGCGGCTCTTCGGTGCCCCTCCCGGGTACGTGGGCTACGAGGAGGGCGGCCAGCTCACCGAGAAGGTGCGCCGCAAGCCGTTCTCGGTGGTGCTGTTCGACGAGATCGAGAAGGCGCACCAGGAGGTCTACAACACCCTCCTGCAGGTGCTGGAGGACGGCCGCCTGACCGACGGTCAGGGCCGCACGGTGGACTTCAAGAACACCGTGATCATCTTCACCTCGAACCTCGGCACGCAGGACATCTCCAAGGCGGTCGGCCTCGGGTTCGCCCAGGGCAACGACGAGCAGTCGAACTACGAGCGGATGAAGAACAAGGTCAACGACGAGCTGAAGAAGCACTTCCGCCCGGAGTTCCTCAACCGCATCGACGACATCGTCGTGTTCCACCAGCTCACCGAGGAGCAGATCATCACGATGGTCGACCTCATGATCACGCGGGTGGAGGCGGCGCTGGCCAACAAGGACATGGCCATCGAGCTCACGCCGGCCGCGAAGGGCCTGCTGGCCCGCCGTGGGTTCGACCCGGTGCTGGGTGCGCGGCCGCTGCGCCGCACGATCCAGCGCGAGATCGAGGACCAGCTGTCGGAGAAGATCCTCTTCGGCGAGGTGGAGCCGGGCCAGATCGTCGTGGTCGACGTCGAGGGCATCGACCCGGAGGCCCCGACTTCGCGGGCCGCCGACGACAAGGCGAAGTTCGTGTTCCGCGGCGAGCCCAAGCCCGTCACGGTGCCGGACGCCCCGCCGGTCGACATGGCCAAGTCCTCGGGCGACGAGTGATCGGCTAGGGCGTGTCTGGTGGATCTGGGTCGATGGGCCTGGTGGTCCAGATCGTTCCTGGCAAGGCGGAGGCTCGAGCCGTCATACCTGGCGTATCCGGTGGGGCCGACAACGCCGCCAGGGGCGATCTGGGCGCCAGGACCGCGATCCATGGTCCGCCAGACGTGCCCTAGACCAGCAGTACCGCGAACGGCCCGTCCGGACGGAAGTCCGGGCGGGCCGTTCGGCGTTCCGCCAGTTCGTGCCGGTCGTCGTGCCCTGACCTCTGCGGCGTCCGTTTCGGCTAGGTTCGGGGGTGTGAGTTCGGTCCGCCTGGTCCCGGAGACCGAGCTGATGTCCGGTGACCTGCTCTCGGCCGACGACGCGTGGCACACCGTTCGCCGCTACGGGATCGTCCACCTGCTCAGCACCGCGTTCGTGCGGTTCCGCTACGGCGACGGGTTCAGCCACGCCCGCGCATTCGCCCTGCAACTCGCGCTCGCCGCGGTGCCGCTCGTCATCGCCGGGGCCGGGCTGGCGACGGCGCTGGGCGCCGAGTCGTTCGCCGAGGTCGTCGCGCGCACGGTCGTGGCGATCTCACCGGGCAACAGCGACTCGCTCCTCGCGCAGGTCGTCGACGGCGGCAGCGACGAGGGCAGCGAGCGCGGCGAGATCGTCGTCGTGCTCGGGCTGGTGACGGCGTTCGCGGCGGCCACGTCGGCGTTCGCCCAGCTGGAGCGCGGCGCGAACCGGATCTACGGCACCCAGCGGGACCGCATGGCGCTGCGCAAATACGTCCGCGCCGCCCTGCTGACAGCGACGGCGGGCGTCGCGATGGCGGTCGGGCTGCTGCTGATCGTGGCGGGCGAGCCCTTCGGCGAGGCCATGGAAGCGGTGTATCAGTGGGGCGACGGGGGCGAGGAGGTGTGGGACGCGCTGCGCTGGCCGTCCGGGCTCGCGGCCCTCGTCGTGGCCGTGACCATGCTGTTCCGGCACGCGCCCCGGCGCCGCCAGCCGGGACTGAGCTGGCTCGCCGTCGGCGCCACCGTCACGGTGCTGGCCTGGCTGGCGGGATCCGGTCTGCTCGCTCTGTACGTGGTGGCCGCCGCCGGGTTCGGGGACACCTACGGGCCGCTCACGGCCGTGATGGCGCTGTTGCTGTGGGCCAACGTCACGGGCATCGCCCTGCTGGCGGGTATCGCGCTGGCGGCGCAGCTGGAGGCGGTGCGCGCCGGCCGGTCCGACCCGCTGCTCCCCGACAGCGACGACGACGGCATCCCCGACGCGCTCGACGAGCACCCCGACTCGCCGTCCCGCTGACGCCCCCCCCGGAATCTCCGCGAGTCGCCCGTTCCTGACGGGCGAGTCGCCCGGTTCGGACATGCGTGTCCCCCGCGGATGGGCACCACCGTCAGCGCAGGCGCACCGGGCGGGCGTCCTCGGGCGGGGTGCCGAACAGGGTGGCGGCGTCGTGCTCCGGCGCGGGCTCGGCGGTCAGGTGGGCGGCCACGATGCGGTCGGTCCGGAACCACCGCGGCCCCTGCCGGAGCCGGCACCACGCCAGCAGGTACCAGTGCCCGCCGGTGGCGGCCAGCGCGGCGGGCTCGACGGCGCGCTCGGTGACGGACCCGTCCTGGCCGGCGTACCGCAGCACGACGACCTGCCGGCGGCGCACGGCCTCGTCCAGCGCGCGGGCGACGGCGGGGCGGGGCGGCCGGTCCGGGACGCGCAGCCACAGCCTCCCCGCGATGGCCTCGGCCCGCTCCCGCTCGGCGGGCGACATCGCCGCCAGCACCTTGGACAGCGCGGTGCGCGCGTCGGCGGCGAACGGCAGCGCGGGCAGCGCCGCGAGCGCGACGGCGATCGCCGCCGCCTCGGCGCCGGTGACGTTGAGCGGCGGCAGGGAGGTGGCGCCGTCCAGCACGTACCCGCCGCCCGGGCCCGCCTGGGCCCACAGCGGCAGCCCGGCCTGCAGCAGCGCGTCGATGTCGCGCTTGATCGTGCGGGTGGAGACCTCGAGGCGCTGCGCGAGCCAGGCGCCCGTCCGGCCCGACGGGCCGGCGGCGCGCAGCTCCTCGGCGATGGCGTAGAGCCGTTCGGTGCGGTTCACGATGCTGGAGATCCCTCGGAAACGGTGACATCACGGTGTCACCGATGATCCAGCAGACTACGTCCCATGACGACGACGAGCACCGCCCGCCTCCTGGATCGGCCCGACGGCCGGCGCATCGCGGTCCACGACCTCACGCAGCCTCCTCGCTGGCGCTCGTCGGCCGCGTTCGGACCTGCTGTGTCTGATGGTGAGCTCGCAAGCTCGCTCACGTCGGAGGCCCCGGCCGACGCCCCGGTCGTGCTGATGATCCACCCGGCGCCGGGATCGGGCCGGTTCGACCCGGATCCGACGGCGACGGCCCGCAACGGCGTGCGGCTGATCTCGGTGGATCGCGCGGGCTACGGCGGCTCGGATCCGGTCGGTGCTGGCGCGTTCGCGACCGTCGCGACGGCGGCCGACGACGTGGTCGCGGTGCTCGAGGACGTCCTTCCGGCCGGCGCCACCGCCGGGTTGGCCGGATGGTCGGCCGGTGGCCGCGTCGCGCTGGCGGTGGCCGCCCGGCGGCCGGACCTCGTCCGGCGGGTCGCCGTGATCGGGACGCCCGCGCCGGACGAGGAGGTGCCGTGGATCCCGGAGGAGCAGCGGGCGGGCATCGATGCGCTGCGTGGGCTTCCCGCCGCCGACGCCCACGCCGCCCTGGCGGGCGCGTTCGCCCCCATGCTGGCCGCGTTGACGGGCGACGCGCGCTTCGGGCTGGTCGGGATCGACGAGGCGGACGCCGGCGTGCTCGCCGATCCCGGCGTTGTCGACCGGCTGCGTGCGATGCTCGACGAGGCGCTCGCACAGGGCGGCGCCGGGATGATCGCGGACATCGCCGGCTACACGTTGCAGCCGTGGGGGTTCGAGCCCGCGGACGTGGCGGCGGAGGTGCTGCTCGGCTACGGCGCCGCCGACTTCGTCGGCCCCGACCACGGCGCGTGGTGGGAGAAGACGCTGCCGCACGCGCGGCTCGAGGTGGTGCCGGAGGTCGGGCACCTCGTGGTCGTGCCCTTGTGGGAGCAGGTGCTCGGCCACCTCACCAGGCAGGGCTGACGGCCGCCGATCGGTGCCGACTCGCGGGGGCGCAGTGGCGGGCGACTCGCGCGTCGAAACGGGGCGACTCGCGCGCCATTCTGTGCCGACTCGCCCGCCGGTGCGTGCCGACTCGCGGGATCAGGTCGTCGGCCGGCCGGGTTCCGCCGCGGCGTCGAGCGCCCTGTCAGGACGCCGTGGAGCTGAAGACGACCTCAAACTCCAGCACCGACGACCCGGTGCCGACCGGACGGGCGCGCTCGCCGGAGTGGGCCTCCTTGGCAGCGCCGTTCATCCACGCCTGGAACGACTCCTCGTCCTCCCAGTGCGTGACCACGAAGTAGCGCTCCTCGCCCCGGACCGGGCGCAGCAGCTCGAAGGAGATGAAGCCCGGCTGGTTGTCCACGGCGTGCAGCCGGTTGGCGAACCGCTTCTCCAGCTCGGGCCCCGCGCCCTCGGGCACCTCGATGGCATTGATCTTCACGACGGCCATGGCCCCTAGGCTACGTGCGATGCGACGCAAGGTGCGGACCGGCGACGGCGTGGAGCTCGCGCTGGTCGAGTTCGGCGGCGCGGGGCGGCCGATCCTGCTCCTGCACGGGCTGATGGGCCGGGCGACGACGTGGTGGCCGTTGGCGCAGTGGCTGACCGGGTACGGGCGCGTCGTGGGCCTGGACGCCCGCGGGCACGGCCGTTCCGGGGCGCGCGGGCCGTGGACGACCGAGCGGATGGCGAAGGACGCCGCCGACGCGCTGGAGGCGCTCGTGGCAGCTGACATCTCGCGGGGGGCCGTCGTCGTCGGGCACTCGATGGGTGCCCTGCACGGCATCGTGCTCGCCGCGCGCCGGCCCGATCTCGTGCGCGCGCTCGTCGTGGAGGACATGGCGGTGGACTTCCGCGGCCGCAACGCCGAGGACGCGCGCGCCTGGTTCTCCGCGCTCCCGAAGCCGTTCCCCAGCCTGGCCGCGGTGCGGCAGGTGTTCGGGACCCCGCGGCCGGAGTTCGGCGAGTACATGGCCGAGTGCGTCGAGGAGCGCGCCGACGGCTACCACCTGCTCACCCGGGTCGAGGACGCCGTCGAGATCGCGGCGGAGTGGGCACGCGCCGACCACTGGGCCGCCCTGCCCGCCGTGCGCTGCCCCGTGCTGCTCCTCGAGGCCGAGGACGGGGTGGCGCCGGGCGGGCAGATGGCCGAGATGACCCGTCGACTGGTGGACGCGCGGCACGTCCGCCTGCCGGGCACCGGGCACCTCGTCCACGCCGCCGACCCGGCGGGCTACCGGGCGGAGGTCGAGCGGTTCCTCGCCGGGCTCAGCTGACCTCCACCCCCAGCACGCGGGCCCGCACCGGCCGCACGGGGTGCAGCGCCGCGAAGGCCTCGGCGGGCCGCTCGGTGGCGAGGACGCAGTGCGGCAGCCACGTCCCGGGCAGGTAGGCCGCCACGGGCGAGCGGACGCGCCCGGCCAGGGCGTCGTGCGCCGCGGCGTGGACGGCGAGCAACTCGGCGTCGACGACGGCGGCCAGCACCAGCTCGTCGGCGCGCCCGGCGACCGTGCCGAGGGTGGCGAGCCAGATCGAGGGCACGCCCACCAGCCGCAGCTCGGCCTCCAGTGCCTCCCGTGCGGGTGGCGGGATCGCGGCGGCCGCGGCCACGGTGACGGACGGGGAGCCGCCCGGCGCGGCGATCCCGGCGGCCCGCAGCCGCGCGCGCAGCCCGGTCACCTCCGCGCACGCGTCGTCGTCGAGGCGGAACCGGACGGTCTGGGCCACGGCGTTCCTCAGGCCGGCAGCGCGAAGCGGCCGTCGTCGGTCTGCTCGGCGAGCCCGTCGACGAGCAGGGAGTCCAGGCAGCGGTCACGCTGTGCGGCGTCGGACCACGCCGCATCGAGCGCCGCCCGTTCCACCGGGCCCGGGGCGGCCCGCAGCACGTCGAGCAGCCGCCCGCGCACCTGGCGGTCGGTGCCCGCGAAGCCCTGCACCGGTTTGCGGGGGCCGGCGTAGGCGGGCCGGCCTGTGGCGTGCCACGCGCAGGCCGCGAGCACCGGGCAGACGGCGCACCGCGGGGCCCGCGCGGTGCAGATCACCGCGCCCAACTCCATGAGCCCGGCGGAGACGACGGCCG
>NZ_JAHKRK010000503.1 GCF_019396355.1 Pseudonocardia nigra
CCCCAAGGGAATCCGTGGAGCGCCGGATGCGGTGAGAGCCGCACGTCCGGTGCGGAGGGCGGGCCGGGGAAACGGGCTGGTCGCAAGACCAGTACCGCGCCCCGGTCCGACCCCTACTTCGCCGCTGTCCTGTTGCAGCAGGGCAGTGTAGCTGGGGGCAGCCTGCTCCGGGAGGTGCCGGGTGCGGGTGGGAGCAGCCCTGACAAAGCCGGGACGTGCCAGTACTGCCAGATGGTGCGGGTCCGGCGAGCGTGACGGAAAGGAGTACGCGAGGAACCAGCGTGATCACGTCCCTCAAAGGCTCACCGGCTCCAACCTGGTGGATATGGGCCGGAAGCGGTGCGCACCCGGTGGTCTGGATCGGGAAGATCCGGGCTGGTGGGCAACTCCTGGGCGGTCTTGTGGATGTCCGCCGGGAGGCCACGGTGAAGGTGCTGCGGGGTAGCCGTGGCGATGCCGCAGGGATAGAGCTGGGCTCCTCCTCCGTCGAGCGATCAGCAGTGAACACGGGAACCGTTCCGGTCCTCGCCTCGTACTGCGCGGCCAGCGCGGGTGTCGAGGCTGGGTCCATCGTCGGCCGATCGGCCCGGGACGGGGCGGAGCCGCCGTAGTACTCCGAGGCCGGGAGAGCCGGTCGCATGGGGAAGGGCGGCAGCGGTTGCGAGAAGGGAAGGACGCTGTAATGCCGAAAGATCCATCGGGGAATCTCGCTGGTCCTGACGTCGGGCGGGGAAGGCCCGTTCGCCAGGGTATCGGGGATGCAGGCCAAGCTTCACCGTTGGGCGGTGGCCGATCCGGGCCGCCGGTTCGACGACCTGTTCAATTTCGTGTACGACCCGGCGACGCTGATCGTGGCGTTCACCCGGGTCGCGGGCAACACCGGAGCCAGAACGGCGGGGGTGGACGGCCTGTAAACATTCAGCGGGTGTGGTGGCATGGCGTGATCGCCGGTCGGCCGTTCGGCCTCCGGTGCGCTCGGCTCGGTGTCCGTGGTCAGGTGGGCGCGGGTAGTGCCGGCATCCAGGGGTGGCCGGTGA
>NZ_JAHKRK010000504.1 GCF_019396355.1 Pseudonocardia nigra
GATCTTCGGCTTCAACACCTGAAAGATCACCAGGGGTCGCGCTCCCCTCACACCGGCCCCTCAAACGAGTCCACCACCAGGGGCAAAACGGACATCAGACCCAAACGGCAAGAACGCCGGGGCCCTGCCATTACAGGGGCTTCACCGCTACTACGAGCCGGTCCGCCAGCAGTGCCGCGTCGGTACTCAACGCCTCACGGTTTCCGCCGCTCGGCGCGCTCCCTCTCGCCGCCGCACCCAAGAGCATGCGGTGGCAGTATCGGCACCCGCTTTCCCACGTTCCGTACAAGAGCCGCAGATCGGACTCGCGCCGCCTTCATGCCGGGCACCACCTGGCCAATAAACGGGCACCCGCCAGGCTCCTCCCGGGGCTAATGGGATGCCCCGGTTCTGATGCCATCTACTGGTCTCGACACGTCCTCAGCGGTTCGCTTGCGCTCGCCTTTCCGATCCCCACCTGACGCATCTCCTGCGCCTTTTCCTCATCGCTCACCACGACGGTCTTCAGCCAACGCAGCATGAGGTGGTTTGACGCCTCCCCGCGTAGGGCGACGTCGAAGGGCCATCATTCCTTCATCTCCTGCACAGCACCGCGCTCAATCGCCCTCTACTTCAAGGCGACCTCCCGCGTTCGTGGCACAGCCCAGTTCCCGAGAGTTCCTTCATTGATGCCGAGTTCACGCGCGACCTGGGCGATCGGACGGGAGTTCTCGATCACCAGCCGTACCGCGTCATCCCGAAACTCGGGACTGAACTTCCTGTACTTCCGAGGCATCTATTCTCGCCACCCTTCGGATCCGATCCTATGCGGGCCGCAGTCCGAGAACAACGCGGCACCTCACGGCCTCGTGGCGATCTCTCCGACCTACGTCGGCTCGACTGGACGGCAACAGTCGGTGGCCGCCACCGTAAACATTCAGCGGTGTGGTGGCATGGCGTGATCGCCGGTCGGCCGTTCGGCCTCCGGTGCGCTCGGCTCGGTGTCCGTGGTCAGGTGGGCGCGGGTAGTGCCGGCATCCAGGGGTGGCCGGTGA
>NZ_JAHKRK010000505.1 GCF_019396355.1 Pseudonocardia nigra
CGGGTGCGTCACCGGAGCGGTGCCCAGGCGGAGCGCCCGCAGCGTAGCGAGGACGAACGGCCAGGGTAGTCACACACGGGGTGAGCGGCACCAGCAGCACACCCAGACCGGACGTGCCGTCTGATCGGCGGGCAGGAAAACGAACATCACCGCGAGCACCAGCGGCACCGCGCGCGCAGACCCCACCGGGACTCGTCGGCGTCTGACCGGCGTTCCGCAGCTCGGTTGCGGACTGGTCGATGCGGAAGCAGGCTGAGCTGCGCAAACAGGCGTTCGGGCCCTTCCTCGTCGGCGAGGATGTCTTGATCCTCAGCGTGTTCACCAGGGCCGCCTGCAAGGTGTGCGGGCACAGCACGCTCCTCTCTTGCTCGTGGCGGCGTTGGTGGCCAGATCCCGCCCTTGCCGTGTCAGCAGCAGTTTGTCTGCCCTTGCGTCTGATCCCCGGGCGCATTCGCGGGCTCGCAGTGGAGGCAGGCCAGCAAGCCCGGCAGCGAAGTTTCGGCGTGGGCTTTCATGGAGGTGAGCAGGCTGGCGATGTGGGGGGCGGCGAGTTGGTAGTAGGCGCGGCGGCCTTGGCCGACGCACGGTGGTGAATCCGCAGTCGGTCAGGCAGCGCAGGTGGACCGAGACCCGGGGTTGGCTCACAGGTAGTTCCGCGACGAGCGCTCGGGCACTGCATTCTCCCCGCTCGGCGAGCAGTTCCACGATCCGCAGCCGGATCGGGTCGGCCAGCGCGGCGAATGCCTTGGCCACGACCGAGGCCTGCAACTCGGTGCTGAGCTGGTCCAACGGTGCCGCACCAACGGGCTCGGGCTCGGTTGAGCTGCTCGTCATCACACCTCCACTCGACATTATTCGCCTGCGAATACAGTGGCGACCAGGATTGATACGCCTATCCGAATGATACTAGTGTTGCGTGTCGTAAGTGACTTTACGATGGCTGGTTGAGACAATGCCGTATGCCGACTGCTGCTCGCCTGGAGGTCCGGGGCAAAGACAAGTCGACGCTGCGTTCCTGGGTGCGGGCTTCGG
>NZ_JAHKRK010000506.1 GCF_019396355.1 Pseudonocardia nigra
GGCAGCGGTGGCATCATCGACCGCACCAGCCCTGAGTCGCTGCTGGTCAGCCCGCGATCACCCGTGACGCTGTGGATCGCACAGCAAACCGTCTCGAATTCGCATCTGATCGAATACGCGCCGGATGCAGCGAGATATGTCAGAAGCGATGCTTCTGGCGGCGCCGCTGCGCGTGGTCGGTGCCGGAACGGGGGCGTTCCGTGAGGGCTGTCGCGCTCCCGCTTGATCATTGGAGGCGGGACGCGGGACAAGATCGCTTGAGGCCTCGTGACTCTGGCTGTGTGAAGTGACCACGCTTTGACAGCGCCGCGGTGGTGTCTGCCAGTTGTGGAGCTGCCGGATGTCCCTCTCGCCGATCAGCGTCGGCGCCGTCGTGCCCGGGCTGCGGTTCCTCGGCGCCGGCAGGTCGTCGTTCGCTTCTCGCACGCCGAGTACGCGCTGGTGTCCCAGCGGGCCGCGCTGGCGGGGCTCGCGGTGGGCGCGTGGATCGGCGAGATTGCGGTCGACGCGGCGACGGACGGTGATGGTGGCGCCATCGGTCTGCCGGATCTGTTGCGCCTGCATGCCGACGTGCTCATGGTTGAACGGGTGGCCTTTGCGACCGATGTCGCGGGCGCCCCGGGCGTGGCCGGCCTGCTTGCTCGGCTCGATGCGGTGATCGACGTACTCGTAGCGCAGGCCCGGCGGTCAACAGAGTGATCACCAAGGTCGTGCACGGGTGGCGGGTGGGCAGACTGATCGCGTACTTGATGGGGCCGGGGCGGGCGCAGGAGCACGTGCGGCCGCGGATCATTGATCAGCCCCGCGTTTTTCGGACCGGTTGATTTGGTCGTTGCTACGCTGCTTCCTGCGCGTCTGTCCACTCTTTGAGGACTTCTTGGGGTGTAACTAGTAGGGCTTTGTTAGGTCGAGTTAGGTGAGTGGGGTCGTCGCGTCGGGACGGGTTGCAGGCAGGTGCGGCAGGCGCCGGTCCAGATGCCGAGCAGGGTCTGGAGTTCGCGGAGTACGGCGTA
>NZ_JAHKRK010000507.1 GCF_019396355.1 Pseudonocardia nigra
GCGGTGATCCCCGGTGCGCAGGTGCAGAAGGCGCTGCGGGGGCGGGAGAAGCAGGTCGTCGAGCTGGTGGAGGCGACCTACCGGTTGCACGGTGCCGGGGATTCGGTGAACCCGCCGTCGTATTTCCTGCGGTTTCCCGACCGTCCGTCGTCGCGGATCATCGCGTTGCCGGCGTCGATCGGTGGGCAGGTGCGGGTGGACGGGCTGAAGTGGATCTCCAGTTTTCCGGAGAACGTGTCGGCGGGGATTCCGCGGGCGTCGGCGGTGTTGATCCTCAACGACCGGGACACGGGGTATCCGTTCGCGTGTCTGGAGGCGTCGATCATCAGTGCGGCCCGGACGGCGGCGTCGGCGGCGCTGGCGGCCGACCGGCTCAGCCGGGGCCGGCCACGCCCGGTGCGGGTGGGTTTCTTCGGGACGGGCCTGATCGCCCGCTACATCCACACGTATCTGGTGGGTACCGGCTGGTCGTTCGAGGAGGTCGGGGTGTTCGACCTCGACGCCGGGAGCGCGGACGGGTTCCGCCGCCATGTGGAGGGCTCGGAAGACACCGCCCGGGTCACGGTGCACGGGACCGCGGAGCAGCTGGTCCGCTCCAGTGATCTGGTGGTGTTCGCGACGGTCGCGGGGCGGCCGCATGTGCGTGAGGTGTCGTGGTTCGCGCACAACCCGGTGGTGTTGCACGTGTCGTTGCGGGATCTGGCTCCGGAGGTCCTGCTGGCCTCGACCAATGTCGTGGACGACGTGGAGCACTGTTTGAAGGCCGACACGTCGCCGCATCTGGTCGAGCAGTTGACGGGCAGCCGGGACTTTCTGGCCGGGACGTTGGACGACGTGCTGGCGGGGCGGGTTGCGGTGCCGGTGGATCGGCCGGTGGTGTTCTCGCCGTTCGGTCTGGGCGTGCTCGACCTGGCGGTCGGCAAACACGTCTACGACGAGGTGGCGCGCTCCGGTGAGCTGCACGTCGTCGAGGACTTCTTCCACGAGCTGCGCCG
>NZ_JAHKRK010000508.1 GCF_019396355.1 Pseudonocardia nigra
CCGGTGGTGAATCGTGTTCGGGCGAAGGTCAGCGTCGGCAGGTTGTGGCTGGTCATGGCCCAGTTCAGGAACCCGCGCAGCGATTGCCGGTGCCCGATCTTGAGCGCGGTGTAGTAGTGGTCGAGGTCGACCTGGGTGAGCGCGGTCGGGCGGTGGCCGTGTTCGGTGAGCCAGGTGCAGAAGGCGGTGGCGTGGATGAACTCGAGTTGAGCGTAGGTCCGCGCGGGCGGGGTCAGCGGTTGCAGGGCGGCTTTGGTGCGCATGCGGGGGAGCTGGTGCCAGAGCCCGAACTGGCGCAGCAGCTGCGCGTGCGGATGGTCGGCGAGCTCGTCCAGGCGCCGGGTCAGCCAGGTTTCGAAGTCGAGGAGCTGCTGGTCGAGGTCGGGCAGCGTGCCGCAGTGGACGAGTAGCGCGCGCAGGTAGGGGACCCCGGCCTGCTCGGGATAGGCGGTCAGTCCCGGGTGCGTCAGCGGCAGTTGCCCGGCGGCGAGGGCGCGGAGCAGGTCGCGGTTGTGCGGCTTGGCCAGCCAGCCCAGACGCCCAGCCGGGGTGGGTGTCGGGCCGGTGCTCAGTGCGGTCGCGAGTGGGGCCAGGGCCGGGTCGATGTGGCCGGTGCCGTTGTCGAGCAGGGTCGTGACCCGGTCGGTGACGGTGCACCGGATGCAGAGTTTCCGGTGGTAGAGCCGTCCTTCGACCTGGCAGCGGGGGCAGCGGAAGACGCTGTGGACGATCCCGGCGCAGGTGGGGCAGATGGGGGAGCCAGCGGCGTCGCGGCCGGGCAGGATCCGCTGGTCGCCGCAGCCCGGGCAGATGCCGTGGATGTTCAGGGCGGTCAGGACGCAGGTCCGGCAGAGGTGTCCCTCGGGCCAGCAGCGGTAGGCGGAGTGGTCGCGTCCGCAGCGCGCGCAGGTCCACCGGCTTGAGCCGTTCGGTGTCGTCCTCGTCGTGGTCGGTGTCGTGGTCGGTGTCGTGGTTGATGCGTGGTCAGGCG
>NZ_JAHKRK010000509.1 GCF_019396355.1 Pseudonocardia nigra
TGAGGTGATCTCAGCAAGATCGTAGCGCGACGTGAGCGCGACACGCTCATATCGGACAATCTGCGCGGTGCTGGTGAGAGCGTGGGGTCCCCCGATAGGGAGTTCTCACCACAAGATCGACCCGCAGAGGACCCCACGTGATCGCCTATCCTGCCATGCTCGACGTCCCCCGTGAACTCGTGCGGGAGGTGGCGAAGTTGCTGCGCGCGCAGCGGCGCGTCCTCGGTACCAGGAAGAACTCCAGGGCGCTGACCTGCTGGAAACAGGCGTTGCTGGTGCTGGCGTGGTTCCGCAATCAGGGCGAGATCGCCCTGGTCGGCGCCGGCTTCGGCGTCTCGCGGGCAACGTCGTATCGCTATCGCGACGAAGTGATCGACGTACTCGCAGCGCAGGCACCCGACCTGCATGAGGCCCTCGAACAGGTCGCCACCGAAGGCTGGGCCTACGTCATCGCCGACGGCAAGGTGTTCCGCAGCGACCGCTGCGCCGAGACCACCCAGTCGGCGAAAGGCAAAATGATCAACGCGTGGTATTCGGGCAAACACCACGCCCCCGGCGCGAACGTGCAAGGACTCATCCGCCCCGACGGGCTGCCGATGTGGGTCTCCGACGAGCTCCCCGGCCACCGCCACGACCTGGCGTGCGCCCGCGCCGCCGGCCTGCTCGGCGCCGCGTACTGGGCGGCCTCCCAGCTCGACCTGCCGACCCTGGCCGACTCCGGCTACGACGGCGCCGGCCAGGGCGTCCACACCCCGATCAAGCAGCCCGGCGGCGGGCAGGTCCTCGGCCCGGACAACCAGGCCTACAACAGCCTGCTGCGCTCGACCCGCTGCCTGGGCGAACGCGGCTTCGCCCTGCTCACCGGCCGCTGGCGAGCACTGCGCCGCATCACCGCCAGCCCCCGCAGAATCGGCGCCTACGTCAAAGCAGCGCTCGTCCTCACCCACATCGAACAACTCCAGCTACGCACTTCTTGCTGAGATCACCTCA
>NZ_JAHKRK010000510.1 GCF_019396355.1 Pseudonocardia nigra
GGCCACCGCGCGGTCGCCACCCGCTACGACAAGCGCGACTACATGTTCCGCGGAACCATCGACGTCGCCTCGATCAGGATCTGGCTCCGCGACCCCGTCCCATGATCCAAGGGACACGCTCTAGACGCTCCCACGGCCGGGTAGCCGGACACGCCAGCCCGACCGGGCCGGAGGTAGAGGGAGTGGTCGGCGGGGCCCGCATAGCCGGCCGCGCGCCGCTGGAGGCCGGCGCCTTGACGGCACCCGAGGTGCCGACATGGAAGATCTCCGCCGACCAGTTCGGGCGCTCCAAGGCGAGCATGGCCCAGGGACCGCTACCTCGGCCGCCGACTGACTGACAGGCAGACGGCCGATGTGCTCGAAGGGCTGTTGGCCCCGGAGGCCGAATGATGCTCCAAAGGCCTGCTTCGATCTTGGCCCGGGGAAGGACGAGTGGCGTCCGCGAAGGTGGGTGTGCCACAAGCCCAGTGATGGGCGCGAAAGAGGGGCGGCCCGGGAGTCAGGGCCCTGCCACGTCATCCGAGTCGCTCAGCACATCATGGCTGACGCCGTCATCGGGGTCGCCCAGGCCGCTCCACCGGCGACAGTGGATACGGGCAAACCGGGCGCTTCGCCGCGACGGAGGCGTCCGGCTTGAGCTGCGCGGCCGGATCGATGACGGTTCCCACCGGGAAGGCGTCGGGCCGCATCTCGGTCACCTCCACCACGGGCTACGTGCCGGTGCGGGGGGTACCCGTTGCCGGGCCCGCCCGCGCTGACGCCCGGGAGCTGGGGTCGCCGGGATCCGTTCATCGCGGGACTGCGGGCCGCGATCCGCGAGGGTGAGGCGTTCGAGCGCCGGCAGTTCACGGCGCAAGCTAGTGGCTCGACACGCAGTGTCGACCAGGTAATTGATCTCGCAGGTCAAGCCCGGGAGGCTGCCCGCACGTCGAGTGCGGGAGGTGGTTGTGGCTCGCAGACCGAGCGTGTTCGTGCGGCCGTTG
>NZ_JAHKRK010000511.1 GCF_019396355.1 Pseudonocardia nigra
CTAGTGTCACGTGCCGGAAGTAGATTTACGGTGCGCTTTTGCGATGATCGTGTCGGCGTCCTTGGTCCAGACGAATGGTTCGCAGCGTTCGTTCCAGCCATCGATGAACGCGGTGATGGCCTTGACCAGCTCGCGGACCGAGCCGAAGGTGCCACGGCGGATGGCCTGGCGGGTGATGATCCCGAAGAAGATCTCCACCATGTTGAGCCACGACCCGGAAGTCGGGGTGAAGTGCACAGTGATCCGCGGGTTGCGGGCCAGCCACGCCTTCACCGCGGGGTGCTTGTGGGTGGCGTAGTTGTCGCAGACCAGGTGCAGCTTGACCCGCGGGTAGGCCTTCGCGATCTGCTTGAGGAACCGGAGGAACTCCTGGTGGCGGTGCCGCGGCAGGAGGCTTGCTCGACCCGGCCGGTGGCCACCTCGAGCGCGGCGAACAGCGTGGTGGTGCCGTTGCGGACGTAGTCGTGGGTCTGCCGCTCGGGCACTCCGGGCATGATCGGGAGGATCGGCGCGGTCCGGTCCAGGGCTTGGACCTGCGACTTCTCATCGATGCAGAGAACCACGGCCTTCTCCGGGGGGTGCAGATACAGGCCCACGACGTCGCGGATCTTCGCGTCGAGTTCCGGGTCGGTGCTGAACTTGAACGTCTCGACCCGCCACGGCTGCAGGTTCCATTTGCGCCAGATCCGGGCCACCGTGGCGAAGGAGATCTTCAACTCGGCGGCCAGCAGCCGGGCCGACCAGTGCGTCACTCCCAGGCGTGCCGGCGGTCGCCCTTCCTCGGCGAGCGTGGCCACCACGACGTCGATCTCGTCGATCTCGGCCGGGCGTCCGCTGCGCGGCAGGTCCTGCAAGGCCCGGATCCCGCCGGTCTCATACCGGTCTCGCCAGCCCAGCACGGTCGGTCGGCTGGTCCCGGTCCGGCGCGCGATCTCGGCGTTGGGCAGCCCCTCGGCGGCCAGCAACACGATCCGCGCCCGC
>NZ_JAHKRK010000512.1 GCF_019396355.1 Pseudonocardia nigra
CGCGGGGCGCGCCAACATCGCCCACGCCCGACGCGACCTCCGCAACCACGACGACGCCTTCGCCGTCTTCAACATCTAACCGAATCCGACCAAACCGGACGAAAACGAACAACGCCGGGGCCCTGCCGACGCGCCCAGGCGGCGCAGGCCTGGCACCGTCCGGCTCTACCTGGGCGGCCCTGCATTTTCCGGACAGGTGTTTTGGCTCTTGATTACGCTACGAGCTGCTGATTCAGGTATGCGTCGTGGACCTCTTTAGGGTCCGGTAGCCGAGCGCGGAGTGCAGACGTTTGGTATTGTAGCGGAACTCGATGTACCTTGTGACATCGGCGCGGGCGTGTTCGCGTGTCGGGTAGACGGTGCGGTTGACTCGCTCGACCTTGAGGGTGACGTTGAAGGACTCGGCCTGGGCATTGTCGAAACACGATCCGGTGTGGCCGACGGATCTGCGGATTCCCAGTGTTGCGGTGGCTGCCGTGAACGCGGCGCTGGTGTATTGGGTGCAATGCCACTAAGTTAGACGCGAGCAGGCGGGTGAGAGAAGCGTTAGAGAAAGCTGAGATCGTGCGGCGTGTCGGCTGCGGATAGGCGTGCTTCTGCTCGGTGGACTCGATACCGTAATGTGCAAGCTGCAGTCAGTCGCGAGTTTCCGGGAAGCGGCCGCCTTACTGATCGGATCTCCATCGGCGTGTTGGCGCGTATTGTTCCTCGCGACGTCGTCGACGATGTCCTGGCCGAGACGGGAGCAAAGGAGAAGAGGGCTCGCCTCCTTCCTGCTCATGTTGTCGTCTACTTCGTGATGGCGATGGCGATATTCCATGACGGCTACGAGGAGATTGCTCGGAAGCTGGGGCCTTATTCATAAGCCGCGAAGAAGAATAGTCCGACAATGGCTTTGACTGCGCTCGGGTACTTGCTGATCGGTGCGCGGTATCGGCCGCCTTCTTCGCTGAGCATCCGCCACGTCTTGAGATGA
>NZ_JAHKRK010000053.1 GCF_019396355.1 Pseudonocardia nigra
CATCGCCGCCATCCGCCGCTTCATCGACGCATGGAACGAGCGCTGTGAACCGTTCATCTGGACCAAGGACGCCGAGGCCATCCTGGCCAAAGCGCAGCGTCAAAAGACTTCGGACACGAGACACTAGCGGCCCGAGGCGAGGTCCGGGCAAGGTGCGACCCGAGGAGACACCGATGAGCGAGCGAGCCATGGACACCGCGCCTGCGCGAAGCGCCGGGCGATGAGCGAGCATGCGAGCCCGGCCCGGACGATGGGCGCCCTTCCCTTCGTCGACATCGTCGACTTCGTCGAGCGGACCACGTACGAGATCTGGAACGATCGGCGGCCCGACCTCGTCAAGGCGTACTACCCGGCGGGCACCGTCATCCGGGGTGACGCGGGTGACCTCGTCGGCGGCGAGGCCGTCACCGAGGCCACCTGACGCCGGCAGGCCGCGATGCCGGACTACCTCGGCGTCATCCACGACACCATCTGGACCGGCGACGACGCATCGGGATACCGCACCTCGATGCGCTGGACCGCGACCGGGACCGACGCGGCCCGCGGTGTCCCGATCGTCAGCAGCGTGATCGCCAACTGCGTGGTCCTCGGCGACCGGTACGTCGAGGAGTGGGCGGGCGCCAACAGCAAGCACGGCACCGACCAGCTCGGGATCGACCCCGACACCGCGGCCACGGACCTCGTGGCGTCCGGGCCGCCACCCGGCGGGAACGCCGGGCGTTCCGCGCAGGAACAGGGTGCCACCGTGCCGGCCGTCCCGGAGACGGTCGACGGGGCGGGTCTGTTCGTCGTCGAGCTGCTCGACGGGCTCTACAACCGGCGCGATCTCGACCTCGTGGAGAAGCGCTACGCGCCGGGCGCGCCCTACGTGTTCGGCGCATCGCAACGGCAGGCGGGACACACCGGCGTGCGGAGCGAGGCCGGCCGCTGGCTCGACCTGCTGCCGGACGCGCGGCTGGAGGTCGAGGAGCTGTACTGGCTCGACGACGGGCCTGCCCGCTCGCGGGTGGCCGTGCGCTACCGGATCCGCGGCACTGCGCAGGCGGCGGGCGGCGCCGCGGCGCCGGTCTCGATCATGGGCATCCATCACGTGCACGTCCGCGGTGACCTCGTGGTGGCCGAGTGGGCCGAGTACGACGAGCTGGCCCTGCGCGCCCAGGTGCTCCGCCGTGGCTGAGGCGCGCGCGATCGCGCTCGAACGCGCGCACGCGCGCACGCGCGCACGGGGCGCACAACTACCACCCGATCCCCGTCGTGCTCACCGAGGGTGAGGGCGCCTGGGTGACCGACGAGGACGGGCGGCGCTACCTCGACTGCCTCGCCGGGTACTCCGCGCTGAACTTCGGCCACCGACACCCTCTCCTCCTTGAAGCGGCCACCGCGCAGCTCGGTCGCATCACGCTCACCAGCCGCGCGTTCCACCACGACCAGCTCGGCGCGCTGTGCGCAGAGCTGTCGGCGATGGCGGGCAAGGACATGGTCCTGCCGATGAACACCGGAGCCGAGGCCGTCGAGAGCGCCATCAAGGTGGCCCGGAAGTGGGGCTACGAGACCAGGGGAGTGACACCCGGCGCGGCGACGATCGTGGTCGCGGGCGGCAACTTCCACGGCCGTACCACCACGATCGTCGGCTTCTCCGACGATGCGGACGCGCGCTCCGGGTTCGGGCCGTTCGCTCCCGGCTTCCGGCGCGTCCCCTACGGGGACATCGCGGCCCTCGCCGCCGCCGTCGACGACGGCACGGTGGCGATGCTGCTGGAACCGGTTCAGGGCGAGGCGGGGGTGATCGTCCCGCCGCCCGCCTACCTCCCGGCGGTGCGGGAGATCTGCAGCGACGCCGGTGTGCTGCTGATCGCCGACGAGATCCAGTCCGGCCTCGGCCGCACCGGCCGCACCTTCGCCTGCGAGCACTGGAATGTGGTGCCCGACGTCTATCTCCTGGGCAAGGCGCTGGGCGGCGGTGTCGTGCCGGTCTCGGCCGTCGTGGCCGACCGTGACGTCCTCGGCGTCCCGCGGCCCGGGCAGCACGGCAGCACGTTCGGCGGGAACCCAGTGGGCTGCGCCGTCGCCCGCGCTGTCGTCGCGCTGCTCGCCGACGGCAGCTTCCAGCGTCGGGCGGCGGAACTCGGGCGGCTGCTCCGGGACCGGTTGGCCGCGCTCGTCGGCCACGGCGTCACCGCCGTCCGGGCGATCGGGTTGTGGGCCGGCGTCGACATCGACCCGGCGTCGGGCACCGGCCGCACGGTCTGCGAGATGCTCGCCGCGCGCGGGGTCCTCGCCAAGGACACCCACGGGCGCCACGATCCGGTTCGCGCTGGTGGTCTCGGAATCGGACATCCACCTCGCCGTCAACGCCCTGGGGGACGTGCTGCGGTCGCTTGCGGGCACGGGCAGCGGCCGGCGTTCCGCGTCCGGACCGACGCTCGCGCGCCGAGCCGAGGCCGGCGTCACCGATCGGTGATCGCCCGCGTACGAGGGTCCATCCGCCCGCCGTAGAGCGGTAGCGCGATGGGGGCGTCGTCGGGGCGCAGCTGCTCCCACATGCGGCTCAGGCCGGCGGTGCCGAAGCGGCGGACCGTCGGGACGGCGTCGAGGTCGACGACGGCGGTGAGCACCGAGGCGAGCGCACCGGGGGACTCGACGAGTACCCGGCCCTCCGGGTCGACGAGCAGCGAGCGGCCCATCCCGGAGGGGGTCGCCGCGTTGACGCTGGCGACGAAGACCTGGTTGACGATGGCGTTCGCCCGTGTGATCACGGTTTCCTGCTCGCGGTCGGCGGTCGGGGTCTTGACGACGTTGAGCACGATCTCCGCGCCCATCCAGGCCAGGTGCCGGGTCGACTCGGGGAACCACGCGTCGTAGCAGATCGACAGGCCGGCCCGGCCGTAGCCGGTCATGTCGAAGACCACGAACGTGCTGCCCGGTGTGCAGCGCTCGTACGGCCGCCACGGAAAGACCTTGCGATAGGTGGCGGCGAGTTCGCCCTGTGGGGAGTACACGAGCGCCGTGTTGTAGACGCGGCCGTCGTCGCCGAGCTCGGACACGCTTCCCGGGCACAGCCAGATGCCCAGGTCCGCGGCGAGTCGGGAAAGCAGGGTGTGCCGCGGGCCGTCCCGCACCGGCTCGGCACTGTCCACGACGGCGTCCTCGTCGAGCGACCCGAGGTCGTCCGTCGCCAGGTGCAACTCCGGATAGACCAGCAGTCGGGCCTGCGGATGGGAGCGCGCCACGTGCTCGACGTGCGCGGCAAAACCCTTCAGATCATCGGCGCGCCGGCCTGCGGCCTGCACGAGGGCGAGGGGAAGCGGGCGGGACATGTCACTCCTCGGTTCGCGGCAGCGTCGACGATGCGCAGTTCCCGCAGCGCCGCAGGTTCAGGTCGGGCGGGTACGTCCGGCGTGGGCGTCCTCCTGCCCGGCATGGGTGGTGGATGGCCGCGGCTGGGGGTGTCAGCGATAGGTCGCGAGACGCCGGGTGGCGGTGGCCCGGTGGGCAGCCATGCCCTCGTATCGGGAGATCACGTCGACGGCCTCGCCCAGGAGCGGTGTGGCTTCACGGGTGATCCGCTGATAGGTCAGTGTCTTGAGGAAGCGGGCGACCGAAAGACCCCCGGTGTAGCGGGCCCGGCCCGCGGTGGGCAGGACGTGGTTGGTGCCGGCCATGCCCTTGTCCGAGTAGGCGACGGTGCTCCACGGGCCCAGGAAGATCGATCCGTAGTTGCGCAGCCGCTGGAAGTAGAAGTCGTCGTCGCCCGTGATGATCTCGAGGTGCTCCGGGGCGAGCTCGTCCATGAGCGCGGCCGCGGTCTCTCGGTCCTCGGCCCAGATGACGCTGCCGTGGTCCCGCCACGCCGGGCCCGCGATGGATGCCGTGGCGAGGTCGGCCAGTTGTGCCTCGGCCCGAGCGATCACGGCGTGCCCGAGGTCCTCGGAGGTGGTCACCAGCGCGGCCGGGGAATCGGTGCCGTGCTCCGCCTGCCCGAGAAGGTCGGCTGCCACGATGTCGGGGTCGGCCTGGCCGTCCGCGATCACGGCCACTTCCGAGGGGCCCGCGAGCAGGTCGATGGCGACGGCGCCGAACAGCTGGCGCTTGGCCTCGGCGACGTAGGCGTTGCCGGCACCCACGAGCATGTCCACCGGGCCGTCGCCGATCAGGCCGAAGGCCATCGCGGCCAACGCCTGGACCCCGCCGAGGACGAAGATCTGATCGGCCCCGCAGAGGTCCGCGGCGTAGACCATGCCCGGGTGCGGGCGCCCGTCGGGCTGCGGCGGCGTGCACGCCATGACGGACCCGACGCCCGCCGTCCTGGCGACGTTGACCGTCATCGAGGGGCTCGACAGCAGCGGGAACCGGCCGGCGGGCAGGTAGGCGCCGACCCGGTCGAGGGGTATGTGGCGGTATCCGGTGACCAGGCCGGGTTCGAGTTCGAACTCCGCATCCTGGATGCGTTCGCGCTGGGCCGTCGCGAACGCGCGGGTGCGGTCCCGCCCCAGCCGCAGCGCGTCCCGGACGTCGGCGGGCACCTGCTCGCACAGCTGGTCGATGTCCCGACGCGACAGCTCGAACCCGGGGTCGGACCAGCGATCCAGCTCGCGGGCGTACCGGCGGATCGCATCCATCCCGTTCCGGGAGATGTCCAGCAGCGTCTCCGAGACCCGGGCGACGACCGCGGGATCACGCTCGGCGGGCGGGCCGTCGATGGCCGGCTCCTTGAGGTACTTGAACTTCCCCGACAGGGCGGTACGCGTACGGCTGCTCACCTGCATACGGCGACGCTAGAAGTCGCCGATGCCCCGTACAACCCAGCTGATACAGCGCATTCGATAGGGTTACCCTATGACGCTCTCGCAGCTCCGGGCGTTCCTCGCCGCTGCCCGGCGCGGCTCGTTCACGCGGGCCGCCGAGGTCCTGGGTATGTCGCAGGCCTCGGTGAGCGAGCTGATCCGGCGGTTGGAGGACGACAACGGCGTCACTCTGTTCGTGCGCGGCCCGCGCTCGTTGCAGCTGACGAGCTCCGGCCAGGCGTTGCTCCCGTTCGCGGAGCAGGCGGTCACCGCGGCGGACGGCGGTCGCGAAGCCTTGGCTGCGATCCGCTCCCTCAAGGGCGGCACCGCCACCTTCGGCGTCCTGCGCAACGCGGAGTACTACCTGCTGGCCGACCTCGCGATGGATTTCCACCGCCGCTATCCCGATGTCGGCATCCGCCTGGTCGGGCTGAACTCGGTGGAGGTCGCCGCCGCCGTGGTCGCCGGGGAGATCGAAGCGGGGCTGGTGGTGTTGCCGGTCGACGTCGAGCAGCTGACGGCGACGCCGTTGCTCAGTGACGAGGTGTGCTATGTCAGCGCCGACCCTCGCCGGTGCGCACGAGCGGTGACGATCGGGGCGCTCGCCGACGCCGCACTCATCCTGTACGACGCGCACTACGGATGGTCGGACCCCACCCGGCGGCAACTGGCCGAGCGTGCGCAGGAAGCGGGGCTCACCCTCACCGCGAGCATCGAGGTGGAGCAGGTCGAGGTCGCCCTGCAGCTCGTCGCCGCCGGTATCGGCGACACCTTCGTCAGCCGAGCCGTGGCCTCCAGCGGTGCCTTTCCGGGCAACCTCTCGGTCGCGTCGTTCGACCCACCGCTCTACGACACCATCGCCCTCGTCCACCGCTCGTCAGCGGTGCTCTCCCCGGCCACCTGGGCGCTGGCCGACATGGCCCGGGCACGTCTGGTCGGAGGGGCGGGCAGTGTCGCCGACCGGAGCGGGCCCAGGAGATGACGGCGTGCGACCGCCCCACCTGCCCGTGGCCCAGGGAAGCGGCGAGAGCGGCGACCGCCACCCCTCCCCGGACGGGGTCCGCCCGTGCAAACCGGCATCCGCGGCTGCACGGTGAGACGTGGCAGCGCTCGTCACCCTGCCGTCGCTGGACCGAGAGCGATCGTCAGCCGCTTCCGTCGCGCAGCCGGATCTGTCGCACGCGGGCGGCATCTCGGAGTGCCGGCGGATCGCGGCGATGGCCGAGGTGCACGGCGTGGCGCTGGCCCCGCACTGCCCGCTCGGCCCGCTCGCGCTCGCCGCCTGCCTGCAGGTGGACCTCGCCAGCCCGAACGCGCTCATCCAGGAGACGAGCCTCGGCATTCACTACAACACCGGCTCCGACCTCGCCGACTACCTCGTGGACACCTCGGCGTTCGAGTTCCGGGACGGGTTCATGGAACGGCTCAGCCGGCCGGGGCTGGGCACCGAGATCGACGAGAAGGCGGTGATCCGGGCCGCCGAGCAGGGGCACCGGTGGCGCTCGCCGGTGTGGCGCCACCCGGACGGCTCGCCGGCCGAGTGGTGAACGGACCTCGTCGTACTACGCCAATGTAGTACCGTTGGCGGCATGAGTGCGGTGCCCGTCCGCGAGCTCAACCAGGACACGGCCGGGGTGCTGGCCCGGGTGAAGCGCGGCGAGGAGATCGACGTGACCGAGCGCGGGGTCGTCATCGCCCGGCTCGTTCCGGCCCAGGCGCACCCGCTCGCCGATCTCATCGCGGCCGGCACGCTGCACCCGCCCACGCGCCGGGGCCCGGTGCCGCGCCCGGCCGGCCCGGTACGCACCGACTCCGAGGCGGGCGCGGTACTGCGGGAGATGCGCGACGACGAGCGCTTCTGATGATCTACCTCGACACGGCGGCGCTGGTGAAGCTGCTGCGCCCCGAACCGGAGAGCGAGGCGCTGGCCGACTGGCTCGACGGCCGCATGGACACGCTCCTCGTCACCTCGACGCTGACCGAGGTGGAGCTGCCGAGGGCGTTGCGGCGGATCGACGCGGCGCTGCTCCCGCAGGTCCCCGCGCTTCTCGAACGACTCGCCCGGCACGAGAGCCTCGGCACGGTGCACACCGCGCGGGGACCGTGCACATCGCCGGACGTGTGCACGGCGACCGGCGGATGTGCACGGTCCGGCGTCCCTTCGTGGTCGCCGCCATCGTCCACCTACCCGATCTTTCGCCGATCCGCAGCGGACACTATCCGCTCGTAGGCCGGTGTCGTGTGCGGCCGTGCGCCCGTTGCCGGGCGAAGATCACGTCGGACCGGTGACCGGTGCGACGCATCTCCTCGACGTGCCGCCGCGCCGAGCGCCGCCCAGGGTGTGGATCAGCTGCTCGGTGGCCCGGGCGGTGATGGCCATGAGGGTCAGGTGCGGGTTGATCCCGGTGCAGGTGGGGAAGGTGGCGCCGCTGAACACGTACAGGCCCGGGGTGTCGTGCACCTGCAGGTCTCGGCTCACCACCGAGCTGCGCGGATCGTCGCCCATCCGGGCGCCGCCGAGGTCGTGGCTGCTGGCGACGCCCCGGAAACGCGGCCCGTTCCATGTCCGGACGGCCCCCATGCGCTCGAGGATCCGGGTGCACTGTTGCTGCATGTGGTCCTGGAGCCGATGCTCGTTCGGGCGCATGTCGGTGGTGACCCGCAGCACCGGGATGCCGAGCCCGCTCCGGTCGCGGTAGCGAGGGTCGAGGTCGAGGTGGTCGGTGGTGTAGGACAGTGAGTCGGGCTGGATGCGCACCGCCATGACGTGCTGCCAGCGGCGGAGGTGCTCCTGGTAGGGGCGCCCCCAGGCGGCGACGTCGGGAGGCACCGGGTCGCGAGCGATCTGCAGCGGCAGCTGCTGGTTCTCGACGTTGAGGCTGGCCCCGCCGACGAAGCCGTTGGCCACGCAATCGAAGTCGGCGGCGTTGAAGTCGTCGAGGGTGACCATCTGGGCGGCGGGGCCTGTGTGGGCGTTGAAGACGGTGTCGGGGAAGTGGGCGTACACGTCGCCCCACTGTTTGACCATGAAGTGCTTGCCGAGCTGGCCGGTCGCGTCCCCGAGCCCGCCGGAGAGCAGCAGGAGCCGGACGGTCTCGAAGGTGTAGCCGGCGACGATGACGGTGCGCGCGTGGTGGGTGCGGATCACGCCGTGCGGGTCGACGTACTCCACGCCGTCGGCGTGACCGCTGCGGTCGGTGAGGATGCGCAGGACCCGGCAGTGGGTGCGCAGGTCGAGGTTGCCGCTGGCGAGGGCCTGGGGAACCGAGGTGAGGCCGGGGTTCCAGCGGTCGTCGTGGAACGAGCCGAAGCCGGCGCTCCACGGGTGGTACCGGGTGGCGGGCAGCCCGTTGTAGGGGACGCTGTTGACGCAGACCGGGGTCGGATGCGGGTGCAGTCCGAGGTCGCGGGCGGCGCTGGTGAACAGCTCGCCCTTGCGGGTCGGCCGCAGCGGGGGCATCGGGTAGTCGGTGCCCCGCGGAACGAAGGGGTTGGCGTACCGGTCGCCGGCCACGCCGGCGATACGCTCGCACAGGTCGTAGTAGGGCTCGAGGTCGGTGTAGTCGAGCGGCCAGTCGGCAACCGTGCTGTGTTCCGGCAGCACATCCAGGCCCCACCGCTGCGCGATGTGGCTGCGGTAGGCGAACTGGTAGGGGTGCATCCGGCGCAGCGCACCGCCCCAGTGCACGATCGATCCGCCGACGCCGTTCATCATCCGTCCGAGGCTGAACGTGATGGGTTGCGTGGGCTCGCCGTCGTTGCGTCGCCAGCGGGGTGCCTCGGAGAGGAACTTGGGGCCCATGTCGCCGCGGCAGTAGTAGGCCGCACCCAGCTCGTCGGGGTGGTAGTCCGAGCGATGGCGCCAGCCGCCGGCCTCGAAGCCGACGACGCGCAGGCCGGCGTCGGCGAGCAGGGCCGAGACGAATCCGCCGATCGCGCCCATCCCGACGATGATGACGTCGGCGGGCCCCGGCGGCTCGGCGGCGGCCCGCTGGGGGTCGTAGCCGGGGATCTCGGGCGGGGTCTCCTCGGCTGATCCGCCGAGCCGGTAGCCGGCATCGGCCAGCGACCGGATCTCGCCGTCCTTCGTCACGGACTGCTCGGCCTGCTGCTCGGCGGCGGAATGTTCGAGCCACACGCCGGGGTGGCCGAGAAACCGCCAGCCGGCCTTGTCCCGGTTCCCGCCGTGTGCGGGGTCGGCGAACAGGCCCTCCTGCAGATGTGCCCGCAGGAGGCAGAAGAACTCGTGTTGCTCGGGCGCGTGGAACGCCGGGAGCCGTGCGGCCTCGAGGTCGGCGATCAGCCCGTCCTGCTCGTCGGGGGCGCAGTCGGCGAACCCCGTCCCGCACCGGTCGCGGGCGGCGCGGTCGAGTGCGGCGAGCCCGAGGTGATAGATGTCGCGCAGGTGACGGTCGTGCCCGGCCAGGGCACGGTCGAGGTAGGTGATCACGCCGATGTCGACGGCTCCGGGGAAGTCCGGGCCGGGCGGGAACATGCGCTCGAAGATCGCGGCGGCGATGCGCGCCTCGTACGGGCTGAGGCTGATCAGGCCGTCGCGGCCCGGGTCGACCTGGATGGGGCTCACGGGTACACCTTTCTCACCGCAGGACGGTTCCCGGCGCGGCGTCGAGGAGGGCGAGCTCGGCGCGGGTGGGGAGGCCTTCCCAATCGCCGGGCATCTGTACCACGAACGCGCCGCAGGACGCGGCGGTCCGCAGCGCGGCCTCGGGTGGGGCGCCGCGGAGATGGTCGGCGAGGAAGCCGGCGACGAACGCGTCGCCGGCACCGACCGGGTCCACCGCCACCACGGTGCGGGCCGGGATCACGGCGGGTCGGCCCTGCAGGGACGCGACGGCACCACGGGCGCCGAGTTTGATCACCACCTGGCCGGGGCCGAGGCCGGCGAGACCGGCGGCCTGCTCGGCGGGGGTGCCGTGGAGGCCGAGCAGGTCGGCTTCGTCGTCACCGGCGAACGCGATATCGGCGCGGGCGACCAGGTCGCGCAGCACCGGGCGGGCGCGGTCGGGGGACCAGAGAGTCGAGCGGTAGTTGACGTCCACACTGACGGTGACCCCGGCAGCGCGAGCGATCTCGACCGCGGTCAGGACCGTGCGTCCGGCGCCGGCACTGAGCGCCGGGGTGATGCCGGTGATGTGCAGGACCTGCGCGGCGGCCACCCGCTCGTGCGGGATGTCCTCGGGCTGCAACCGGGCGCCGGGACCGTTCGTGCGGTAGTACGTGACGCGGGCGACGTGGGGCGTGCGCAGCTCCTTCACCATCAAGCTGGTCGGCGCACCGCTGTCGCGGACGACGCAGGAGACGTCGACCTGCTCGCCGGCGAGCCGGTTCACCAGGAGGTCGCCGATGGGGTCGTCCCCGACACGTCCGACCCAGCAGGCCCGGCCGCCCAGCCGGGTCACCCCGATGGCCACGTTGGACTCGGCGCCGCCGACGCCGAGCGTCAGGCCGTCGGCGTGCCGCAGCGGCCCGACGTGTCGGCTGCCGAGCAGGCCCATCGTCTCGCCGAGGGTGACCAGACCGGAGCCGACGGAGGTCATGATCCGGCCTCCGCCGAGCGCAGCGCGGAACGGGCCCGCTCGGCCAGGGCGCACACGGTTCCGGTCACGATCCCGCCCGATAGCTCAGGTAGACGGTCTTGTGCTGGATGTAGCGCTGGTACCCGTGCTCGCCGTCCTCCCCGCCGAGCCCGGACTGCTTCCACCCGTGGTGGAAGCCCTGCACGTCCTCCGGCCCGATCTTGTTGACGTACACCTCGCCGAACTGCAGGTCCGCGGTGGCCCGCATCGCGGTGTCGAGGTTCCCGGTGAACACGTAGGAGGTGAGGCCGTAGACCGTCGAGTTGGCGTAGTCGATCGCCTGGGCGTAGTCGTCGAACGGCACGATCGGGAGGACCGGGCCGAACACCTCCTGCTGCACGACGTCCATGTCGTTGGTGGCGCCGGCCAGCACCGTCGGGGCGAACCAGTGGCCGTCCTCGAACCGGTCGCCGGTGGGGCGTCCGCCGCCGAGGACGACCTCGGCGCCCTGCTCCTGTGCCCGGTGGACGATCTCGGCGACCTTGTCCCGTTCCGCGGCGGACACCTTCGGGCCCATCTCGGCGGTCTCGTCCGTCGGGTCGCCGACACGGATCGCCTGCGCCCGCTCGACGAACCGGGCGACGAACTCGTCGTAGCGGCTGCGGTGGACGTAGGTGCGCTCGTTGCAGGTGCACACCTGCCCGCAGTTCCAGAACCGGGCCTGCACGGCGTGTTCGACGGCCAGGTCGAGGTCGGCGTCGGCGAAGACCAGGAACGGGGCCTTGCCGCCGAGCTCGAGCGAGACCGGGATGATCGACGGGGCGGCCGCGGTGAGGATCTCCCGGCCCGCGCGGGTGGACCCGGTGACGGTGACCATGCTGGTCCGGGGGTGGGTGACCAAGGCGTTGCCGATCAGCCGGCCGGGCCCGGTGACGATGTTGACCAGCCCGTCCGGGACACCGGCGAGCTGGCAGAGCCGAGCAACCGCCAGCGCGGACAGCGGGGTGGTCTCGCTGGGCTTGAGCACGACCGCGTTCCCGGCGATCAGCGCCGGGCCGAGCTTGCGGGCGACGATGGCGGCCGGATAGTTCCACGGGGTGATCGCGGCGATCACGCCGAGCGGCTCCTCGCGAACCGCGAGCGTCTCGCCGGGGCGGGTGGGGGCGATCAGCTCCCCGACCGGCCGGTACTTGTGGTGGCTGGCGGCGAAGTCGAAGAAGGCCTTGACACCCTCGACCTCACCGCGGGCCTCGGTGATCGTCTTGCCCTGCTCGGCCACGACGATCCGGGCGAGTTCCTCGGCGTACCGGTCGATCTCGCCGACGACCGCGGCGAGCACCTCGGCCCGCTCGGGGTGGCTGCGTCGGGCCCACCGTCGCTGCGCGTCCGCGGCAGCGGCCATTGCCGCGTCCACGTGCTCGACGGTGCCTTCGGGCGCGCCGGCGAACACGCGGCCGGTTGCCGGGTTCTCGACGGGGCGCGTGGTGGGCGTGCGGACCCAATCGGCACCGATCAGCATGCCGGGCTGGTCGCCGAGCAGGGCCGGGGCGAAGGTGTCGGTGGTGGTCATCGCTGCGGGTTCCTCGGATCCGGTGGCGGCGGGGTGGGCCGGAGCAGGGCCTTGACCACCTCGCGGGATCGGGTGGCGGCGAACGCCTGCTCCCAGTCGGACAGGGCGAACACGGTGGCCAGCGGCCGCGGGTCGGCGGCGCCGCGGGCCAGCAGGGCCAGCGCCGCGTCCCAGCTGGACCAGGACGAGGACAGGGAGAAGGCCACATCGACAGCCCGGTTCATGGCCAGGGCCCACGGCACCGGGATCTGCGGTTCGCCGCTGACCCCGAGCACGCACATCCGGCCCTGCCGGCGCAGGCTGCCCAGGCCCTGGGCGACGGCGCCGGCTGTGCCGCTGGTCTCCACGACCTGGTCGACGCCGCGGCCACGGGTGCATTCGTAGGCTGCCTCGGCCACGTCGCAGCGGGTGGAGTTCCACACCTCGATCCCCAGCTTCGCGGCCAGCTCGAGCCGGGCGGCCGACGACGGGCGGCCGACGAGCACGACCCGTCCGGCGCCGGCCGCGGTCGCCGTGAGCGCGGTGAGGATGCCGATCGGACCGGGCCCGAGCACCAGCACGGTGCTGCCCGGTTGCACGGGCATGCGTTCGAACGCGGTGACGACGATCGCGAGCGGTTCGGCCAGCCCGGCGGCGAGATCGTCGACGTCCTCGGGCACGGCGTGCAGCAGATGAGCGGGCACGCTGACCTGCTCGGCAAAGCCGCCGTCGATGCCCCAACCCGGCGATCGCTTCTGTGCACACAGGTGCGCGAGACCACGACGGCACAGGTGGCAGGTGGCGCAGGCCAGCGAGTGCGGCTCGCAGACCACCCGGTCACCCGCGGCCCAACCCTCGACGCCGTCGCCGAGCTCCCGGATGGTCCCGGTGAACTCGTGGCCGAGCGTGACCGGGGGCCAGCTGGGGAACTGGTCGTGCACGATGTGCAGGTCGGTGCCGCAGATCCCGGCGTAGCCCACGTCGAGCACCACCCAGCCGGGGCGGGCGTGCGGGGCCGGAACGTCGGCCAGGACGAGCTCGCGGTCGCCGGCGGCGAGCTTGCGCAGTGCCTTCATCATCGTGGGCGCCTTCACGACGTCCCCCGGACCAGGACCTTCAGCCCGACCCCTCGGCGCAGGTCGGCGATCGCCGACGCGGCCTCGTCCAGTGCCGCGGTGCGGGTGAGGAACGGCTCGGGATCGAACCGGCCGGAGGCGACCAGCTCGGTGGCGACGCGGATGTCCTGGCGGGAGTAGACCCGGGTGCCGACCACGGACAGCTCCTTGAAGGTGACGGTGCGCAGGTCCAGCGCCGTCGGATCGCCGTACGCTCCGACCAGCACCACGACGCCGCCGGGGGCTGCCACCTCGGTGACCAGCGCGGCGACCGCCGGATGCGCGGCCGCGTCGAAGACCACGTCGCCGCGCAGGCCGGCGGCGCTCTCCGTCGTGTCGATCCCCAGTGCCGCGGCGAACTCGCGCCGCGCCGGTGCCGGTTCGGCGAGCACGACCCGCCCGGCCCCGGCGTCGCGGGCACACAACGCGACCGCGGCCCCGATCGGGCCGCCACCGACGACGACGACGTCCTGGCCGAGCTGCGGCCCCGAGCGCCGGACGGCGCGCACGGCGACCGCGAGGGGTTCGGCGAAGGCGAGGTGGCGCAGGTCGACCGGGGCGGCGACCGGGATCAGCCGGTCGGCGTCGATCGCGACGAGCGGCGCCGCCCCACCGGGCACGTCGATGCCGACCAGCCGCAGGTTCTCGCAGGTGTGCGGACGGCCGTTCCGGCAGGTGTCGCATCGACCGCAGGCGAGCAGCGGATCGACGACCACCCGCGTACCGGCTGCGAGGCCCTCGGCGCTCTCGGCGACAGTGCCGGCGATCTCGTGCCCGATGACGAGGCCGGGCTTCGCGCGGGGGTGCTCCCCGGCGCAGATGTGCAGATCGGTGCCGCACAGGCCGGTGTAGGCGACCTCCACGAGCACCTGGCCCGGGGCGGGCTCGGGTTCCGGCACGTCGGCGACCGCGACCTCCGTGCCGCCCGTCCAGGTCAACGCCCTCATCGGACCACCTCCGCCGCAGCCGTCGGTCGGTTCACCGGGCAGCGCGGCGCCGCGCCGGAGATCACACGCCCGGCCTCGCGGGCGACCTCGCTCTTGAGCTGCACGAACGACTCCTCGGAGTACCAGGCGGCGTGCGGGGACAGGATCACCCGGTCATGGCGGCTGAGTGCGTCGCGAACCTCGGGCACGGCGGGCTCGACGTCGAGCACGTCCAGCGCGGCGCCGGCGATCCGGCCGTCGTCGAGCGCGGCGAGCAGCGCCGAGGTGTCGATCAACCCGCCGCGGGCGGTGTTGACCACGGCCGCCGACGCCTTCATCGCCGCCAGCGCACGCTCGCCGAGCAGCCCGCAGGATCGCTCGTCGAGCGTCGCGTGCAGGGAGACCACGTCGGACTCGGCGAGCAGTTCGTCCAGGCCGACCCGGATGATCGGGCCGTGGCCCGCGGGTCGGCCCGCGACGATCTCCGCCCCGAGCACCCGCATCCCGAAGGCTGCAGCCCGCCCGGCCACGGCCTGGCCGATCGCCCCGCAGCCGATCACGCCGAAGGTCAGGGCGGACAGCCGCCGCAGGGGGCGGGCGACCTGGTAGTCCCAGTCGCCGGCGCGGACGGACCGGTCGTAGCCGGTGATCCCGCGCAGCAGCGACAGCGCCAGCGCGACGGTGTGGTCGGCGACCTCGCCGGTGCCGTAGTCGGGGACGTTCGCGACCCACACACCGCGCCGGGTGGCGGCAGCGACGTCGACGGTGTCCACGCCGACTCCGTAGCGCACCACGAGGCGGACCCCGGGCAGGGCATCGAGCACCTCGGCGGTGATCGGGGCGTACTGGTTGATCAGCACCGTGGCGCCATGGCACCGCTCGATGACCTCGGCGGCCGAGTGGCACTGTTCCCGCCGCAGCGCGATGCCCAGCGGCTCCAGCACGGCGAGTTCGGGCCCGAGATCGGCGTGGTCGCAGTCGGTGACCACGACGGGGGCGGCGTCGTCGTAGGCGTGGGTCATGACACGTTCCCGGTGGTGGTGGTGGTGGGGCGGGCGAACGCGAGGGCGACCGCTCCGGCGAGTGCGAGCCCGGCGGCGACGCCGAAGGCCAGCACCCAGGAGCCGAGGTCCGCGACGAGGAAGCCGGTGAGCGCGGGGGCGACGATGGCCGCGCAGTTGGCGCAGAAGTGCACGAAGCCCGTGACGCTGCCGAGCCGGGCGGTGTGGACGGTGGCAGCGACGAGGGCGAAGAACTGGACGTTGCTCAGGTACAGCAACAGCAGCGCGACCGTCAGCAGGACCACGGCGCCGAGGGTCGAGCCGACCATCGCGATGGGCACGACCAGCAGCGCGGCTCCGCCGAGACAGACGACGGCGATCCACTTGCGGGTGGCGAACACCGCGCCGGTGCGCCGCACCAGATGATCGGACAGCAGCCCGCCCAGCGCGGTGCCGACGGCACCCGCGATCCAGGGCAGCGAGCCGGCCCAGGCGAGGTCGGCGAGGTCGACGCCGTGCTGCTCGACGAGGAAGACCGGGTACCAGGACAGGAACATGAACAGGATCCAGCTGAACCCGAAGAACGCCAGCGCGTTGCTCCACACCGACCGATGGCGCACGTAGTCCCGCAGCGACGGGACGTCCTCGTCGGCGGCGTCCAGCTCCGGCGTCACCGCGTCGGAGCTGATGTGCCGCAGCTCGGCCGCGCCGACGCGCGGGTGCTGCTCCGGGCGGTCCCGGACCACCCCGTACCAGAGCAGGGCGATCAGCAGGCCGGCGACACCGAGCACCACGAACGGCCATCGCCACTCGTTGTCGAACAGCAGCAGCAGCCAGGTGACCACCGGGATGCCGATCGCCGCGCCGAGCGGGTTGAACGCGAACGAGAAGCCGACGGCGGTGGCGTACTCCTTCTGCGGGAACCAGTTGCGCATGGTGCGCGCCGTCGTGGCACCCTGCGGGCCCTCGCCGAGGCCGAACAGCAGCCGTTGCAGGACGAACGTGGCGGCGTTGAAGCACAGCGCGGTCGCCGCGGTGAACACCGACCACCACGCGACCGCGGCCGCCATGGTGCGGCGCGGGCCGAACCGGTCCGACGCCCACCCGCCGAGGAGGCAGGCCGGGGCGTAGGTGATCGCGAACGCGGGTCGGCTTCGTGGGGCTCCTGGTCACGGTCCGGTCCCGCCGATCCGGTGCGGGGCCAGCGCATCGAAGTCGAAGGTGAGGCCGTGGCCGGGTCGCTCCGGGGCGATGGCGACGCCGTCGACGATCTGCAGCGGCTCGGCGAGGTAGTTCTCCAGGCCGAAGCCGTGGGCCTCCATGTAGGTGCGGTTGGGGGCCGCGGCCATCAGGTGGACGGTGAGGTCGTGGGCGCCGTGCGAGGTCACCGGCAGGTTGTGGGCCTCCGCCAGCGCCGCGACCTTGCGGAACACCGTCATGCCGCCGATGTTGCAGACGTCCGGTTCGGGGTAGGTCACCGCGCCTGCGGTGATCATGTGCTGGAACTCGTAGAGCGTGTGCAGGTTCTCCCCGCTGGCGATCGGCAGCCCACCGTCGCGCAGCACCCGAGCGTGGCCGGCGATGTCGTCGGGGATGGTGGGTTCCTCCAGCCACACCAGGTCGAACTCGGCGAGCGCCCGTGCGACCTTCACCCCTTGGTCTGCGGTCCACTTCATGTTGGCATCGACCATCAGCGGGAAGTCGTCGCCGAGGTGCTCGCGCATCCGGCGCACCCGCTCGACGTCCTCGCGCCAGTTGGCCCGGCCGACCTTCATCTTGATCGCCCGGAAGCCCTCCTTCTGGAAGCGGTCGGCCTGCTCGAGCAGTTGCTCGATGGGGAAGTCCAGGTCGATGCCACCGGCGTAGACCGGCACTCGCGGGTCGTAGCCGCCGAAGAAGCGCCACAGCGGAAGGCCGGCGCGGCGGGCCCGTAGATCCCACAGGGCGATGTCGACGGCGGAGATCGCCGACGTGGCGTGCCCGCCGCGGCCTGCGTAGTGCAGGGCCCACCACATGCGCTGCCAGAGGTGCTCGGTGCGGTCGACGTCCTCCCCGGTCAGGACCGGGGTCAGGTAGCGGTCGATCAACACGGCGAACGCCTCGGCGCCGGAGTTGACGGCGTAGGTGTAGCCGAGGCCGATGGCACCGTCGGAGTCCTCGACCCGGACGGTGACCAGTTCGAAATGCGGGATGACGCCGTGCGTGGCGTCGGTCAGGACCACGGGCAGCGGCACCTGGAAGAAATCGGTTCGGACAGAAGCGACAGTGGACATGGCTCTTCCCGGTGAGAGGGGGACGGACAAGAAGTGGATCTAGGCGGACGCCGGGGTTCGGTTCCGGCGAGTGAGCCGTACCTGCAGAAGCACGACGGCGAGCAGGAACGCGCCGCGGATCACCGACTCCCAGTAGGAGCTGATCTGGACTCCGCCGCGGCTGTTCTCGAAGACGATCAGGTTGAAGATCAGCTGCAGGAGCAGCACTCCGACCAGGGTGCCGAGCACGGACCCGACCCCACCGGTGAGCAGGGTGCCGCCGACGACCACGGCGGCGATCGCGGTGAGCTCCCAGCCCTGCCCGGCCGCGGCGTCGACCGAGCCGGTCTGCGCGCCGAGGAAGGCACCGGCAGTACCGGCGAGTGCCCCGGACAGGACGTAGACCGCGACCTTGGTGCGGTCGACCGGCAGCCCCATCAGCCGGGCGGCGTCCTCGTTGCCCCCGACGGCGAGGACGTTGCGGCCGAAGCCGGTGCGGTGCAGCGCGAGCGCACCGGCGCCGAACAGCAGCACGACGATCCAGAACGCCACTGGCACGCCGAGGAACGTCCAGGCGCCCAGGTCGGTGAAGCCGCTGTCCCGGTCGGCCACCGCGGCACGGGCATCGGCCAGGCGGAGCGCCAGTCCGCGGGCGACGAGCAGGGTGGCGAGGGTGACCAGGAACGGCGCCAGCCGGTACCGGGCGACGAGCACGCCGTTCACCAGGCCGACCGCGGCGCCGGCGGCCACGGCCGCGGCGAGTGCGGGAACCAGCCCGGCGCCGCTGACCTGAACGGCGACCACCCCACCGAGCGCGGCGACCGAGCCGACGGACAGGTCGATGCCGCCGGTCATGATGACGAAGCACATGCCGAGCGCGACGAGGGCGTACTTGGCGTCACCGGCGAGGACGCTCTGCACGTTGAACCCGGTGGCGAAGCTCTCCCCATAGCGCAGCGCGCCGAAGACCACGAGCACGATGAGCCCGATGAGCGCGCCCTGCTGCTGCAGCACGCTCGTGTACCGGCGGCGGCGCACGACGGGGGCGATGGTGGTGGACATGCCGGCCTCCTCGCGGTCAGCGGGAGCGGCGCTGCAGGAACAGCGCGATGACGATGACGACCCCCGTGACGACCTGGGCGATCTCGCGGGGCACACCCTGGGCGATCAGGGTGTTCTGCAGGAGCCGGAGCATCACGGCCCCGACGAGGGTGCCGATGATCGAGATCCGGCCACCGGTGAGCGGGGTACCGGACACAGCGACCGCGGCGATGGCGTCGAGCTCGACCCCGAGCCCGACATTGTTGGCGTCCGAAGCGCTGGTGATGCCGATGACGACCAGGCCGACCAGGCCGGCCAGCGCAGCCGAGGCGACGTAGGCCCCCATCTTGACCCGCCCGGTCCGTACGCCGGCCAACCGTGCCGCGTTCTCGTTCCCGCCGGTCGCGAGCAGCGTGCGTCCGTACGCGGTGTAGCGCACGACGAACCACAGCACCGCGGCGAGGAGAACCATCAGCACGACCGGCATCGGGACCCCGGCGATACGACCCAGTCCGAGGAACTGGAAGTCCGGGTTGCGGAAGCCGGTGAGCCGGCCACCGCTGAGCAGTTGGGCGATGCCGCGGCCGGCGATGAAGAGGATCAGAGTCGCGATGATCGGTTGCACCCCGTAGCGCACGACCAAGGTGCCGTTGAAGGCCCCGCACACCGCGGCGACGACCAGCGCGAGCAGGATGGCGAGCATCGGCCCCGCGCCTGCCAGCAGCGACAGTGCACCGACCTGCCCGGCGATCGCCATCACGGACCCGACGGACAGGTCGATCCCCGCCACGGCGATCACCAGCGCCATCCCCAGCGCGACGATCGCGACCGGTGCGGCCTGCCGCAGTTGCACGTCGAGCAGGGTCTGCAGGGACAAGAAGTTCGGTGTGAACAGGGCGTTGTAGGCGAACAGCAGGACCAGCATCACCGCGGCGCCGTACTGCCGGGCGAACCCTGCCCAGGACCGCGTACGCCGGGCGCCAGGGGCGGCGGCGGGGTCGGGACTGCGGGTGAGCATCGTCTCAGCCATCGGTCGTCCGCTCCTCCCGATCGCCTGCCGCCGCGCCCTCGGCCATGGCGTGCAGGATCGACCTCTCGCTGATGTCGGAACCGTCGAACTCCGCGACGGTCGTTCCGTCGCGCAGGACCAGGACCCGGTCGCACCCTGTGATCAGCTCCTCCAGCTCGGAGGAGATCAGCAGCACGGACATCCCCTCGTCCGCCAGCTCGCCGATGAGGTCCCGGATGTCCTGTTTGGCGCCGACGTCGATGCCGCGCGTCGGCTCGTCCAGGATCAGCACCTCGGGATCCGTGCACAGCCACCGGGCCAGCAGCACCTTCTGCTGGTTGCCGCCCGACAGCTCGCTGATCTTCTGATCAGGGTTCGACAGCTTGATGCCGAGCCGATCGATGAAGCTCTGGACGATCTGCTGCTGGCGGCTCCGGTCGACGATGCCGCGCCGGACCAGCCGGGGCAGCAGCGCGAGCGTCAGGTTCTCGCGCACCGACAGCTCAGGAATGATCCCCTCGGCCTTGCGGTCCTCCGAGCAGAACCCGATGCGGGCCCGGATCGCGTCGCGCGGCGCGGAGAAGCTCACGCTGCGGCCGGATCGCCGGAGCTCGCCGTCGCTGATCGGGTCCGCGCCGAACAAGGCTCGCGCCGTTTCCGACCGCCCCGAGCCGAGCAACCCGGCCAGGCCGACGACCTCGCCGCGTCGCAGCTCGACCGACGAGCCGTTCAGTGCCGGCGGGCGGCGCAGCTCGTGTGCCTCGAGGACCGTCGGCGCCGACTCGCCCCGTACTCGCCCGACGTGTTGCCCACGGCGTTCGGACTCGGTGAGCTCCCGGCCGAGCATCGTCGACACCAGCTCGTACTTGGGCAGATCCGCGATCGTCGTGTCGGCGACGACCTGCCCGTCGCGCAGCACCGTGATGGTGTCGCACACCGCGTACAGCTCGTCGAGGCGATGCGAGACGAACACGACCGCGACCCCGGCGTCCCGGAGCCGGCGGATGACGTCCAGCAGGATGCCGACCTCGCGCTCGGCCAGGGATGAGGTCGGCTCGTCCATGACGACCAGGCGGGCGTCGAAGGCCAACGCCCTGGCGATCGCGGTCATCTGCTGGGTGGCGATCGGGTACTCGTACAGCGGGCGGGTGACGTCCACGTGCACATCCAGGGCGGCCAGCCGCGTCCGGGCGTCCGCGTTGATCGCCTTCCAGTCCAGCAGTCCGAACCGGCGTGGCGCGCGCCCGACGCACACGTTCTCCGCGACCGACCGGTAGGGGATCAGGTTCACCTCCTGGTAGATCGTCGCGACCCCGGACCGCTGCGCGTCCTGGGTGGAGGTGAAGTCCACCTCGCGCCCGGCGAACTCGATCCGCCCGCCATCGCGGCGGTGCACGCCGGTCAAGACCTTGATCAAGGTGGACTTGCCGGCCCCGTTCTGCCCGATCAGGGCGCGCACCTCGCCAGGGGCGACGGTCAGGTCCACCTGGGACAGCGCTGGGGCGCCGGCGAACGACTTGTCGATGCCGCACATCTGCAGCAAGGCTGTGTCAGCCATCGACGTCTCCTCGGATAGCAATCGGCCTGAACCGGGGGCCGTCAGTAGGCCTCGGCGATGTGCTGGGCGGCGTTGGAGGCGTCGAACAGCCGATCGGAGAGAATCAGCTGGACCGGGACCTGGCCCTGTTCCGCGTACTGCTGCATGGTCTCGAACGCCTTCGGACCGAACCGGGGGTTCGACTCCACGGTCGCGTAGAGCTCGCCGGCCTCCACCGCTGTCAGCGCGTCGCGCGACCCGTCGATCGAGACCACGGTGATGTCCGTGCCGGGAACCCTGCCGGAGGCCCGGATCGCGGCGATCGCCCCCAGGGCCATCTCGTCGTTGTGCGCGTAGATCGCCGTCGCGTCCGGGTGCGACTGCAGCAGCGTCTCCGTGACGCGCTGCCCCTCCGCGCGGGTGAAGTCGGCGGACTGGGAGACCACGATCTCCATACCCGGGCATTGCGCGATCGCCTCGTCGAATCCCTTCTTCCGGTCGATCGCGGGTGAGGAACCTGTGGTGCCCTCGAGCTCGATGATCTTCGCGTTGCCGCCGGTGGCCTGGGCCATCGCCCACGCCGCCCGCTTGCCCTGCTGGACGAAGTCGGAAACGATCACCGTCACGTAGTCCTCGCCGGGCCGGGCAACACTGTGGTCGACGTCGCGATCGAGCAGGAACACCGGGATGCCGGCATCAGCAGCCTCTGCGACCACCCCGCCCAGCTGCTCGGTGATCGGCGCGATGAACAGCGCATCGGGATCCTGGGCGATCAGGCCCTTGACGTCCTGGATCTGCTTGGCCTGGTTGTTGTTCGCGTCCGTCACCGTCAGCTGATGGTCGAGCTGCTCCGCCTCGGCCTGCATGCTCGCGGTCTCGGCCAGCCGCCAGGGGTTGTTGCTGGCGTTCTGGCTGAACGCGACGCGATAGCTGTCCTTCGGCTCGAGCTTCGGCGCGGCCGTCGCCATCGGCACGTCGGCCGGGGGCTCCGAGTTGCCCGGGTCCGGCGCCGAGGCCAGCGGGCAGTCGGCCGACGGAGCCGGTCGGTCGCCCGGCCCTTCCGTCGATCCCGTCAGGGCGGCGTCGTTGGAGCACCCCGTCACCGCCAACGCCGCCGCCAGCAACCCCGCGAACACTGCGGTCGTCCTGACTCGCATCTGCCACCTCCACCTCGACGTGGATCCGGAAAACCGGTTTTCTGGCCGTTAGCGTCCTCCGGTTGGGCGGCGGCGTCAACCCCTTCGCCGGAGATTCTCCGAGGAACAACCGGTTTTCTGGGCTAGGCTGGCAGGTGGGAAGGGGGGAGCCGTGTCCGAACCCTCGTCGTCAGATGGCGCCCGCGCCTCGCGGGTCCGGCTCATCGACGTCGCCACGCACTCCGGGGTCACCAAGTCGGTCGCCTCGCGGGTGCTCAACGATGACCCGACGCTCAACGTCCGGCCGGAGACGCGGCAGCGGATCCACGCGGTCGCCGTGGAGCTCGGCTACCGCGCCCATGCGGGTGCTCGCGCCCTGGCCGGAGCGCAGGCCCGGGCGCTCGCGCTGCTCATCCCTGACCTGAGCAACCCGGTGTACTCGCGGATCATCCGCGGCGCCTACCAACAGGCCCGGCGGCACGGCTACGTGATGCTGCTGGCCGAGGACACCGCCGACGACGAGGCCGACGAATCCTTCGCCGACCTCGTCGAGGCCGGACGCGTCGACGCACTGCTGATCGCTTCGGCCCGCCCGGCGCATCAGCTCCTGTCCTCGGCACGGCTGGCGCGCATCCCCCATGTGTTCGTCAACCGAGAGGTCCCGGACTCCGACCGCAACGTGGGGATGAACGTCGCCGCGGCCAGCGCGAGAGCAGTGCGGTACCTGCACGAGCTCGGTCACCGCCGGATCGGGTTGGTGTCCGGACCGCCCGAGCTGCAGCCGGCCCAGGCCAGGGAACGCGGGTTCGTGGAGCAGATGGCGGAGCTCGGTCTCGACCAGGCCGGTGTGGCTCGTGGCCCGTTCAGCGAAGAGGGCGGTGCCCGCGCGGCGACGGAGCTGCTGGCCAGGTCGCCCGGGCCCACCGCGGTCTACTGCAGCACCCTCAGCCAGTCGATCGGTGCACTGCATGCGATCCGCGCGCGCGGACTGCGCATCCCCGACGACATCTCGGTCGTTTCCTACGACGACCTCCCGCTGGCCGGCTACCTCGACCCCCCGCTGACCACCGTCGCGATGCCCCTGCTCGAACTCGGTGCGGCGGCGGTGGATGCGGTGCTCGCGCAGCTGAGGGGAGAGCCGCCCTCCGACGTTGCCGTCCCGGTGGAGCCGAGAATCGTGCCGCGATCGTCCGCGCGGCGGCTGACTTCCTGAGGCTGCCGGTGCTGCGTCTCCTCGCCCGGCGCGCCGCCCGGCCGTTGTCCCGCTTCATGATTCGACCCGCGGGCTCGCGACAGGCGGGTCTCAGAGGGTGGTTGATCTCGCCACGGCGGGTGACAGACGCCGAGTGCGCCGACCGGCCGTCCAGCACAGAATCCGGTATCCGCCACCGTCGGGAATCCGTCCGAGCTTCTCGTCGCCCACCGGACGGCGCTCGGATGGGAGGCGCGGGTAACATTTCACGCAATCCACTGCTTACACCGCTCCACCATGAGCGGGTCCGGGAGGCACGATGAGCAGCTCCACCGACGCCGCGCCGGCGACTCCGGAGCGCGAACGGTTGGTGGATCAGGCGTACCGACAGATCCGCGACGCCATCGTGGCACTGCGTCTGCAGCCGGGAGCGCCGCTGGACGAGAAGGCGCTCAGTGCCTCCTTGGGGTTGGGGCTCACCCCGATCCGCGACGCGTTGAAGCGACTGACGCTGGAGAAGCTCGCAGTCACGTTCCCCCGACGGGGGACCTATGTCTCCCGGATCGACATCGCCGACGAGGCTCGGCTCACCGAGGTCCGCGTGGAGCTCGAGGGCTTGGCGGCATCTCTGGCCGCGGAGCGGGCCACGAAGGACGAACGCGAAACACTGCTTCAGTTGCTCGAGGACCTGGAGTCCGGCAGTTTGGAGCGCGCTGATCACACCCAGCTCGACGCGAGGGTGCACCGGGCGATCTACGCCGCTGCTCACAACGAGTTCCTCGAGGCCACCCTCAACCAGTACGCCAATCTGGCCTTGCGCATCTGGAACTACGGACTGGAGGGGCATCGGGCGGTCGGCGAGCACATCCGCAGCCAGCGCGCGGTCGTCGAGGCCATCGTGCGCCGAGATGCGCTCACAGCGCGGATGGCTGCCGAACAGCACCTTCGCGGGTTCTCCGACGAGGTGCGGTCGGTGGTGCGTTCCCGGGCGTGAGTGCCGGCCCCCTGGGCACTTGCCCGGGAGGTCATCGCCGGCGCGGTGGTGACCGGTGGATCGCCGGCCGGTGCTGCCCGGGAGCAACGCGATGCCGGCGGGGGATAGGCGGTCATCGCCGACATCGAGGGCGCCCGGACGATCGGCGTCGCAGTGCTCGACCCAGGCTGCTCGGCCGGGGCGGTGGGCCTTTCGCGAACCCCTTCCAGCACCACCATTGCTGCTGGCCTGTTCGCGCGTCCGATCCAGGGAGACCACCGAACCGGCTTCGGAGGCTCCCGCCCCGACCCTTCTGGGCTCAACGAGCCACGTTGTGCATGACGTGCTTGATTCGGGAGTAGTCGTCGAGCGCGTAGATGGAGAGGTCGCGACCGTAGCCGGAGCCCTTGAACCCGCCCCACGGGACCTCGTCGCGAGCACCAGGTGGGCGTTGACCCACACCGTGGCGGCATCCAGCTTCGAGGCGACATCGTGGCTGCGCCGGGCGTCGTTGGTCCATACCGAGGCCGACAGGCCGTAGGGGACGGCGTTGGCGCGGGTCAGCGCCTCGTCCTCGGCGGTGAACGTCTCGACGGTGACGACCGGGCCGAAGATCTCCTCGCGGGCACACTCCGCGCCGTCCGGCACGTCGACCAGCACCGTCGGTGCGACGAAGAAGCCGTCGCCTTCCAGCGCTCCGCCACCGATGGCCGCGCGGAGTCCCTCCGATTCGGCGCGCTGGAGGTAGCCGGTGACCCGGTCGAAGTGGGCCTTCGAGATCAGCGGCCCGATCTCGACGTCCTCACCGGCAGCAGGCTCGCCGACGACCATCGTGCCGACCTCGTCGACGAGGAGCGCGACGAACTGGTCGGCCACCGACTCGTGGACCAGCACGCGGCACGCGGCACCGCACTCCTGGCCCGAGTTCCAATAGCCGGCGGTGCGCACCGCGGACGCGGCGGCCGCCAGGTCGGCGTCCGGGAAGATGACCACCGGGGCCTTGCCGCCCAGCTCCAGGTGGACGCGCTTGAGCGACTCGGCCGCGGCGTGGGCCACCCGCCTGACCGCTCCTGACCGAACCGGTGAGCGCGATCATGGCGACGTCGGGGTGCTCGGCGAGCCGCGCGCCGACCACCGGGCCGTAGCCGGTCACGACGTTGACGACGCCGGCCGGCAGGATGTCGGCCACGAGTTCCCCGAACTTCAGCGTCGTGAGCGGAGTCTGCTCCGACGGTTTGATGACCAAGGTGTTGCCGGCGGCCAGGATGGGCGCCATCTTCCAGGCGGCCATGAGCAGCGGATAGTTCCACGGGGTCACGACCCCCACTACTCCCAGCGGCTCGCGCAGGATGACGGACAGGTGGTCCTCGGCGTAGCGACCGGCGGCCGCGGAGGTGGTCGCCCGCAGCGCCCCGGCCATGAAGCGGAACGTGTCGACGGTCTGGGCGATGTCGTCCTGCGCCACCGCCGACGGCTTGCCGGTGTTGACAGACTCCAGCCGCGCGAGGAGGTCGGCGTGCTCGGCGAGGCGGTCGGCCGCCCGGTGCAGCAGCTCGGAGCGCTCCTTGGGCGTCAACCGGCCCCACCGGGGCGCAGCGGCGACGGCGGCAGCCACCGCGGTGTCGGTGTCCTCGACCGTGCCCTCTGCGACCTGGGTGATCGTGCGCTCGGAGCTCGGGTCGATCACGTCCATGAGCCTTCCGGACAGGCCCGGTCGGAAGACTCCATCGATGAAGTGCTGACCGGGAGGGAGGTCGGCCTCCTGGACGAGACTCCCGGAGGCCTGTGCCCGGCGCACCACCGTTCTGTCTGTCATGGTCGAGTGGGACATGTAAGTACCTCCGCGTGGTGTAGGACAGCGACGTTGTTCGGGATCTGCAGCTGTTGAAGCCGGCCGCGGCGGGTCGGTTGCGGATGCGACGGCCGTGCTCGTGAGATTTCGGATCAGGACGCGGGGACCGGGCGCAAGGCCGAGGCCAGTTCCGTGATGCGAGCGGCGGCGGCGGGAGCGAGCTCAGCGACCGGCTCGCGGGGCGTGCCGACGGGAAAGCCGACTGCCGTCAGTGCTGCCTTGACCGCCGGGATGAACGGCTGGGTCATGATCGCGTCGATGAGGGGGTAGACCCGTGCCCAGGCCTGCCGGGCCTGTTCGAGGTTTCCGGTGCTCACGGCGTCGTGGACGGCCACGAGCTCGGCGGGCACGACGTTCGCCGTCCCCGCCATCACTCCCGCGGCTCCCTCGGCGAGGGCCGACAGGAGCAGGCTGTCCCAGCCGACGAACGTGGAGATGACGTCGCCGTGGTTGTGGATCAGCTGGGCCGACTGGGCCATGTCGATGGTCGTGTTCTTGATGTAGCGGATGTTCTCGACCTCGCGAGCCAGTGCGCCCACGGTGTCCGGGTCGAGGTCCACACCGGTCGCCACCGGCAGGTTGTAGAGCATCACCGGGATGTCGACGGAGCCGGCAACGGCCCGCAGGTAGGTCAGCGTCTCCTCGATGGACAACGGCTCGTAGTAGGGCGCCACCGGCATGACCACGTCGACCCCGGCCGACTGCGCGTGCCGGGAGTGCCGGATGGCCTCGGCCGTGCTCGTGGCGCCCGTCTGTGCGATCACCGGTACCCGGCGCGCCGCCTGGTCGACGACGGTCTCGACGACGAGGCGGCGCTCGTCGCTGCTCAACGCGCTGAACTCACCGGTGGAGCCGCACGCCAAGACGCCGTGCACCCCTCCCTCGATCGACCGGTCCACCAGGGCCCGCAATTTCGCCTCGTCGACGCTGCCGTCCGCGGTGAAGGGAGTGGCGAGCGCGGTCAGGACCCCGCGGAGCTGCACTGTCATCTGTTGTCTCCTTCGAAGTGGTGGTGGGCGAGGGTCAGCCGGCGGCCAGCGGGAGGCTGCGGACCCTGCCCTGCTGGCGCTCGGTGGCGAGCAGGCTCACGGCCTCCTGCGCGGCCGAGAACCCGGTCTGGATGGCGGTCTCGGTGTAGAGCGTCCCGAGGTAGTCGCCGGCGAGGAGGACCCGGCTGCCCCGCCGCATGAGCGCCGGCTGGAGCGCACCCCGGCCCGGGAAGCAGTACGGGGCGCCGGTCTCCCAGCGCTGGACCTGCGACTCGACGACGGAGCCGCCGAAGCCGCTGCCGAGGACCTGGTCCAGGTCGTCGGTGTAGATGCGCAGGATCTCCTCGTCGCTCTTCTCCAGCAGCGTGCGCGCCAGGCCGGCCGGGGAGAACGTCATGATGCTGCTGCCGGGCTGCCGCACCTGCTCGCTGCCCCGGAGGAGGCTGGCCTGGTTCAGCGCGATGTTGAACGACCGCTTCGGCGTCGCGATGGCGTACGCGTCGTCCCAGGGCTGCGGTGTGGACTCGTCCGTGAGGAAGGCCGCACTCACGTAGGGGCCGTAGACGATCTTTCCCAGGGCCTCGCGGATGTCCTGAGGGAGGTCCACGGCGACCCGGTGGCTCACCGTGGCCGGGGTGGCCAGGACGACGTATCGCCCCTCGACCTCACGGTCCATGCCGTTCTGCCGGTACCTGACGACGACGGAGCGCTGCTTGTGGACGATCTCGACGACCTCGGTGTCGAGCCGGACGCGGTCGCCCAGCACCGTGGCGATGCCCTCCGTCAGGGTCGACGGGCCGCCCACGATGCCCCGGCTCAAGCCCTGGCCCATGTTCCACACCAGGCTGAAGTAGCCGATCCCGGCGCCGGCCGAGATCTCGTCCGGGTCCGCGGCCGATCGGGTGACCGTCGGGCGGAACAGCGCCTCCGCGTCCCCGGGCAGATCACCGACGAAGTCGCGGAAGCTGCGGCCGTTCTCGAAGTCGTAGACCCGCTGTTGCCGGACGGCCGGGTCCTCGCCGGGGCGCTGCCGCACGATGTTCGCGTACCGCAGGACCTGCCCGCCGACCTTGATGCCCGTCTTGACCAGCGCGACACGCGACGACAGCGGCATCGGGATACGGAACGGATACGTCTCGATGCGCCCCTTGAGCAGGAGCTTGCCGTTCATCGCCAGGCCCGCCAGCGAGCCGGGCACCTGCGCCGCGGTGATGCCCGCCTCGGTGAGGAGGACGTCGGTGGACGACCCCTGGCCGGCGAAGACGTGCCCGCCCCAGTTCAGCCAGTAGCGGCCGCGCCGCTCAGACCGGATGCGACCGCCCAACCGGCTGCCGGACTCCAGGAGAACGGTGTCCCAGTGCCGCAGCCTCCACGCGGCGGCCAGGCCGGCGAGGCCACCCCCGACGACGACGACGTCCTTCATGGCGACTTCCCTTCAGCGATTGCGATGCGTGGTTGCGGGATGCACCGGCGTGCGGGCCCCGGGGTCATGCCGCGGTCGCGCGGTCTCAACTGCGGTAAGCCTGCGTGCGCTCGGTGGTCAGCGCGGTGCTCTCGGCCAGCGTCAGGCCGCGGGTCTCCGGCGCCCAGGCGATGGAGATCACCAGACCGAGCAGGGTGATGACCCCGGCGATGATCATCGTGGTCCCGATGCCGAGGCCGGTAAGGGCCAGGGGCACGAGGTAGGTGCCGATCGCTGCGCCGATCCGGCTCAGCGACGACGCGAGACCGACGGCGGATCCGCGGATCTCGGTCGGGAACAGTTCGTTGGGGTAGACCCACTGCAGGATCTGGGTGCCGCCGATCAGGACGGCATAGGCGGCGAACAGCGCCATGATGACCCCGCTGCTCGCGTCGGGGAACAGACCGAGGGCGAGCAGGGCCAGCCCGCTCCAGAGGAAGCTGTGGATGATCAGCGGGCGGCGTCCCATGCGGTCGATGAGGAGCACTGCGACCAGGCAGCCGACGAGGAACAGGATGGTGATGACCGCCGAGCCGATGTGCGCCAGGTTCTCGCCGAGGTCGAGAGCCTCGAGAATGGCCGGTCCGAAGGCGTAGACGGCGAACAGCGGGACGATCGAGCAGGTCCAGAAGAGGGTGACGAAGGCCATCCGCTTTCCGTAGCCGGATCGCAGCATCGCACCCACGCCCACGCGCTCGGTGTTCTCGGCGGCGAGGTCGGCGACGGTGACGCCCGGGCCGTAGACCTTGGCGAGGACCTCGTTGGCCTCCTCGATGCGGCCGACCTTGGCCAGCCAGCGCGGCGACTCGGGGGTGCCCATCCGCAGCAGCACGATGATCAGCCCCGGCAGGGCCGCGCTGGCCAGCATCCAGCGCCAGCCGCCGTCGACCTCGAGGAGGAACTGCCCCACGACATAGGCCGCGGCGGCACCGACAAACCACATGCAGACGTACGCGCCCAGCAGCTTGCCGCGCCACTGGCGCGGCGTGAACTCCGCGAGCAGCGACGTCGCGATCGGATAGTCAGCGCCGACGGCGATGCCGATGAGCAACCGCAGCACGATGAGCCACCAGACGTCGGTCACGAAAGCCTGGGCGACGGAGCACGCGACGAGCGCGATCAGGTCGATGGTGAAGAGCAGGTGTCGGCCGAACTTGTCGGTGAGCCACCCACCGAGGAAGGCGCCGAAGAAGATGCCGATGAGCGCCGCGGCCCCGGCCAGGCCCTGCTCGTTGGCCGAGAGGCCGAGCTCGGGAGTGAGCTGGATCATCGCGACGCCGATGATGCTCAGGATGTAGCCGTCCAGGAACGGTCCTCCGGAGGAGAGGATCGCCAGCCGCTTGTGGAAGGGCGACAGGGACGCGTCGTCGAGTGCGTGGGACATGTCTTCGTCCAATCGACACGGAGCGAGTGGTGCGGGACACAGGGCGAAGCGATGCGGCGCGTGGACATCGGGACGAGCGACTTGGCGCACCGCGATCGTCGAGACACCCGAGGGCCCGACGAGCTAAAATCGAGCTGATATATCTGCCCAATGTAAGAGCCGGCGGGGCTATGTCAACGGTCACAGCGTCAGGTGCCTCGCCGAGGCCCACCTGTGGGAGGGCTCGGTGGATCGGGCCAGGTGAGAGGCTCGCGCTGCCTGCACCCGCTTCCGTTGACTCCTGACCCGTGGACCCTCGGTCCTTGCTGCCAGGGTCAGCGACCCTGCCGGTCGCAACGTGTGTGGTGCGCCGGCCCAGCACGGCTACACGACCTGGCGGCGCCGGGCCGCGACGCCGACGCAACCGCTGTTCAGGCCTCGCCGCACGGGTCGCCGTGGGCTGGGGCGCGGAGCAGGCGCGCCCCGGGCGTGTGGTCACCGACTCGAGCGCCTCTGCGCAGCCGGTCGGCCTGTCCGACTGGTCGAGGCGAAGTGCCACCAGGTGCCGTGTCGGTATGCGGTGAACGAGATCGTCGACCCCGCCGGGCGCCGGGCGCGGGACCCAGGGCGCGGAGGTGGGGTATCGGCTCGCCGAGAAGCGAGCCACGCCGGTGGGCCGTTTTCGGCGCTGATGCCGGCCCGTACATCAGGGGCGCTCAGCCGGGTTCTCGCCGGTCAGTACCCCCGAGCGCCGTCAGCTCAGCCGCTCGAGCAGATGGCCCATGCGATCGCGCTTGGCGGTCAGGTAGTCGATGTTGTGGTAGTTCGACGCTGATTCGTGGGCGATCCGCTCGACGACCGCGACGCCCTGGCCGGCGAGGGCGGTGACCTTCTCGGGGTTGTTGGTCATGAGCCGCACCCGACTCACGCCGAGGTCTTTCAGGATCCGGCAGGCGTCGCCGTAGTCGCGTCCGTCGACGGGCAGCCCCAGCCTGATGTTGGCGTCGATCGTGTCGAGTCCCTCGTGCTGCTGAAGCTCGTAGGCCCGCAGCTTCTGTCCCAGCCCGATACCGCGGCCCTCGTGTCCGCGCAGGTAGACCAGGATCCCGGCGCCCGCCTCGGAGATCGCGTAGAGGGCGGCCCGGAACTGGGCGCCGCAGTCGCAGCGCAAGGAGCCGGCGAGGTCGCCGGTGATGCACTCGCTGTGCAGCCGGACAAGCGGAGCAGCCGCGGTGACGGGATCTCCCATGACCAGCGCAAGATGCTCGACGCTGTCGTCGGTCCCTCGGTAGGCGATGGCCTCGAAGGTGCCGACCTCGGTGGGCAGCGTGCTCTGCCCGGTCCGGATCGCCTGGCGGCCACGGGCCCGCCGGGTGTCCGCGTGCTGGGTGGCTGCGTGCTGGGTGGTGAGGCGCTGAGTGCTCGTACGTGGAGTGCTTCGCGTGTTCACGTGCTGCGGGTGCGCTTGCTCCACGCCGGCCCGCAGAGCGCGCAGCTGCTCGATGGAGATCATCGGGATGTCGTGCAGGTCGGCGAACGCGACGAGGTCCTGCCCCCGCATCATCCCGCGGCGGTCGGGTGTGACGATCTCGCAGAGCAGGGCAGCGCCGCTCAGGCCGGCCATCCTGCACAGGTCGACGCCGGCTTCGGTATGACCCGGCCGCTCGAGCACCCCGCCGGGTCGGGCGAGCAGCGGTAGGACGTGCCCCGGGCGGGACAGGTCGGTCGGGCGGGTGCGGGGGTCGGCGAGCGCGCGGATGGTGGCGGCACGGTCGCCCGCACTGATGCCGGTGGTGGTGCCGTGCTTGTAGTCGACGCTGATCAGGAATGCCGTCCGGTGCTTGTCGGTGTTCGCGTCGACCATCAACCCCAGATCGAGGCTCTCGGCCCGCTGCTCGTCGATCGCCACGCACAGGAAACCGGAGGTGTGCTCGAGGAAGAAGGCGACAGAGCCGGTGGTGGCGTGCTCGGCGGCCATGATCAGGTCGCCTTCGTTCTCCCGGTCCTCGTCATCGACGACGAGGACCATTCCCTTGTTGGCGAGCGCGCTGAGCGCCTCTTCGGCGGATGACATTCTCCCGCATCCTCCTCTCGGTTCAGGCGACGGTGCACGCTGCAGCTCGTCGACGGGTCGGCGAGGCGGGTGTCGGCCTCAGGGCGCAGCAGCGTTCGATAAGTGAACGCAATGCTCAGATTCTGACGACGCCAGCGTCGTGCGTCAATACCGACTTCGCTGCCGAGACTCGACGGGCCGCCGCCCGTCCAGGTTGATCAGCAGCTCCCAGGCCGGTGGCCAGGAGCGCAGGAGCTCGGTGCCCGGTCGCACATCGGCCTGATGCACCTCTTGACAGCGTGCGACACGCGCCGCACCATCAGCCCAGGAAACGAACGCAGCGTCCAACATGTGAACGCCGGTCGGCGTGGGTCTCTTCCTACAGCAGCCGGTGTGTGTGAGCTGACGAAGGAGATGGCCGTGGAAGCCAGCGTGAGCGGCGTCGAGACCGATGTCGTCGAGGCTGATGTTGTTGTCGTGGGGGCCGGTGTCGCGGGCCTGGTCGCCGCTCGGGAGCTGTCGCGTGCCGGCCTGCGCGTCGTCGTCGCCGAGGCGCGTGAGCGGCTCGGGGGCCGCGTGTGGACCGAACACCGCCTGGGTCGTGACCTGGAGCTCGGGGGAACCTGGGTCCACTGGGTGCAGCCGCACGTCTGGGCGGAGATCTCCCGCTACGGCCTGGGCGTGACCCGCGGGCCACGGCCGGAGCGCGCCTACTGGCTCGCCGGTGACCAGGTCGCGGACCGGCACCCTCGACGGCTTCATGGAGCTGATCGACCCCGGAATGCGGCGGCTGCTGGCCGAGACCATGAAGTGGATCCCGCGGCCGGACAATCCCACAGCCATGCCCGACCTGGAGCTGGTCGACAAGTTCAGCGTCGGAGACAAGCTGGCCGAGCTGCAGCTGTCCGAGGACGAGTACCAGGCCAACGAGGCGGCGTGGGTGGGGCACTTCAACGCCCCCCTCGACGAGGGAGCCTTCACCAACGCCCTGCGGTGGACCGCGGCCACTGCCGGTTCCTGGCACCTCATGCACGAGGCCTCCGCCGTGTTCCGGCTCGAGGACGGCACGGCCGCGCTGGTGGCCGCGATCGCCGCCGAGGCCGACGCCGACATCCGCATCGGTGCCGAGGTGACCCGCATCGAGCACACCCCCGACCGGGCGGTCGTGCGGACCGCTGACGGCCAGGCCATCTCGGCGCGCCGCGTCGTGATCACGCTGCCGCAGAACATCATCGGCGACCTCGACATCAGCCCGCCGCTGGGCGACGGCAAGCTCGCCGCGAGCCGGGAGAAGACGGCCTCCCGCGGCGTCAAGGCCTGGATCCGCGTTCGAGGCCCGATCGACCCGTTCTTCGCCTACTCCTCGGCCGCCCACCCGCTCTCGGTCGTGCGCACCGAGTACCTCGGCGACGACGATGCCGTGCTGGTGGCGTTCGGCGCCGACGCTGCTCGCCTGGACCCGAACGACCTGGACGCCGTTCGTCGCGCGCTCACCGTGTGGCGGGATGACCTCGAGGTCCTCGAGGTCACCGGCCACGACTGGATGAGCGACCCGTACTCGCGGGAGACCTGGCTGATGCAGCGCCCCAACCAGCTCACCGGCTACCTCGCCGCACAGCAGGCGTCCGAGGGCGTGCTGCACTTCGCCAGCAGCGACATCGCCAACCTGTGGGCCGGATTCATCGACGGCGCCATCGAGAGCGCCCTGCGCGCCAGCCGCGAGATCACGAGCGCACTCGTCCGCTAGCGAGCCTGCCCGAAAGCCGCTCGACCCGCCGAAGCGAGATCGAAAGGTCTGCGTCATGTCCAGCATCATCGACCCCAGCGTTGTCGTCGGGCCCACTACCGCTCCGTCATGAGCCACCTCCCCACGGGAGTCGTGGCCCTGGCGGGCATCAGCCACCCCCGGGCGAACCCGCACGGCCTGGTGGTCGGCACCTTTCAGTCGCTGTCGCTGTCCCCGGCCCTGGTGTGCTTCAGCATCGGCCGTTCCTCGACGAGCTGGCCGAAGATCCGCAGTGCCGGACGGCTGTGCGCGAGCGTGCTCGCCGAAGACCAGGAGCACGTGTGCCGGGCTCTGTCGAGCAAGCAGCCGGACAAGTTCGCCGGCATCGACTGGTCGCTGTCCGAGACCGGGGTCCCGCGCATCGCCGGAGCTCATGCCTGGATCGACTGCGAGGTCACCGAGGAACTCGACGGCGGCGACCACACGATCGCGATCGCGCGTGTCCTTCGGATGGACCACGGCCGAGGCGATCCCCTCGTGTTCCACCGGGGTCGACTCGGCAGCTACCGCGAGCCCCGAGCCGCCTGACCGGTCCCGACAGCGTCGGGACGCCCCAGCCGCGGCGGGCTGGTCCTCGACACGACGGTACGAAAGAGATGATCTCAGTGACGAGCCCAGCAATGACGGGCCCAGCGAGCCACACCGCTGATCCCGACCTCCTCGACGAGGACCTCGAACGGGTGCTCGACCGGGCCGGCGCGGCAGCCCCGATCCTGGCGGAGGCCAGCATCGAGGACCGGGCCGTGGCCCTGGTGGCGATCGCCGACGCACTCGACGTCCACCGGGCCGAGCTGGTCGCGGCCGCCCGGGCCGAGACCGGCCTTCCGGGGGCGCGGCTGGCCGGTGAGCTGACCCGGACGTGCGTGCAGCTGCGCATGTTCGCCCAGGAGGTGCGCGCGGGGGCGTTCCTGGACGTGGTCGTCGACCGCGCCGACCCGCAGTTCGTCCTGGGCCCGCGACCGGAGCTGCGTCGCTACCAGATCCCGGTCGGGCCGGTCCTGGTCTTCGCGGCAAGCAACTTCCCGTTCGCGTTCTCCGTGGCCGGCGCCGACACCGCCGCCGCGCTCGCCGCCGGTTGCGCCGTCATTCTCAAAGCCCATCCGGGCCATCCTCGCACGTCCGAGCTCACGGCCACCGTCGTGCGCGAGGCACTCGCGAGCGTCGACGTACCCGACGGAGCGTTCGCCCTCATCACCGGCGTCCGCTCCGGCACGCGCGCGCTGCAGGACCCCCGCGTCGCCGCGGCCGCGTTCACCGGCTCGGTCGCCGGTGGCCGCGCCCTGTTCGACATCGCCGCCGCCCGCCCCAACCCCATCCCGTTCTACGGCGAGCTCGGCAGCATCAACCCGGTCGTGATCACCCGCGGGGCGCTCGACGAACGGCTGGACGAGATCGCCACCGGGTTCGTCGGCTCCTTCACCCTCGGCACCGGCCAGTTCTGCACCAAGCCGGGGCTGCTGCTCGTCCCGGCCGGATCGGCGGTGGTCGACCGGATCGCCGAGCTCACCGCGCAGGTCGCCGAGACGCGGATGCTGACCAGCAAGATCACTCAGGGCTACCGCGCCCGGCTCGACACCGTCTCCGGCGTCGCGGGCGTCGAGGTGCTCGTCACAGGCACCGGGGCCGAGACGCAGGATGGCGACACCGACACGGTCCCGACGGTGAGCCCGTCGCTGCTGCTGGCTCCGATCGCCCAGCTCGACGAGACGTCCACCCTGCTCGAGGAGAGCTTCGGGCCCGCGGCGGTCATCGCGGAGTACCACTCCGACGACGACGTCGAGAAGGTGCTGACCCACATCCAGGGCACGCTGACGGTGACCCTGCACGTCGCCGCGCGGCCCAGCGCTGACGAGGTGGAGCAGGTCCGAGCGTGGGGGCGGCTGGCTGCGACCCGCGCCGGTCGGGTCGTGTTCAACGGCTGGCCAACCGGAGTCGCGGTGACGCCGGCGCAGCATCACGGCGGCCCGTACCCGGCCACCACCGCGATCGCGCACACCTCCGTGGGTACCGCTGCGATCCGCCGCTTCCTGCGCCCGGTCGTCTACCAGGACGCACCCGACGAGGTACTGCCCCCGGCCGTGCAGGACGCGAACCCGCTGCGCGTGCCTCGCGTGATCAACGAGGCCGGCGAGTCCGGGACCTGGGGGCACCACCCGGGCTGAACCGAGCCCGCTCAACAGGGACGCATGGCCCGACCCGGCATGCGCCCACCGCACGCAGACCAACCAGAACGGAGACCGACGATGACGTCTCGCCGAATGCGACTGTTCGCCTTCGACTTCCAGGGCCCCGCCCACCTCTCGGCCGGGTTGTGGCGCCACGAGCACGACCGGAGCAGCCGGTACACCAGCCTGCGCTACTGGACCGACTACGCGAAGCTGCTGGAGGAGGGCCGGTTCGACGGGATCTTCTTCGCCGACAACGTCGGCTACCACGACGTGTACGAGGGCAGTGTCGCCGGAGCGCTCGCCGACGGTGCGCAGATCCCGGCCAACGATCCCTTCCTCGTGGTCTCCGCGATGGCAGGCGTCACCGCGAACCTCGGCTTCGGCCTGACCGCGTCGACGTCCTACGAGCACCCCTACGCACTCGCCCGCCGCTTCAGCACCCTGGACCACCTCACCGACGGCCGGGTCGGCTGGAACCTGGTGACCTCCTACGCCGACAGCGCCGCACGCAACCTCGGCACCGGCGAGCAGATCCCGCACGACGAGCGTTACGACGTCGCCGCGGAGCACCTCGAGGTCTGCTACAAGCTGTGGGAAGGGTCCTGGCAGGACGACGCCGTCGTCCGCGACCGGCACAACTGCGTCTACGCCGACCCCACCCGCGTGCACGAGATCGGCCACCACGGCAAGTACTTCGACGTGCCCGGCCTCGCGCTGTGCGAAGCCTCCCCCCAGCGCACCCCGGTCATCTTCCAGGCCGGTGGCTCGTCCAAGGGCCGGGCACTCCCCCGCAGGGCACGCCGAGGCGGTCTTCGTCAACGCCGTGTCGATCCCGGCTCTCGCCCGTCAGGTCCAGACGGTGCGCGACCTCGCCGCCGAGTCCGGACGTGACCCGCAGAGCGTCAAGGTGCTGCAGATGCTCTCCGTCGTCTGCGCACCGACCGACGAGGCCGCCCAGACCAAGTACGAGTCCTACCGCCGCCTGGTGAGCTACGCCGGCGCGATGGCCCGCTACAGCGGCTGGACCGTCCTGGACATGTCTCAGTTCGACCCCGACGTGCCGCTCAAGCACGTCAAGACCAACGCGGGCCAGACCATGGTCGACCTGTTCTCGAAGATGGATCCCGACAAGGAGTGGACGCCCCGCGACATCGCCGACTTCATCGGCATCGGCGGCACCGGCCCGACCCTCGTCGGATCACCGACGACGATCGCGGACGAGCTGATCCGCTGGATGGACGAGACCGGCATCGACGGCTTCAACCTCGGGCACGCGGTGAAGTACCAGGACATCGCCGACTTCATCGAGTTCGTCGTGCCCGAGCTGCAGCGCCGGGGCGCGGTGTGGAGCGAGTACGAGGGCTCGACGCTGCGGGAGAAGCTGTACGGGCCGGGCGCGGTCCGGCTGCGTGAGGATCACCCCGGGCGTCGCTTCGGACATCGGACTGCGCAGCCTCGCGAGCTGGAGCTCCAGGGCGCGCAGTCGGCCGGGCACGGGACAGTCTGATGCAGACGTCCGAGCTCCACGCCATCGCCACGACCCTGCGTACCGCACGGTTGAACCGTGAGCCGGTCACGGCGCCGACGAAGACCTGGCCCGGGCTGGATGCAGACAGCGCCTTCGACGTCCAGCGCATCAACGTCGAGGCGGCCGTCGCCGGCGGCGATCGCGTCGTCGGGTACAAGCTGGGCAACATCGCGAAGGTCATGCAGGACGCGTTCGGCCTCGACGAACCCGACTACGGCTACCTGCTGGCGTCGACGTTCGCCTACGAAGGCACCTCGCTGGACCGGGACGGGTTCATCGAGCCGTTCGTCGAGCTCGAGCCCGCCCTTCATCCTCGGCAGCCGCCTGGGCGGACCGAATGTCACCGTGGCCGACGTGATCAGCGCGATCGACTACGTCGTGCCCGCAATCGAGATCATCGACTCGCGTGTCGAGAACTGGGCGATCGACCTCCCGGACACCCTGGCGGACAACGGGTCCACCGGGGCTGTGATCCTCGGTGGAACGCCCCGGCGCCTCACCGACCTGACTCTGCGCGACATGCCGGGCGTCCTGCACTTCGACGGCCGCCCGGTCATGACCGGCAACACCAGGAACATCCTGGGCAACCCGTTGGCCGCCACCGCATGGCTGTGCAAACGGCTCGCCGCCTAAGACATCGAGTTCACCCCAGGACAGGTCATCCTGCCCGGTAGCTGCCTGGAAGCGGTACCCATGCGCGAGTCCGGCCACTGAGGTGATCTCAGCAAGAAGTGCGTAGCTGGAGTTGTTCGATGTGGGTGAGGACGAGCGCTGCTTTGACGTAGGCGCCGATTCTGCGGGGGCTGGCGGTGATGCGGCGCAGTGCTCGCCAGCGG